>DATFEO010000066.1:0-20737 GCA_035250985.1 Sphingomicrobium sp. | reverse complement strand
TGCCGAGAACCTTGCCTTTCTCCTTCAGGCCAGCCTCGGACTGATCACGCTCGAGCAGAATTTCGTGATGAAGGTCTTTTCGGTGTTCGCGGTCGTATTCATGCCGCCGACGCTGATTGCGGGTGTCTACGGCATGAACTTCGAACATATGCCGGAGCTAAAATGGCTTTATGGCTACCCCTTCGCGCTGGCGTTAATCCTGGCGAGCGCGATCATTCCCTTCTGGATTGCCAAGCGCAGCCGCTGGCTGTGAGGCAACCGTTTCGCGCCATCACAGGTTAGTGCGCGATGGCAAATGCGCGTGACGACCGCCCGGTAAAGCCAGATGGCAACGGCCTTCCCAGCCGCCAGCGCAAGCTCGACTGGCGCCGGGTGGTCGGCCCGGGGCTGATCACCGGCGCTTCGGACGACGACCCGAGCGGCATCGCCACCTACAGCCAGGCCGGCGCGCAGTTCGGCTACGGCCTCGGCTGGACGATGATCCTCACCTATCCCTTGATGTCGGCGGTGCAGATGATCAGTGCCCGCATCGGCCGGGTCACCGGCCATGGCATCGCCGGGAATCTTGTTCGACACTACCCGGCCTGGCTAGCCAACGCGCTGGTCCTCCTTTTGCTGATCGCCAACATCATCAACATCGGAGCCAACCTCGGGGCCATGGCCGATGCCACGGCGCTGGTCACGGGCCTGCCGCCGGCCGGTTTCCTGCTGGCGTTCGCAGTCTTCTGCGCCACCGCTGAGGTCATCCTGCGCTACCAGGCCTACGCGCGCGTCCTCAAATGGCTGACCCTGGCGCTGCTCAGCTACGTAGTTACCCTGTTCCTGGTCGACATACCGTGGGCGAGCGCTTCTCGGGCACTCGTTCTTCCCAGCGTCGAGTGGAATACGGAAACATTGATGATGATCGTCGCCATCTTCGGGACGACGATCAGCCCATACCTCTTCTTCTGGCAGGCATCCGAGGAAGCAGAAGAGGTCGACGACAATCCGGACGCGCGGCCGCTCAAGTGCGATCCGCTCGAAGGGCGCGTTGAGCTGAAGCGCATCGAATATGACACGTTGATCGGCATGGCGGCGTCGAACCTCGTTGCCCTGGCGATCATCCTGACGACCGCGGCGACGCTGAACGCGGGCGGAATCATGGACATCCGCACCTCCGCTGACGCCGCCCAGGCGCTACGTCCGATTGCCGGCGATTACGCCGCGCTGATCTTTGCCTTGGGCATCGTCGGCACCGGTCTCCTCGCCGTCCCGGTGCTTGCGGGCTCCGCCGCTTATGCGGTGGGGGAGGCTCGCCGCTGGACCGTCGGTCTCGATTGCCGGCCCAAGCGGGCGAAGGCTTTTTACGCGACGATCGTCGTCGCGACCGCGATCGGGGCGCTGATGAACTTCACGCCGATCGATCCCATCAGAGCGCTGGTGCTCGCGGCGATGATCAACGGTATCGTCTCGGTGCCAGTGATGGCGGTGATGATGCTGGTTTCAACGCGCAAGTCGGTGATGGGTGTCTTCAAGGTTCACGGGGCGCTGCTGTGGCTCGGCTGGCTGGCGACGGCGGTGATGGCCGCGGCCGTCGTGGCACTGATCGCCACCACCATTTAGAGCGAGGGTCCAGCCCTTTCGCCGGGCTCCCGCAATTGTTAAGGGCGCTGCCATCCCGCCAAGCGAGACCAAGGAAGCGCAATGATCCCGACCGGCCAGGACAGCCTTAACACCCGCTCGACGCTGGAAGCCGGAGGCAAGACCTACGCTTATTACTCCCTCGAAAAGGCCTCGCAGGCCCTGGGCGACATTTCGCGCCTGCCCTTCTCGATGAAGGTCCTGCTGGAGAATCTTCTCCGCTTCGAGGACGGCGTCACCGTCACTCGCGACGACCTCCAGTGCATGGTCGACTGGCTCAAGGACCGGCAGATCAATCGCGAGATACAGTACCGCCCGGCCCGCGTGTTGATGCAGGACTTCACCGGTGTTCCGGCCGTGGTCGATTTGGCGGCCATGCGCGATGCGATGAAGTCGCTTGGAGGCGACGCCCAGAAGATCAATCCGCTGGTGCCGGTGCACCTGGTCATCGACCACAGCGTCATGGTCGACGAGTTCGGCACCCCCCAGTCCTTCGCCAAAAACGTCGAGCTGGAATATGCCCGGAACTCCGAACGCTACGAGTTCCTCAAATGGGGCAGCCAGGCGTTCGACAACTTCCAGGTGGTGCCGCCCGGCACCGGCATCTGCCACCAGGTGAACCTGGAGCATGTCGCCCAGGCGGTCTGGACCTCGAAGGACCAGGCCGGCGAGGAGGTTGCTTATCCGGACACGCTGGTCGGCACCGACAGCCACACGACGATGGTCAACGGCCTAGGCGTGCTCGGCTGGGGCGTCGGCGGCATCGAGGCCGAGGCGGCGATGCTCGGCCAGCCAATCTCGATGCTGATCCCGGAAGTCGTAGGATTCCGCCTGACCGGCGCGCTAGGCGAGGGCATCACCGCCACGGACCTGGTGCTCACAGTGACGCAGATGCTGCGCGCCAAGGGCGTCGTCGGCCGTTTCGTCGAATTCTATGGACCGGGCCTCGACGCGCTGAGCCTGGCGGATCGCGCCACAATCGCAAACATGGCACCGGAATATGGCGCCACCTGCGGCTTCTTCCCGATCGACGAGCGGACCATCGACTACCTTCGCCTTACCGGACGTGAGGAAAGCCGCATCGAGCTGGTCCGCGCCTATGCCCAGGCACAGGGGATGTGGCGCGACGGCGGCACGCCCGAACCCTTGTTCACCGATACGCTCGAGCTGGACATGGCGTCCGTCCAGCCGTCGCTGGCCGGACCGCGGCGCCCGCAGGACAAGGTGCTGCTGTCTGACGTCGACAACCGCTTCAACGACGAGCTGGAGGTCAGCTACAAGAAGCACAACGACCCGCGGGTCCCGGTCGAGGGCGAGGAATTCGACATCGGCAATGGCGACGTCGTGATCGCCGCCATCACCAGCTGCACCAACACCTCCAATCCCTCGGTGCTGGTCGCCGCCGGCCTAGTCGCCCGCAAGGCTCGGGCGCTCGGGCTAGACAGCAAGCCGTGGGTCAAGACCTCGCTCGCGCCGGGCAGCCAGGTGGTCACCGATTACCTCGACCGCGCCGGGCTCAGCGAAGACCTCAACGCCATCGGCTTCGACCTCGTCGGCTATGGCTGCACGACCTGCATCGGCAATTCCGGTCCGCTGGCCGAACCGATCTCCAAGGCCGTCAACGAGAAGGATCTCGTCGTCTGCTCGGTATTGTCGGGGAACCGCAATTTCGAAGGACGAGTGTCGCCCGACTGCCGTGCCAACTATCTCGCCTCGCCGCCATTGGTGGTGGCCTACGCGCTCAAGGGGACGGTCCGGACCGACATGAACAACGAGCCGCTCGGCACCGCCCGCAACGGCGAGCCGGTCTTTCTCAAAGATATTTGGCCCACCAACGACGAGATCCGCGCGCTGATCGACGCGCATGTCAATTCCGACATGTTCCGCGCCCGCTACGCCGACGTCTATCGCGGCGACGATCGCTGGCGAGCGATCGAGGTCACCGGCGGTGACACTTACGACTGGCCGGAGGCGTCGACCTACATCGCCAACCCGCCCTATTTCGAGGGCATGACCATGACTCCGGAGCCACTGACTGATGTCGATGGCGCCCGGGCGCTGGCGGTGTTCGGGGATTCGATCACTACCGACCACATCTCTCCGGCCGGATCGATCAAGCTCGACAGCCCGGCGGGGAAATACCTAATCGACAAGGGCGTGCCGCGGCTGGAGTTCAACAGCTATGGCGCCCGCCGCGGCAACCATGAAGTGATGATGCGCGGCACTTTCGCCAACATCCGCATCCGCAACCGCATGCTGAAGGATGTCGAGGGCGGCTACACCCTTTACGCGCCGACCGGTGAGCAGATGCCGATCTATGACGCCGCCATGCGCTACCAGGTCGACGGCACGCCGCTCGTCGTCATCGCCGGCAAGGAATATGGCACCGGCTCCTCGCGCGACTGGGCGGCCAAGGGCACCATGCTGCTGGGCGTGCGCGCCGTCATTGCCGAGAGCTTCGAGCGGATCCACCGCTCGAACCTGGTCGGCATGGGGGTGCTGCCGCTGCAGTTCCAGGAAGGCGAGGGCGCGAACGTGCTCAAGATCGACGGCAGCGAGACCTTCACGATCAAGGGCATTGGCGACATCAAACCGCGGCAGGACGTGGACGTTGTCGTCACGGACAGGGACGGAACGCGTCGCACGATCCGCGCCCGCTGCCGCATCGATACCTATAACGAGCTCGAATATTTTCACGCCGGCGGCATCCTGCCGTACGTGCTGAGGAGGCTGGCAAGCTGAGCCCAGTCGAGATCCTCGTCGAGGTTGCCGGCTGGGCCGGCGCGGCGCTGATCCTGCTTGCCTATTTGTTGCTGTCGATGGGGAAGCTGACCGGTCAGTCGGAATCCTATCAGTGGATGAACGTGTTCGGCGCGGCCGGTTTCATCGTCAATGGGTGGTGGCATGGTGCATTGCCTTCGGCCGCGCTCAACGTCATCTGGATGCTGATTGGGGGAGTGGCGCTTTGGCGGATCGCGACACGCAAAGGCTCGTCGACCTCAGCCACCTGATCGTCGAGGGAATGACGACCTACAAAGGCTTTCCAGGCCCGGCGATTTGCGACTTTTGGACGCGCGAGGCTTCGGCCGCCAATTACGACGACGGCTCGTCTTTCCAGATCGGCCGAATCGACATGATCGCCAACACTGGCACCTATCTCGATACGCCCTTCCACCGCTATGAGGATGGCGCCGACCTGTCGGGCATCGATCTGGATCAGCTGGCGGCGCTACAGGGCCTGGTCGTCCGCCGGCCATGGGAAAACGGCCTCGCGGTCGGCGTCGAGAAATTCGAAGGGCTCGCGGTAGCCGGCAAGGCCGTATTGGTCCACACCGGCTGGGACCGGCACTGGGGCAGTGACGCCTATTTCGAGGGGCATCCTTTCCTGACCGCCGAAGCGGCGGATTGGCTTGTCGACCAAGGCGCGAAGCTGGTCGGCATCGACAGCTACAATATCGATGACACGCGGACGAAGAGCCGCCCAGTCCATTCGACGCTGCTGCGCGCTGGCATACTCATCTGCGAACATATGACCAATCTCGGCGCCTTGCCCGACGAGGGCTTCGCTTTCACCGCCGCGCCGCCAAGGATCGCAGGCATGGGCAGCTTCCCGGTCCGCGCCTTCGCCAGACTAGAGGCCTAGTTTAGCGTAATCGCTCCGAGCTCGGCGCGTTCCTTGGCAAGATGGCCGAGGATTTGCTGCCGCAGCCGCTCGAAGCGCGGGTCCGTCTTTAGCTCGGCGAGGGGCGGGTCCAGCGCGATGTCGGTGTGGATCGGCAGGAAGGGCGGTATCCAGCCCCTGCGAACGGCTTCGGACAATTCGCCGACCGCCTCGTCGGTGCGCCCCTGGACCGCGTGGATTCGCGCCAGCGCGATGAGGCCATCGACGGGCCGAAGGTCGAGCTCCTTTGCGCGGGTCTCGGCAAGCTCGAGCAGTTTCCTCGCCTGCGCCTGCTCACCGGCGCTCCTGAGGGCCAGGGCAACGCTGGGGGCGATGTCGGGCAGCTGCTGCATTCCAATGAGCTTCTCGAACTGCTCCGGCGACGATGCGACCGCCCCGTACAGCTTCGCCAGCCTCGGACCCTGGTTGTTTAACAGGTAGACCCTGGCTCCAATGACCGGGAGAGGACCGTGGGTCCAGAAGGCCGCGGGCTCATATTGATCCTCGAACATGTCGAGGGCGCGGGGATCGTTGGTGCGGATGAAAGGAATATAGTCATTGGGTGGCGGGAATAGCTGGTCAGCCACGTCATGATGGCCGAGCTGATGCAGGGCTGGGAAGAGCGAAAGCCCGATCAGTTCACGTTCGGTTTCAGAAGCGCCCCGGTAGCGCGACAGGCCGAGGTTGATCGCGCCGGACAGGTCGCCGGTCTTTGTGAGCAGTATCATCTTGATGTTTGCAGCCAGCGACTCGTTGCCAAGTTTCTCAACCCGCGCAACTTCCTGCTCCACCGCCGCAATATTGCCCTTGTCGAACAGGAGATCGATTTTGTTGTGGATTGCCGGCCACCATAAAGGTTCGATTTCGACGATCCTGGAGTAAAGCCGGAGCCGTTCGTCAACCTGGCTTCGGTCGTGGCTGTTGGCCAGCCAGTTCATCGCCTCGAAGTCATTGGGATCGAGTTCCAGGGCCCGGCGCAGGGCCGCCTGCGCCGCAGGGCCCTTTTGGAGGACGAAACCGAGCGCCGCGTGCCCGGCGGCGAGGTTGGGCGCCAAGGCAATCGCGCGTCGCGCGTGCGCCTCGGCATCGCCCGAAATGACGCTGTCCAATCCGAATCTGCTGATGACCGCCAATGTCGCCCAGCCCGGCGCGAAATTGGGGTCCATTTGGGTGACACGCTCAAGCTGCTTCGCCGCCGCCGCAAAATGCACGAACTGGCGCTTCCTGACCTTCGCACGCGCGTCGCTGTAAAGCGCATAAACCTCGCCGCTTGTGGCGATGTTCTCCGGCATGACGCCGCCTCTCTCGGCCAGCCGGCCACGGATGCGGCCCTCGATCTCGCGGGCGATCTCGCTTTGCAGGGCGAAGACATCATCCAGACGTCGGTCGAAGTTCTCGCTCCACATTTGGGCACCGTCCTCGGTGCGGACGAGGTTGGTGTTGACTCGTATGCGGTCGCCCACCGAGCGGACGCTGGCCTGGACCAGGTAGTCGGCTGCATTGCGGGCGGCATTTTCGCCTTTCTCCGCCAGCTGCTCGGACGTGTTCGGCCCGAGAACCAGCAATTGCGGGTTGCGGCCGATCGCCTGGCGCGTATCCTCCCAGATCCCCGCAACCAGGCTTTCGTCGCGCCGGTCGAGGCTTTCGAATGGCAGGACCGCGACTACGGGCTTGCCATCCTCGAGGCCGGTGAATTGCGGCGCCAGCAAGGCGGCGAGAAGGAGCAGCAGGACACCGGCGGCCGCCAGCCAGCGCGCCTTCGGGACCTGCCACCAGCGCACGTGCTCGAGCACGCGCGCTCCAGTCGGCTCTTCGCCGGAAATGAGCTCGGCAAGGCTGGCGGTCAGTTTTGACCAGCCGGCATGGCTGGCGCCGCCCTTCCAGCCCTTGAGGTCGGCGCACTGGATCTGGTTGAACGGCATGGGCGGCATGGCGTCACCGATCCGGGCCTGGACGAGCTTGCCGTGCGAGCGCGCGAAATCGGCTTCCGCCCGAACCCACTGCGACTGGGCGGCCTTGGCCGACCACAGCACGACGACTGCCCTGGCGGCCCCCAGACGTTCCTCAATAACCTCGGTATAGGAGCGGTGGGCGGGAAGATGGGTATCCCACCAGACGCTATGGCCGGCGGCCTCAAGACCCTTGGCGACCCGCCGCGCGACCGCCTCGTCATCGCGCGCATAACTGAGGAAGACGTCGGTCACACAGGATCCCCCCTGCTTGCCTCACCGGGCCTTATCACAGGATTGGCAGGTCAGTGCCACCTTGGAGCGCAGCTTGCAGCCAGGCCGGGATCATCGCTCCGTCAGGAATTTCGCCGGTCCGGGCATGGACGACGGCCAGCCCAAGCTCCGGATAGCGGACGCGCACACGCTCGCCGCCGTCCCCCTCGACCACGAACAGCCGCCGGTTGATCTTCTGCCGCCAGTTCATCCGGGCGGTGTTTTCCTGGCCGACGAAACAGCCCTTGGTGAAGCTGACGCCGTTCAACTCGGCGGCGTTGCATTCGAGCCAGAGCAGGTCGCCGAGCTCGGCGCGGCCTTCGCATACGCCAAGGCGGAGGCGATTCTCGAGCCAGCCATGCGCGGGATCGCTCTCCGGGCCGAGCCAGCGGCGGCCGAGTTGCGGCAGCCGCGGATCGAGCGTGCCTTCGTCAAAGCCCGGCGACCAATGGACGGCAAGGCTGTTGTCGCGCTCGATACCGATTGGCCGCCGCAGCCGGTAGATCGTCAGGCGCTTGATGAGGTCATCGGCCGCTTCGGCCTCGCAATCGAGCAACAGATTATCGCCATCGTCCCAGACGATGAAGTCGAACAGGCACTTGCCTTGCGGCGTCAGCAGGCCAGCCCAGACCGGCAGCGCGCCGGTGACATCCTGCGTGACCAGGCCGTTGAGGAAGCCGCGCACGTCCCCTCCCGAGAGGCGGACGACGGCTCGATCAGCAAGGGTGGTGGCGGCCATGCGCTTCAGTTAGGGACGCCTGTGTGAGCTTGCAAAGCCTGACCATTCGCCGGCCGGACGACTGGCACGTACATTTGCGCGACGGAGAGATGCTCGATCGCGTTGCTCCGTTCACCGCGAGGCAGTTTGCGCGCGCCATCGTTATGCCCAACCTGGTGCCGCCGGTGACAAGCGTCGAGGCGGCGGCCGCCTACCAGAACCGCATCCGCGCCGCGGCGGGCGATGGGTTCGAGCCGCTCATGACTGCCTATTTGACCGACGAAGCGGATCCGGCGGAGCTGGCCCGCGGCTTCGAGGAGGGCGTGTGGGTCGCGGCCAAGCTCTATCCGGCGGGCGCCACGACCAACAGCGCCAGTGGGGTCACCGCGATTCGCAACATCTACCCCGCGCTGGAACGCATGCAGGCTGTCGGCATGGTCTTCTGCGTGCATGGCGAGGTGACCGACGCGGAGGTGGACGTCTTCGACCGCGAGGCGGTGTTCATCGATCGCATCCTGTCGCCCTTGGTCGACGAATTCCCCGACCTGAAGATCGTCTTCGAGCACATCACTACCGCCGAAGCCGCGGACTTCGTTCGCGACGCGCCGGCGACGGTCGCGGCGACGATCACGCCGCAGCATCTCCACATCAACCGCAATGCCATCTTTGCCGGCGGTCTCAGGCCCCACGCTTTTTGCCTGCCGGTCGCCAAGCGAGAGTCGCATCGCCTGGCAGTCCGCACGGCGGCGGTGTCGGGATCGGCGAAGTTCTTCCTCGGCACGGACAGCGCTCCGCATGCGCGTTCGGCCAAGGAATCGGCCTGCGGCTGCGCGGGCATCTTCAACGCGCCTTATGCCCTCGAGAGCTACGCCGCAGTGTTCGAAGAGGAGGGGGCGCTCGACCGTTTCGAAGGCTTCGCCTCGGAGCATGGCGCCAATTTCTACGGCCTGCCGCTCAACGAGGGAACAGTGACCCTGGAGCAGGTCGAACAGATCGTCCCGGACGAGGTCGCGGGCCTGGTGCCGTTCCATTGCGGCGAAACCTTGCGCTGGCGCTTCGCGGGCGGTTGAAGCTAGCCCATCGCTTCGCTACATGCCCGCCTCACGCCGCAGCCGGAGACGTGGGTGAGTGGCTGAAACCAGCGGTTTGCTAAACCGCCGTACGGGGAATTCCCGTACCGAGGGTTCGAATCCCTCCGTCTCCGCCAGGTTCCCGAACTAGCTTTCGGCCTCCATGGCCATGAGGAAGGCGGAGCCGCCTTGTTCCGCCATATCGACGTGGTGACGCATCAGAGCGAACAATTCGCGGCCGGTGCCGACCGGGGGCGGCGGGGCCGGCACGGGATCGCGGCTGGCGAGGTCGACGTCGAGGACTCGCAGTTCGCCGTCATGGCCGCATAACCGGATCACGTCGCCATCGCGCACGCGTGCCAGCGGCCCATCCGGAAGGGCTTCGGGAGAGACATGAATGGCGGCCGGCACCTTGCCACTGGCGCCGGACATGCGGCCGTCGGTGACGAGGGCAATATTGTAGCCGCGGTCCTGGACGACGCCGAGCGCCGGCGTGAGCTTGTGCAGCTCGGGCATTCCGTTGGCACGCGGTCCCTGGAAGCGGACGACGACAATGCAGTCGCGGTCGAGCTCGCCCTTTTGGAAGGCATCGAGCACCTGGCCCTGGTCCGAAAAGCAGATGGCGGGAGCCTGTGTCGTCCAGCGCACCTTGTCGACGGCGCTGGTCTTGAAGATGGCCCGGCCAAGGTTGCCGTCGACAAGACGCATGCCGCCGTCCGCCAGGAACGGGTCGCGCGCCGGCCGGAGGACGGCGATGTCGCTGCTTTCCTCGGCGGGCTTCCAGACAAGTTCCTCGCCGTGAAGCTCCGGCATGCCGATATAGGCCGACTGGTCGTCGGCCCCGGCCGTCAGGAGGTCGGCGTGCAGCAGGCCCTCGCCCAGAAGGGTGTAGGCGACGAAACCGGTGCCGCCGGCGGCGTGGAAGTCATTCACGTCGGCCGAGCCGCTGGGATAGACCCGCGCGACCAGCGGCACAGCCGCCGACAACTCGTCGAAATCCTGCCAGTCGATGCAAATCCCGGCGCTACGGGCGATCGCCGGGAGATGGATGGCATGGTTGGTCGAGCCACCGGTCGCCAGCAGCCCGACCATTGCGTTGACGATCGCCTTTTCGCTGACGACTTCGCCGAGCATGCGCTCGCTGGATTTGCCCAGCCCGGCGAGGCGATGCACCGCCGCCCGGGTCAGCGCCTGCCTCAAAGGCGTATTCGGATTGACGAAGGCCGCGCCTGGCACGTGCAGGCCCATCAGCTCCATCATCATCTGGTTGGAATTGGCGGTGCCGTAGAAGGTGCAGGTGCCCGATGAATGATAGGAGGCCGCCTCGGCGGCGAGCAACTCCTCCCTGCTCGCCTTGCCCTCGGCATAGAGCTGGCGAACCCTCTGCTTTTCCTTGTTGGCGAGACCCGAGGGCATCGGTCCGCCGGGAATAAGCAGCGCCGGCAAATGGCCGAAGCGCAGCGCGCCGATCAACAGGCCGGGCACGATCTTGTCGCAAATGCCAAGCAGGGCGACCGCGTCGAACATGCCGTGGCTGAGGGCGACGGCTGTCGACAAGGCAATGACGTCCCGGCTGAACAGGGACAGGTCCATGCCCGGTTGGCCCTGGGTCACGCCGTCGCACATCGCCGGAACCCCTCCGGCGACCTGTGCCGTCGCGCCAACCTCGCGAGCGAAAACTTTGATCTGCTCGGGATAGCGCCCGTAGGGCTGATGCGCCGAGAGCATGTCGTTGTAGGCGGTGACGATGCCAATATTCGGCCCGGCCAGCCGCTTGATGGCATCCTTGTCTTCCCCGGCAGCGGCGAAGCCGTGCGCAAAATTGCCGCAGCTGAGGCGTGGGCGGGTGATGCCGCGCTCTTTTTGCTCGGCCATCAGCTCAAGATACCGGCGGCGGGTCGACCGCGACCGCTCGATGATTCGGTCGGTGACGCCGGCGAGAGTCGGATGGATCGCCATTATTCGTGCCAGCTCACGCCGTCGCGCCCGGCCAGCTCCATCGCCGCGGCCGGGCCCCAGGTTCCTGCGGCATAGCGCCTGGGCACAACACCCGCCTCGGCCCAGCCGACACGGATCTGATCGATCCACGTCCATTGCGCCTCGACCTCGTCGCGGCGAACAAACAGGGTCGGATCGCCTTCGATGAGGTCGAGCAGCAGGCGCTCATAGGCGATGCGCCGACGATATTCGCTGAAGGCATTGGCCAGGCCGAGATCGAGCGGGATTTCGCGCAGGCGGACGCCGTCGCGGCCCAGGCCAGGGGTCTTGGCCATCAGCTCGAGCCGAATCGTTTCTTCGGGCTGGAGGCCGATGGTCAGTTTGTTGGGCCTCGACACCGCGCCTCGTTCGGCGAAGACGTCGTGAGGTACCGGCTTGAACTGGATGAATATCTCAGTGTCGCGATCTGCCATGCGCTTGCCGGTGCGCAGGTAGAATGGAACGCCCTTCCAGCGCCAATTGTCGACATGCACCTTCAGCGCCACGAAGGTCTCGGTTTCGCTCTCGCGCCCGATATCCCCGGCATAGCCTTCATACTGGCCGGTGACGCTGTCGGCTGGATCGAGCGGACGAAGAGAGCGCAGCACCTTGACCTTCTCGTCGCGCACCGAGGTGGCGTCGAAGCTGGTCGGGGGCTCCATCGCGACGAGTGCAAGCAGCTGGAGCATGTGATTCTGCACCATGTCCCGAAGCGCGCCCGCGCCGTCGTAATATTCCTCGCGGCCTTCGACTCCGATCGTTTCGGCAACGGTGATCTGCACATGGTCAACATGAGCCGAATTCCACAGCGGCTCGAACAGCGAATTGGCGAACCGCAAGGCGATGAGGTTCTGAACCGTCTCCTTACCGAGGTAATGATCGATCCGAAACGTCCGCTCTTCCGGGAAATGAGCGGCGACAGCGTCGTTGATCTGGCGACTGGAGGCAAGGTTGCTTCCGAGCGGCTTCTCAAGCGCCATGCGGACGCTTGGGCAGGCGAGGCCGACCGAGGCGAGGCCATCGATAGTCGGCTTGAACAAGGAGGGTGCGGTGGACAGGAAGATCGCGAGCCCGGGACCGCAGTCGCCGACCGCATCTGCCAATTTCGGGAAACTTTCCAGTTGGTTAGCGTCTATCGCGACGTAGCGTAACCGCTTGAGAAAGCGCTCCGCGACATTGGGTTGGTAGAATCCATCGGGCAGATATTGGATGAGGGCTTCGAGAGCGCGCTCCCGATATTGTTCATTCCCCAACTCGGTGCGGGCAGCGCCGATGATGGTCAGATCGGCCGGCAGCAAGCCGTCGGCATCGAGTCCGTAGAGAGAGGGCAAAAGCATTCGCTTCGCCAGGTCGCCTGTAGCTCCAAAGAGGAGCAGGGTTGCGACTTCATCCATGATTTGACGGGCTCATGCGCCGATTGGCCTAATGGCTCGCGCTTGCACTGTTAAGGGGTGCCGTTGGCGCGCAACTGTTCTGAAAGCGTCCTTTTCGCTCCCTTTTCCGGGAACCGTTTCGGTCCAGTGTCGTTCCGACAGCGACCTCATGCGCCGACTCCAAAGGGGGAAGGGGCCCCGGATGCATAGGCCATCATGAACGAAAAGGGAGACTGTGTGATGAGGAAGTCCATGATCGCCGTCCTGCTGGCGGGTTCGGTGTCGCTGGGTGCTTGCACCTCGGTCGACGACGCCCGCATGGCGGACGTCGGAACGGGGGCCGCGGTCGGCGCCGCCGGCGGTGCTGCTGTAGGCGCCCTGACCGGTGGAGTCGGGATTGTTGAAGGCGCCGTGGTCGGTGCCGCCATTGGCGGTCTCGCCGGAGCTGTCTGGTCCGATGCCAACAACGACGGCCGGGTCGATGGCTATACCTATAACGGCAATTATTATGCCGGCACGCCGTCAGGCTACGACAATACCCTCGGCCGCGTCGCGACTGGCGCTGCGGTTGGCGGTGCGCTGGGCGCAGGCGCCGGTGCCCTAATTCCGGGCGTCAGCGTCCTTGAGGGCGCGATTGCCGGTGCGGTGGTCGGCGGTCTCGCCGGCGCCATCTGGTCAGACCAGAACAACGACGGCCGGGTCGACGGCTATATGTACAACGGCCAATATTATGCCGGTACGCCTGAGACCAACCCACCGGCGACGACTGCGCCGCCGCCTCCGATGGGTGTCGGCGAGCGGGGTTAATGCTCCGCAGTCCAATTGCCTTGAATTACAAGCGCGCCGGTTGCCTAGGGCGACCGGCGCGCCTTTCGCTGTGCGCGATGGCATTGGCCATCGCTCCGGCAATCTCCGCATCGCAGGCGGCGGCCACGGCCACAGCCGATGAACTCGTTGCGCCTGCACGGGGAGAATCCCTAGCCGACTTCTATGCAGCCCGCGGCGGGAGGCCGCTCTGGCTGCGCGATGGTGAGCGAGCCGGCGTCGAGCCGTTGCTCCTGCTCGACTACCTGCGTACGGCTGAGGCTGACGGCCTCAATCCACGCACTTATCGCGTGTCGCAGCTCGCCATGGCCATTCGCACGGCGCGTACGCCAGGGCAGATACGCAAGGCGGACATGCTGCTGAGCCAGGCCTTCGTCGCCTATGTCGACGATCTCAAGCGGGCACCGACGGGGGGGATGATCTGGGTCGATCCGGAGCTGAGGCCCAAGGCGCCGAGTCCCCGCGACCTTCTCGACGCTGCTGCGGCCGCGCCCTCGCTTCAAGCCTATCTCAGCGACATGCGCTGGATGCATCCAATCTATGCTGGCCTTCGCCATGCCCTGATTAGCGGCCGGGGCGGCGCTGACCGGCAGCTCCTGCGCCTCAACCTCGAACGAGCCCGTGCGCTGCCCTCCGGCAACGGCCGCCACATTATCGTCAATGCCACTGCCCAACGGCTGACGATGTATGAGAATCGCGACATCGCCGATTCGATGAAGGTCGTTGTCGGCAAGCCGAAGAACCCGACGCCGATGATGGCGGCGCTGATCCGCTTCACCTCGCTAAACCCTTATTGGTACGTGCCGACCGATCTTGCTGCCGAGCGGATCGGACCGAATGTCGTCAAGGAGGGGCTGTCCTACCTCAAGACCCACGGTTACCAGGTCATGTCCGATTGGACCAATGAGGCGACGAAGCTCGACCCGGCGACGATCGACTGGCAGGCAGTCGCCGACGGCACCAAGGAAGTCTGGATCCGGCAACTGCCTGGCCCGGGCAACGCGATGGGGAAGATGAAATTCATGTTCCCGAACAGCCAGGGCATTTATCTCCACGACACGCCACAGAAGGAACTGCTGACTGAGGCGTCCCGCATGTTCAGTGGCGGCTGCGTGCGGCTGGAGGATGCGCCGCGCCTCGCTCGCTGGATGTACGGCGAGCCGCTCAGCACGTCATCGAGCAGGCCCGAACAGCGTGTTGACCTGCCCAGGCCAGTACCCGTCTACATTACCTATTTCACCGTCATGCCAAGCGGAGCCGAGCTGGCGACCTTCCCTGACATCTATGGCCGCGACCGTGATCGGATGGCGCATGCCGGAGGGCAGGCCGCAGCGGCGCGCTGATCTAGTTTGGCGCCCAGTCGGGCACCCAGGTAATATCCTGGGCCACCAGCCGCCCCTGCGGGTCCCGCGCCGGCCGGAAGCGAACATAGCGGATCGTCAGCTGGCACATCAGCGAGTCGGCGCCAGAATTGCCGCTCGATCGCACGACCCGGCAGTCGGAGGCCCGGCCATCCGTGTTGACCTTGACGGTAATGGCGACGCTTCCGCGCCGCAAACCGCTGGCGGCGACGAAGCGGCGATATTCACGATCCGGGATCTTGGAGATCCGGCGTGCCGGCGTGAAGCCCGCACCGGAACCGGAACCGCCGGCGCCACCACCGCCCAGTCCGCTTCCCGAGCCACCCGCTCCCGTACCGGTTCCGGCCTGGGCCGCTCCGGCCGAAGGCGCTGTCCCTTGGGCTGGAACGGGAGCGGCAACGACCGGCGGCTTCGCTGGAACCTCAATCCTCGGCTCCGGCGCGACGATCGGCGTCGGCTCAGCCTTCTTGCCGGCTTCGCCAGGGTCACCTTTTGGGGCGCTTTCTTCGATTTCGACGACTGGCGGCGGCGGCGGCGGCGGTTCCGTGACGTCGAAGGTCTGAATGACTTCCGACGGGCGCCGCGAGACATTGGTTACGAGGCCGGTCAAGAATGCAGCGCCGATTGCGGCATGGACCAGCAGCGCCGCGACCGCAGCCTTGGCCCTGTCCGGGTTGCTGTGGCGGTAGCCTGCCATGATGCGCTTCCAACCCCATGCAACGCGCGACGGAACGAATTGTTGGCGTCATGTCCGAAGGCGAATTTGAATGGGCCATTGTGTAGGTAAATCAGGCGCAAACCAAACTCATTTAGCGGCTGATTAATCAACTGATGTCAGTCTCTTGGCTGGACGTGGACCAGCTGAAGAGCGGAGTGGACGCTGCTCTCCAGGCGTGACGGCCCGATCCTGCGCTGTTTGCGCGCGGAAATGGCTGGGAAGCGCCCGCTGCAAATTCTTGCGGGGACCAGAAATGAGTAGGGATGGGAGACGGAGCGGACCCAGCTACACGGAGCGCCATCCACGCGTCAGCGTGCATTGTGACGCTGTCCTGTGCGAGGCTGACGGCTGCGAGCTTGCGGTCGTCATCACGGACGTGTCTCGCGATGGGTTCCGGTTGATGTCGCGCTGCGAGCTCGAGGTCGGATCGGAAGTGTTGCTTCGAGTGGGGAAAATAGAACCGGTGCGCGCCTTGATTCGATGGACTCGGGGCTATGAGGCCGGTGGCGTCTTCCTGGAGCCGGTGTCGCTTTAGCTAGGCCTTCAGCGTCGCCGCGGCCTCGGCCTCCCGCTTCAGATTGCGAGCCAGCTGGGCCATTCCGCCGAGATACTGCGGCGGCACGTGGACATCGCGATAGTCGAGCTGGGCAGCCGCTCGCAGCGTCCAGAAGGGGTCAACCAAATGCGGCCTCGCCAACGCGACGAGATCGGCTCGGCCGGCCGCCAGGATGGAGTTGGCATGATCCGGTTCGTAGATGTTGCCAACTGCCATTGTCGCCAGCCGGCCCTCGTTCCGGATCCGGTCGCTGAACGGGGTCTGGAACATGCGGCCGTAGACCGGCTGCTGGCCCTCCCAGGTCTGGCCGGCGGACACGTCGATCAAGTCCGCGCCCGCGCGCGCGAAGGCCTCGCCGATCAGTACGGCGTCCTCCGGCGTGATGCCCTCATCGCCCGCCCAATCGCTGGCGGATATGCGCACCGACATTGGCCGATCCCGCGGCCATGCCTCCCGCATCGCCGCGAAGACTTCGAGCGGGTAACGGAGGCGGTTCTCGAAACTGCCGCCATACTCATCGGCGCGGCGATTCTGCAGCGGCGTGATGAAACCGGACAGCAGGTAGCCATGGGCGGCGTGCAGTTCGACCATGTCGAAGCCGGCCTCCAAACCCATGCGTACCGCGGCGACGAACTGGTCACGCACCAAGTCCATGTCGGCGCGCGTCATCGGCCGTGGAACCTGGTTCATGGCCGACCATGGTACGTCGCTCGCCGCCATCACCGGCCAATTGCCATGATCCAGGGGGTCGTTGTCGCCTTCCCAGCCGACCTTCGTCGAGCCCTTGGCGCCGGAATGGCCAAGCTGCAGGCAGATCTTTGCCTTGCTGTTGGCGTGGACGAATTCGACGATGCGTTTCCACGCATGGACATGTTCGTCGTTCCACATGCCGGTGCAGCCGGGGCTGATCCGGCCCTCTGGCGAAACGCAGGTCATCTCGGTGAAGACCAGCCCGGCGCCGCCCAGGGCGCGTTCGCCGAGATGCACGAAGTGGAAATCGTTGGGCACCCCGTCGACAGCCGAATACATGGCCATCGGTGAGACGGTGATCCGGTTTTGAACCTCCATCTCGCGTAGGTGAAACGGCGCGAACATGGGCGGTGCGGTCTTGTTCGACCGGCCGTTGGTGGCGCGCTTCCAGAACCATCGCTCGACGCCTTCGAGCCATTCGCGGTCGCGCAATCGCAAATTCTCATGGCTGATGCGTTGCGAGCGAGTGAGCAGCGAATAAGCGAATTGCAGCGGCTCGAAATGGAGATAGCGATCCAGCGTCTCGAACCATTCGGTCGAATTTCGGGCGCTGTTCTGCAGCTTCAGCACCTCGAGGTTGCGCTCAGCCTGATACTCGTCAAGCGCGTCTTCGAGTGAAAGTCCCGGCCGGTTGAGCACTTCCGCCAGCTTGATAGCGTCCTCGAGCGCGAGCTTGGTCCCCGATCCGATCGAGAAATGCGCCGTGTGCGCCGCGTCACCCAGGAGGATGACATTGCCATGCGACCAGCGCTCGCACTTGATGCGGCGAAAGTTGAGCCAGGCGGCCGACCCGACGAGGTGTGACGCGTTGGACTGAAGCGAATGGCCGTCAAGATAGTTGGCGAAGAGCTTTTCGCAGGCCGCGATGCTCTCTTCCTGGCCCATGCGGTCGAAGCCGAAGCGCTGCCACGTCTCCTCCGAGCATTCGACGATGAAGGTCGAGCAATCGGGCGCGAAGCGATAAGCATGCGCCCAAATCCAGCCATGCTCGGTCTCCTCGAAGGCGAAGGTGAAGGCGTCGAACACCTTGCTCGTGCCGAGCCAGACGAACCTGTTGCGCCGGACGTCGACGTCGACGCCGAAAGCGTCCGGGTCGGCATCGCGGAAGCGCGAGTTGGCGCCGTCTGAGGCAATGACAAGGTCGTAATCGCGCCACCTGGGATCAGCGGGGTCGCATTCGGCTTCGAAGTGGAGTGCGACGCCGAGCTCACGGGCCCGGTCCTGAAGGATCTCGAGCAGGCGCTTGCGGCCGATGCCGATGAAACCATGGCCTCCGGAGGTCAGGATTTCGCCACGGAAATGGACGTCGATATCATCCCAGTGGGCGAATTCGTCGGTGATCGCTTTCGCGGAGACCGGATCGTTCCGGGTAATGTTGTCGACGGTGAGATCGGAAAAAACGACGCCCCAACCAAAGGTCACGCCCCGCGGGTTGCGCTCGAACAGCTCAATGTCGTGCGCCGGGTCACGCAGCTTCATTGAAATGGCAAAGTAGAGGCCCGCGGGCCCGCCACCGACACAGGCGATCTTCATGCATGCACCCTAGCCTGCCGCCGGCCCGCCGCTCAATCCTCCGGCGCTACGGTCAAGGCGATGCCGTCGAGGTCATCGGTGAACGGGATCTGGCAGGCAAGGCGGCTATTCGGCTGCCGCCAGTCGGAATAACCAAGCAGCTCGTCCTCATCAGCCCGCATCGGCGGCAGTCGTTGAAGCCAGTCTTCGGCGACATGAACATGGCACGTCCCGCAGGAAGCAAATCCGCCGCACAGCCCGAGAACTTCGTCGATTCCGCCGCCCTTCAGCGTGTCTTTCAGCGACTGGCCGGCGGACGCCTCGATGCGACATTGGCCGCCGTCTCTCCGGGTCACATTCAGAATCGGCATGAGGCTCTATTAAGCCGGCCGTCGCGCCGGGGCCAAATCCCACGCGACTCCGTCTCGAGTCGGCCTCCGAGTCGCGTCAATCGCGCCTCAGGAACCGGCTCTATCGTCCCGATTCGAGACGAAAAGCTTCATTTTTTCCGCTGGGCGACGTCCAAGCTTCCAATTGGGAGCATGCCCGATGAATCGAGACATGAACCTTCGTTAACCTTTCCGAAACTTTGATGAGAAATTTAACAGAAATTAACCGTCTAAATCAGCGTTGAATCTATTCGGTGGGATGTTCTCCGTTGGTGTAAGAAAAAGCGCGAAAGTACGGTGAGTTCTGAACGAGAAGTCCGAAGCTATACTAGATGGTCACTCGATTTCATATTGAACGTTAACCATATAATACTTGCGGGAAAACTTAGTCATTAAACCGTCATCGCTTTGAGTTGGTCGAGCAAACTTGCCTTTTTGCTTCAGCTGATGCTTCTTTTCCTCCGAGCGCGGGCATGCTCCTGATCCGGGTTAACCATTTTCGGTTAACCGGCGGGACCAATTGTCGAGAAAGCGCGAGGGACATTGCAGCGTCGGCCGCCATGGTCGGGGCAACAGGGCGAAGGTGGCTTTATGCGGTACGAAGATGCTTCCCAGATCAGCACCGATGTGACTGCGCGGGACGACACCGAACATCTCGCGGGCAACGATTTCGGGCCGGCGACCGGTAACCTTATTACGGGCACGGGCACCGTTAGCGGCGCCACCGGCACAGACTCGGGCGGCAGTATCACCGCCATCGTCGGCGCCGGCGGGTCGGACGATTCGTTCGACTCGAACGGCATGCTCGAGGTTGCGGGCCAGTACGGAACGCTGACCATCGATGCACAAGGCAATTACACCTACGTGCGCGCGCCGGGCTCGCCCGAGGGCGTTTCGGACACCTTCACCTACACCCTCGCCAACGAAGCTGGAGCCACCGACACCGCCCAGCTGGTCATCGCCATCGGCGACCTGCCGATTCTTCAGGCGCAGGGCACGCAGACCATTCTTCAGAACGGCAATGTCGTCGTCCTTCCGCCGGGCGTCGAGCTTTCCGACGTCCGCGTCGTCGGGCGCGACCTGGTCATCACCCTGCCCGACGGCTCGACCATGGTCATTCCGGACGGCGCCGTGTTCGTCCCGCAACTCGTCGTCAACGGCGTCGAGGTGCCTGCCTCGAACCTTGCCGCGCTGCTGATCGACGCCGAGCCGCGTCCGGCCGCAGGCGACGCAGCGGTCGCGCAGCAGAGCAGCGGCGGCAACTTCGGCCTGCCGCCGGGACCGCTCGATCCGGGCGTTCCGCTCGGAGACCTGCTGCCGCCGACCGAGCTCGACTATACGCCGCCAGAGGTCGACGAGCTGTTCGACGTGTTCGACAACGACCCGCCGGTGATCTCACCGTCGTCGGTCAACGTGTCGGATGAAGGCGTCTCAACCGTCGATGTTCCGATTCCGGATAGTTCCGGCTCGCCCGACACGACCAACGAGCGCATCGTCAATGGTCACATCAATGTTGTCGATCCCGACGGCGATTCGGTCACCATCACGCTCGGTGAGCCGACCAACGCCCTGACGTCGCAAGGGGACCCGATCGACTGGTCGGTAAGCCCCGACGGCCACACCGTCATCGGCACCGCCGGCGGCATCGAGGTGATCCGGATCGTCATCGAGAACGATGGCGATTACACCGTCACCCAGTCGCGGCCGATCGACCATCCCAACACCAGCATTGAAGACGGCGTCAGCTTCGTCGTGCCGGTGTTTGCCACCGACGGCGAAGATTTCGCCGTTCCGGGCGCGATTACCGTCACGATCGAAGACGATTCGCCGGTGGTCGACAGCGTGACCGTCCGTGGCGGGATCACGCTTGACGAGTCCGACGCTGACCCGCGGACTCCGGAAGGCTTCCCGATTAGCGGCTCGACCGATGGGCCGATCATCGTCAATGCCGAGGGCGGCTTCGGCGCCGACGGCCCGGCAGCGGA
>DATFEO010000019.1:0-5280 GCA_035250985.1 Sphingomicrobium sp. | reverse complement strand
CAAGTCGCAGCCCTACGAAGTCTATGCCGGCATGGACTTCGACGTGCCGGTCGGCACGCGCGGCGATTGCTACGACCGCTTCATGGTCCGGGTCGAGGAGGTGCGGCAGTCGGCCCGCATCATGCGCCAGTGCCTCAAGGAGATGCCCTCAGGCCCGATCGGAACGTCGGATCGCAAGGTCTTCCCGCCCTCGCGCGGCGAGATGAAGCAGTCGATGGAAGCCCTGATCCACCACTTCAAGCTCTACACGGAGGGCTATCACGTCCCCGCCGGCGAAGTGTACGTCGCCACCGAAAGCCCCAAGGGCGAGTTCGGCGTCTACCTGGTCGCCGACGGCACCAACCGACCCTACCGCTGCAAGATTCGCCCGACCGCCTTCTCGCATCTGCAGGCCATGGATTTCATGATGAAGGGTCACATGCTCGCCGACACCACCGCCGTGCTCAGCGCCATCGATGTCGTCTTCGGGGAGTGCGACCGGTGACCGCTCCGGCCGTAATCAACATCGCCGAAAAGCTCGGTAAATTCTCGGATCACTGGAACCCGCGGATCGTCAGCCATTACAACGGCAACGAAGTGCGCGTGTCCAAGCTGTTGGGCGAGTTCATCTGGCACAGCCACGCCGACACCGATGAGCTCTTCCTCGTGCTCAAGGGTACGCTCAGGATCGAGTTTCGCGATGGCGTTCGCAGCATCGGGGCAGGGGAGATGATCGTCGTCCCGAGGGGCGTCGAGCACCGGCCGATCGCCGACGAAGAGTGCGAGCTGATCGTCATGGACCGCGAGGGCGAATCGAACACCGGCAGCACTTTGTCTGATCTCACCCGTGACCGGCTCGAGGAAATCTGATGGCTGAGCGCCTTCTCGCTGCCGACACGCCCGAGCTGCGCGAGCGCTGGGGCAATTTCGCCTGGGATCCGGCGAACGCCGAGGCGGCCGCGGCGATCATCGCCAAATATCCCGAAGGCCGCCAGCAGTCGGCGGTCATCCCGTTGCTCGACCTTGCCCAGCGCCAGGTGGGCGACATGACCAACACGCAGGGCTGGCTGCCCATCCCGGTGCAGGAGTTCATCGCCGCCGAGCTGAAGATGGCGCCGGTCCAGGTGATGGAAGTCGCGACCTTCTACACCATGTTCAACCTCGCCCCGGTCGGCAAATTCCACGTCCAGGTCTGCGGCACCACGCCGTGCATGCTGCGCGGCTCGGACGACGTGCTGTCCGCCTGCTACAAGCGGGGGCTGAAGAAGGGTCACACCACCTCCGACAATCTCTTTACCCTGACCGAGGTCGAATGCCTCGGCGCCTGCGCCAACGCGCCGATGGTCCAGATCAACGACGACAATTACGAGGATTTGACGGAGGAGAGCATGGGCGCGATCCTCGACGCGCTCGCCGCCGGCCAGGAGCCGAAGCCCGGCCCGCAAATCGACCGTCAGACCAGCTGCCCTGAAGGCGGCCCAACCACGCTCAAGAAGATGGCCGAGCGCAATTACGATTACCGGGGGCAGTGGTGATAAAGGACATCATCAAGGTCATTATCGGCCTGATCATCATCGTCATTGCCTTCAAGCTCATCACCGGCCTCATTGGCCTGCTCATCGGCGTCGCCTTGGCCGGCCTGGTCGTCTACGGCGGCATGAAATTGCTGGAGGGAAGGGGCGGCAATGGGTAGCGTGACGCCCCTTTCCGACAAGGACCGCATCTTCACCAACGTCTACGGCTTTCAAGGTGCGGACCTGAAGGCGGCGCAAGCGCGCGGCGACTGGGACAAGACCGCCGATTTGATGAAGCTCGGTCAGGACCGGATCATCGAGGAGGTCAAGGCGAGCGGCCTGCGCGGTCGCGGCGGCGCCGGCTTCCCGACCGGGCTCAAGTGGAGCTTCATGCCCAAGGAGCCCAAGCCCGGGAAGCCCAACTTCCTGGTGGTCAACGCCGACGAGTCGGAGCCTGGCAGCTGCAAGGACCGCGAGATCATCCGCCACGACCCGCACAAACTGGTCGAGGGTTCGCTGATCGCCGGCTTCGCCATGCGCGCTCGGGCCGGCTACATCTACATCCGCGGCGAGTTCATCCGCGAGACCGAGGCGCTCGAGAAAGCAGTTGCCGAGGCCTATGCCGCCGGCCTGCTCGGCAAGAACGCCTGCGGCTCCGGCTACGACTTCGACCTCTTCGTCCACCGCGGCGCCGGCGCCTATATCTGCGGCGAAGAGACGGCGATGCTCGAAAGCCTGGAGGGCAAGCAGGGCAAGCCGCGCCTGAAGCCGCCGTTCCCGGCCGGCGCCGGCCTCTACGGCTGCCCGACCACCGTCAACAATGTCGAGAGCATCGCCGTCGTGCCGACCATCCTGCGCCGCGGCGCGACCTGGTTCGCCGGCTTCGGCCGCGAGAAGAACGAGGGCACCAAGCTCTTCCAGATCTCGGGCCACGTGAACTGTCCCTGCGTTGTCGAGGAGAGCATGTCGATCAGCTTCCGCGAGCTGATCGACCGCCACGCCGGCGGCATCCGCGGCGGCTGGGACAACCTCCTCGCCGTCATCCCCGGCGGTTCGTCCGTGCCGCTCGTCCCGGCGGCGCAGATCATGGACGCGCCGATGGACTTCGACGGCTTGAAGGAGCTGGGCTCCGGCCTTGGCACCGCCGCCGTCATCGTCATGGACAAGTCGACCGACATCGTCCGAGCCATCAGCCGCATCAGTTATTTCTACAAGCATGAGAGCTGCGGCCAGTGCACACCCTGCCGCGAGGGCACCGGCTGGATGTGGCGCACCATGGAGCGGCTGCGCGAAGGCGACGCCAGCATCGACATGATCGACCGGCTCTACGACGTCACCAAGCAGGTCGAGGGCCATACCATCTGCGCCTTGGGGGATGCCGCCGCCTGGCCGATCCAGGGCCTGATCCGTCATTTCCGGCCCGAATTGGAGCGCCGCATCGCCGACCGTAACGGCACGATCATGGAGGCGGCCGAGTAATGCCCAAGGTCACCGTCGACGGCGTCGAGATCGAAGTCCCGCAGGGCGCGACCGTCCTCCAGGCCTGCGAGCTCGCCGGCAAGGAAATCCCGCGCTTCTGCTACCATGAGCGACTGTCGATCGCCGGCAATTGCCGCATGTGCCTGGTCGAGGTCGCGCCGGGTCCGCCCAAGCCGCAGGCGAGCTGCGCTCTGCCCGCTGCCGACGGCCAGGCGATCCGCACCGATACGCCGATGGTCAAGAAGGCCCGCGAAGGGGTGATGGAGTTCCTGCTCATCAACCACCCGCTTGACTGCCCGATTTGCGACCAGGGCGGCGAGTGCGACTTGCAGGACCAGGCCATGGCCTACGGCCGCAGCTATTCGCGCTACGACGAGAACAAGCGCGCGGTCGAAGACAAATATATGGGACCGGTCATCAAGACGGCGATGACGCGGTGCATCCAGTGCACGCGCTGCATCCGCTTCGCCGACGAGGTCGCGGGCACGCCGGAAATGGGCATGCTCTATCGCGGCGAAGACAGCCAGGTCGTCTCCTATCTGGAACGCGCGCTGACCAGCGAGCTCAGCGGAAACCTCGCCGATCTCTGCCCGGTGGGCGCGCTGCTGCAGAAGCCGCAATCGTTCGAATACCGCCCATGGGAGTTGCGCAGGGTCCCCGGAATCGACGTCATGGACGCGGTTGGCTCGAACATTCGCTTTGATGTCCGCCAGCGGCAGGTGATGCGCATCCTGCCCCGCATCAACGACCTCTTGAATGAGGAATGGATCCACGACAAGACGCGCCATCACGCCGATGCGCTGGTGCGTAACCGGCTCGACCGGCCGTGGGTCCGGGAAAAGGGCAAGCTGCGCGAGGCGGGCTGGGCCGAGGCGCTCGACGTTTTCGCCAGGCAGCTCAAGAAGGCCGGCAGCAAGGTCGCCGCCATCGCCGGCGACCTGCTCGACGCCGAGACCATGTACGCGGCGAAGAAGCTGCTCGAAGGGCAGGGGAGCGCGCTGTTGGAAGGCCGCCAGACCGGCCTCGATTATGACGTCTCCAGCCTCGCTGCTTTGCGCTTCAACACGCCGATCGCCGAGCTGGAAAACGCCGATGCCGTCCTGCTGGTCGGCTCGAACACCCGTTGGGAAGCGCCGCTGGTTAACACGCGGCTGCGCAAGGCGGCGCGCAAGGGCGCCAAGGTTTACGCCATCGGCCCGATCGTGGACCTGGCCTTCCCTGTCACCTGGCTCGGCGACGATCTAGGGTTGCTCGGCAAGCTGCCCGACGCTTTCAGCAAGGCCGAGCGGCCGGTGATGATCGTCGGCCCCGGTGCGCTCGCCGCCGGCGCGCTCGGCGCCGCGCTCAAGGCTTCAGGTCCGTTCGTCAAAACCGGCTGGAACGGCTTCAATGTTATGCATATTTCCGCCGCCCGCATGGCCGGGATGATCCTCGGTTACACCCAGAAAGGCGGCCTCGCCGATATCGAGAAAGCCAAGCCGGACGTCGTGCTGCTGCTCGGTGCCGACGAGGTGCCGGCAGCCAATTTCAGCCGCGCGTTCAAGGTCTATGTCGGCCATCATGGCGACAAGGGAGCGGCGCGAGCCGACCTCGTTCTGCCGGCCGCCGCCTACAGCGAGAAGCATGGGACCTGGGTCAATATCGAAGGCAGGGTGCAGCGCGGCGAGCGCGCCGTCTTCCCGCCGGGCGACGCCCGTGAGGACTGGACCATCTTCCGCGCATTGTCTGAATTGCTCGCCAAGCCATTGCCGTTCGACGTTTTCGGCCAGCTGCGCGCTGCGATGATCAAGGACCACCCCGAGCTCGGCATCGACGGCGTGATCGACATGAAATGGAGCCCGCCGAAGCTGGCCGCCGACGCTTCCGGCCCGGTCAGCTACCCGATCAAGGACTTCTACCTGACCAACGCCATCTGCCGCGCCAGCCCGACCATGCAGCGCTGCTCGGAGGAGCTGGTGCACGGTGTCGCCTATCGGGAGGCGGCCGAATGACCGCCTGGTTCCAGTCCTGGGGTGTGAACTACGAATGGTCGTGGTTCATCGCCACGATCGTCGGCATCCTCGTCATCGCCTTGCCGCTGATGCTGGCGGTGGCGATGATCATCTATGCCGAGCGCAAGATCTGGGCGGCGATCGCGCTGCGCCGCGGGCCGAACGTCGTCGGTCCCTGGGGCCTGCTGCAAAGCTTCGCTGACGGCCTCAAGGTCTTCCTCAAGGAAACCATCGTCCCGACCAGCGCCAACAAGGGGCTGTTCCTGCTTGCGCCGATCATTACCTTCACGGTGGCACTGATCGTCTGGGCGGTCATC
>DATFEO010000017.1:0-30881 GCA_035250985.1 Sphingomicrobium sp. | reverse complement strand
GCGGTGAAGCCCTTCGGCCTCGGCAACAAGGAGGCGCTGCGCTGCAAGAACATGTGGACGCTGGGGCTGGCGCTCTGGATGTTCGACCGCGACCGCCAGCCGATCGTCGACTGGCTCAAGGCCAAGTTCGCCAAGGCGCCCGAGTTGGCCGAGGCCAATATCGCGGCGCTCAATGCCGGTCATGCCTATGGCGAGACGACCGAGATGGGCGGGCAGGTCCACAAGCGCCATCTCGACGCCGCCCCGGCCGAGCCCGGCCTCTACCGCACCGTCACCGGCGCCGAGGCGCTGGGGATCGGCCTCGTCGCCGGAGCGCAGCTCGCCGGGCTGGAAATGTTCTTCGGCTCCTATCCGATCACGCCTGCCAGCCCGCTGCTGCACCATCTGTCGCGGCTGAAGGAGTTCGGGATCACCACCTTCCAGGCGGAGGACGAGATCGCCGCCATTTGCGCGGCGATCGGCGCTTCCTATGCCGGCCAGCTGGGAGTCACCTCCTCATCCGGCCCGGGCATTGCGCTCAAGACCGAAGCGATCGGCCTCGCGGTCATGACCGAGCTGCCGCTGGTCATCGTCAATTCGCAGCGCGGCGGACCGTCGACCGGACTGCCGACCAAAACCGAGCAGTCGGACCTCTACCAGGCGGTCTATGGCCGCAACGCCGACTCGCCGCTGCCGGTGATCGCCGCGCGCTCGCCGGCCGACGCCTTCGAATGCGCGATCGAGGCCTGCCGCATCGCCACCCGCTACATGACGCCGGTCATGCTGCTGACCGACGGCTATATCGCCAATGCCGCCGAGCCGTGGAAAGTGCCGGACACGAGCAAGTTCGAGCCATTCCCGGTGACCTTCTTCGACCAGGCGCCAGCGGAAGGTGAGGGCGTCATGCCTTATGCCCGCGACGGCGACATGGCGCGGCCCTGGATCAAGCCCGGCACGCCGGGCCTTGAACATCGCATCGGCGGCATTGAGAAGGCGCCTGGCTCCGGCAATATCGACTATTCGCCCGAGGCCCATGCCGAGATGACCCGCCAGCGGGCCGCGAAGGTCGCGGGCATCGCGGACTCGATTCCCGACCAGGAGGTCTGCCTCGGCGAGGCCGGTGCGGCTCTCGCCATTGTCGGCTGGGGCTCGACCTACGGACCGATCCACCAGGCGGTGCGCCGGGCCCGTTCGCGTGGCATGAACGTTGCTCATGTCCACATTCGCCACATCGCCCCGATGCCGCGAAATATGTCTGTCCTACTCAAGAGCTTCGGGCGTATCCTCGTCCCCGAGATGAACACGGGACAGCTGAAGACGGTGCTGCGGGACTTGTTTCTGGTCGATGCTCAGTCACTGACCAAGGTCAGCGGCCAGCCCTTCACCATCGCCGAGATCGAAGCTGCCATATCGGAGGGATTGGACCAATGACTCGCGCGCGTGCGCGTAGGAGTGTGACTTTTGTGACTTTTGGCGTGAGGTAAGGATGAAACCGATCAACGCCTGGCCGCTAATCGTCCTGCTGATCTGCGTCTTGTTCCTGATGGCCTGGCTGGGCGGGTATTTGACATGAACGAAATCACTCCTCTCACCACCGCCAAGGACTGGGCGAGCGACCAGGAAGTACGCTGGTGCCCCGGCTGCGGCGACTATGCGGTCCTGAAGGCCGTGCAGCGGACCATGCCCGACCTCGGCGTCGCTCGCGAAAAGACGGTGTTCGTCAGCGGCATCGGCTGCTCCAGCCGCTTCCCCTATTATATGGCGAGCTACGGCTTCCACACCATCCACGGCCGCGCGCCGGCCTTCGCCACCGGCATCAAGCTTGCCAATCCCGAGCTGGACGTTTGGATCATCACCGGCGACGGCGACGCGCTGTCGATCGGCGGCAACCACACGATGCACATCCTGCGCCGCAACCTCGATTGCCAGATCCTGCTGTTCAACAATGAGATCTACGGCCTGACCAAGGGCCAATATTCGCCGACCAGCCGGGTCGGGACGCGCAGCCCTTCAACGCCGTTCGGCTCGGTCGACCGGCCCGTGACGCCCTGTATGTTCGCATTGGGTTCGGGGGCGCGCTTCGTGGCCCGCGGTATCGACGTCCACAAGAACCTGCCGGATGTCCTCAAGGCGGCGCATGCCCACAAGGGCGCCAGCTTCGTCGAAATTTACCAGAATTGCGTCGTCTATAACGACGACGTCTTCTCGGGCTTCACCAGCCGCGAAGTGGCGGCCGACAAGCAGCTTTGGCTGAAGGCCGGGGAGAAAATGCTGTTCGCGAACGAGACAAAGGGCCTTGCGCTCGATGTCGAGAAGCTGGCGCTGAAGATCGTCGAGGCCGACGATCCCGCGGTCATTGTCCACGACCCGAGGAACAAGGGCATCGCCGCCATGCTGATTGCCATGCCTGAAAGTTTCCCGATGGCTTTGGGCGTCATTTACGAAAGCCCGGCGCCGACTTTCGACAGTGCGGTTCGGGAGCAGGAAGAGGCTGCCGCCGCCGGCAAGAAGCCGGACCTGCAGGCGCTGGTTTCCAAGGGCCAGAGCTGGATGGTCGGCAAGGAGCCGAGGGCGGTCTGACCGTGGCGACGCGGGGGCAGCATCTCGTCCGCGCGGATCGCCGCTTTGCCACCGGGGGCTTCGCTTTGCTCAAGCCGCTGGCTCCGGCCTTCAGGCACGTCCTCGACCGAATAGACGCGGGGCTGCTCGCCGGCGGCATCGACGTCAAACTGCCGGACGGCTCG
This sequence comes from Sphingomicrobium sp., assembly GCA_035250985.1. Taxonomy (GTDB): domain Bacteria; phylum Pseudomonadota; class Alphaproteobacteria; order Sphingomonadales; family Sphingomonadaceae; genus Sphingomicrobium. The sequence continues at coordinate 28,158 of DATFEO010000017.1, read as the reverse complement.
CGCCGGCGCCTCGGCTTCCGCACGGACGGGCCGGTGGCAGTGGTCCGGATCAACAGTTGGCGGTCGATGCTGCGGCTCGCGACGTCCGGCTCCGTCGGCTGGTACAAGGCCTGGGTGAAGGGCGAATGGGACAGCCCCGACCCGGTTCCACTGTTCGACCTCTTCATGCGCAATGGCCGCCCGCTTGGCGAGATCGGCCGCGCCAAGGGGCTGTTCCGGCTCGCCAACCGGGCGGCGCATGCGGTGCGCAAGAACACGCCGATCGGCGCCCGCAAGAACATCCAGGCCCATTACGACCTCGGCAATGACTTCTATTCCGCCTGGCTCGACAAGAGCATGACCTATTCGAGCGCCATCTTCGAAGAGGGCGACAGCCTCGAAGATGCGCAGGCCCGCAAGATTCATTTGCTGCTGGACCGACTCAAGCTGAAGCCCGGGCAGCGCCTGCTGGAGATTGGTTGCGGCTGGGGCAGCCTCGCCGAGATCGCAGCGCGTGACTACGGCGTGCACGTGGTCGGCCTGACCCTCTCTGACGAGCAAAAGGCGTATGCCGAGAAGAGGATGACGAAAGCCAAGCTCGCCGAAAAGGTCGAGATTCGCCTTGCCGACTATCGCGAGCTCGACGAATGCTTTGACGCCGTCGCCTCGGTCGAGATGGTCGAGGCGGTCGGCGAGGAATATTGGGACGATTATCTCGCCGCCATCAGCCGCGCTCTAAGAGCCGGCGGTCGCGCCGCCTTGCAGCTCATTTCGATGGATCCGGCGATCTTCGACGGCTACGCCGCCAGCCCGGACTTCATTCAGACCTACATTTTCCCCGGCGGGATGCTGGTCCACGAGCCGCGCTTCGCAGCTACGGCCGGTAGCCACGACCTCAGCTGGGAAGACCGCAAGGGCTATGGCCAGGATTATGCCGAGACGCTTAAAATCTGGCGCCAGCGCTATGACGCGGCGGTGAAGCGCGGCCGGCTCAAGGGTTTCGGCGAGGAGTTCCACCAGCTCTGGCGATATTACCTGATGTATTGCGAGGGCGGGTTCCGCGGCGGCGGCATCGACGTCGCCCAGGTAACGATGGTGAAAGGCTAGGTGCTCAACGCCAGAGTTGCAGCGAGCGGATCGCCGCGGGGACGTCGTCATTGTCCTCGGGCCGTGAGAGAATCCGCTCGATCATCGTCCAGCGTCGGCGAACCTTGCTCTTGCGCCACAGGTCCGTGACCCAATAGCGCCCGGACCAGTCGTGACCGTCCATGCTCGCCTTCATCTCGAGCTGGGTGGCGAAGATGACGACCGAGCCGATGTTTCGGACGTAAATATCGCCGAAGCGGTAGGACCGGCACTGGAAACGCTTGGGCGCGGCCTCGATCCAGCTCTTGAAGTCGAGGATGGCGCTTGGTTTCGACCCCATGACCATGCGGAAATTGCGCGAAGTCAGTGCCTTCAGGTCTGCCGTGTCGCCTGCAACCCAGGCGCGCATCCAGCGGTGCTCCATGGTCTCGATGACTGCCGACAGATTGCCCATGCGTAGACCCTATGCTTCGATCCGGACGCGCTCGCCGCTCTTGGCGTCGGCAAGCAAGCGCTCGAGTATCGCCCTGGCCGCCACTTCCGGGGGCTTGACCGATTCCGGCTCCTCGCCGGGAAACGCCAATTGCCGCATCCGGGTCCGGCTTGCGCCTGGGTCGACCACATGCACTCGGATTTTCCCGGCATGCTCGGTTTCATCGGCATAAGCGAGGACCAGGGTCTCCAGCGCGGCCTTGCTGCTGCCATATGCGCCCCAGAAGGCGCGTGGCTCGCGCCCGACCGAGGAGGTGACGGCGACGATGTCCGCCCGTTCGGCCCGCCGCAACATGGGATCGAACTGGGCGATCAGCGCCTGCGGGGCGAGCAGGTTGGTCGCCAGCACCCTGCCATACTCCTTGGCGTCGATGTGCTCGACCGGCCCCAATGAGCCCAGCATCGCGGCATTGAGTACCAGGATGTCGAGCGCGTCCCAGCGTTCCTTGACCGCTTCCGCGAGCTTCGGGATCGAAGTTCCATCGATGAGGTCGAGCGGCGCGATGGTCGCGCTGCCGCCGGCATCGTGGATGCGCTGTTCGACTTCCTCCAGCGCTGATGCGGTGCGTGCAACCAGGACGACATGCGCGCCGGCGGCGGCAATCGCCTCGGCGGTGGCGGCGCCAATGCCGCGGCTGGCGCCGGTGACAAGCGCCAGCTTGCCGGTGAGGGGCTTCGAATCGTTCATGGAGGGCGCCTCTAGCGCGAGGCGACCAGCGAAAGCGAGCCGGAGTCTTTGCCACCGACATCCGTCAGGGTGGTCGGATAGTCACCGGTGAAGCAGGCATCGCAGCGCTGCGGCGCCGTGGCGTCGCGGCTGTCGCCGAGCGCGCGGTAGAGACCGTCGATCGAAATGAAGGCGAGGCTGTCGGCGTTGATATAGTCGCGCATCGCCTCGACGCTCATCTGGGCCGCGAGCAGCTTGGCGCGTTCGGGCGTGTCGACGCCGTAGAAGCAGCTGTGCTTGGTCGGCGGCGAGGCGATCCGCATGTGCACCTCACGCGCCCCGGCATCGCGCATCATCTGGACGATCTTCACGGATGTCGTGCCGCGGACGATGCTGTCGTCGATCAGCACGATCTTCTTGCCCGTGATCAGCGCCGAATTGGCATTGTGCTTCAGCTTGACCCCGAGGTGCCGGACGTCCTGGCTCGGCTGGATGAAGGTCCGCCCGACATAGTGGGAGCGGATGATTCCGAGTTCGAACGGGATGCCGGACTCCTGGCTGAAGCCGATTGCCGCTGGGACGCCGCTATCAGGTACCGGCACGACGTAATCGGCCTCGACCGGGGCCTCGCGCGCAAGCTCCGCGCCGATCTTCTTGCGGACCTCGTAGACCGAGGAACCCTCGATGATGCTGTCGGGCCGCGAGAAATAGACATGCTCGAAGATGCAGGGTCGCGGGGCGGCTTTGGCAAAGGGCTTGAAGGAGCGCAGGCCGTCGTCGTTGACCAGGACCATCTCGCCCGGCTCGACCTCGCGGACGAACTTTGCGCCGATGACATCGAGCGCAACGGTTTCGGACGCGAAGATGGTCGAGTGGCCAAGCTTTCCCATTACCAGCGGCCGGATCCCGAGCGGGTCGCGGCAGGCGACCAGGCCCTGCTCGGTGAGCACCAGCAGGGCATAGGCGCCTTCGACCTGCTTCAGCGCGTCGGTCAGGCGGTCGAGCTGGGTCGAATAGGATGAGGTGGCAACCAGGTGGATGATCACCTCGGTGTCGCTGCTGGACTGGAAGATGGATCCACGCCGGTTGAGCGTCTTCCTCAGCGTCATTGCGTTGGACAGGTTGCCGTTATGGGCGACTGCGAAGCCGCCCTCGGCGAGGTCCGCGAACAAGGGCTGGATGTTGCGCAGCCCGGATTCGCCGGTCGTCGAATAACGGACGTGGCCAATCGCCGCGCGTCCGGCCAGTTTGCGCATGATGTCGTCGCGGTCGAAGTTGCCGGCGACATGCCCCATGGCCCGATGGGAATGGAAATGAATGCCATCGAAACTGGTGATCCCGGCAGCTTCCTGGCCGCGATGCTGCAGGGCATGGAGGCCGAGCGCGACGAAGCTTGCCGCATCGTCGGCGGCCCAGATGCCGAAAATTCCGCACTCCTCGTGCAGCTTATCGTCGTCGAACGGATTCGTGGTCAGCATGTTCGCCCGCTTATCCCCAGCTTTTCGGTCATATAGGAGAGGCGGCGCCATTTGTCGCCCTTCGCCTGAACCCCGCTTGAAGCGGCGCCGCTTTCCGGCGACGAAGGGATATGCGGATCCTTGCCCTTGTCCTCCTGCTCGCTGCTTGTTCCCCAGCGGCGCCTGAACCGGACGCCGAGCGACTGCTCTACGCGGGCGAGGGCCGCGACCGGCTCTGCATGGCCGGCGACCGCATCGGCTTCATCGCCCACGGGGAAGGCGACGCCAATTGCTCTGTGCGGGGGAGGGTGAATCGAGCCGGAGAGCAGTTGCTTACCATCACGCCTGATGGCGATGAGGATTGCCGCATCGAGCTCCGGCAGGAGGGAGAGTCGCTCCGTCTCGGCAAGGTCGCTGCCGCCTGCGCTTATTATTGCGGCCCGGGCGCCAACTTCGAAGGGATGGTCTTTACAGAGAACGCCTCGGCATCGCCTGCGGTGGACTTTGCGGGCGATCCCTTATGTTGACGCGGGCGGCAGGTCGGATAGGGATACTGACAATCTAGAAAGTAAGGACGTCCGATGCCTTCCTACGCCGCCCCGGTCCGCGACACGCGCTACGTCATCGACCATGTCGTAGGCATGCAGAATTATTCGAACCTGCCGGGCTTTGCCGATGCGACGCCGGACATGGTCGAGGCGATCCTCACCGAGGGCGGCCGCTTCTGTGAGGAAGTTCTGCAACCCCTGAACCGGGTCGGGGACGAAGAGGGTTGCATCCGCCACGACGATGGCTCGGTGACGACTCCGCCCGGATTTAAAGAGGCCTGGGATCAGTTCGTCGCCAATGGCTGGACAACTCTGTCCGCTCCGCAGGAATATGGCGGCCAAGGCATGCCGCACATCCTCTCGACTGCGATCGCCGAATATCTCTGCTCATCCAATCACAGCTTCGAGATGTACAACGGCCTTACCCAGGGCGTGATCGCGGCCATGCTCATCAAGGCCTCGGATGAGCAGAAGGCGACCTACCTGCCGAACATGATCTCGGGGAAATGGACCGGGACGATGAATCTGACGGAGCCGCATGCCGGCACCGACCTCGGTCTAATCAAGACACGCGCCGACCCGCAGGACGATGGATCCTACCGGATCACCGGGACCAAGATCTTCATTTCCGCCGGTGAGCATGACCTTAGCGAGAATATCATCCACCTGGTGCTCGCAAAGATCGCCGGCGCGCCCGACAATGTGAAGGGCATCTCGCTGTTCATCGTGCCCAAGTTCCTGGTCAACGCGGACGGTTCGCTGGGCGCGCGCAATGGCGTCAGCTGCGGTTCGATCGAGCACAAGATGGGCATCCATGGCAATTCGACCTGCCTGCTCAATTATGACGGCGCCACCGGTTATCTCGTCGGCGAACCTGAAAAGGGCCTGGCGGCGATGTTCATCATGATGAACGCCGCCCGCCTCGGTGTCGGCTTGCAGGGGCTGGCACAGGGCGAGGTCGCCTATCAGAACGCGGTCGCCTATGCGAAGGACCGCCGGCAGGGCCGGGCGCTCAAGCCCGAGGACCGCGACGCCAACGCCAAAGCCGACAGCCTCTTCGTCCATCCCGACGTCCGGCGGATGCTGATGGAGGCCAGGGCCTTCAACGAAGGGGCGCGAGCGCTAATCCTGTGGGGGGCGCTGCAGGTGGACCTGACGCGCAAATCGCAGGACGAAAAGGAGCGGGAAGCAGCGGACGACCTCGTCTCGCTGCTGACGCCGGTGATCAAGGGGTATCTCACCGACAAGGGCTTTGAGGCGGCGGTCAATGCCCAGCAGGTCTTCGGCGGTCACGGCTATATTCGCGAATGGGGGATGGAGCAGTTCGTCCGCGATGCCCGTATCGCGCAGATTTACGAAGGCACGAACGGCGTCCAGGCGATGGATCTGGTCGGCCGCAAGCTGGCCCAGAACGGAGGCCGGGCCGTGCGCCTGTTCTTCGAAACGGTTTCGAGCGACATCGCCGACGCCCGGGCGTCGGGGGACCCGGCGGGAATCACCGGCCCGCTCGAGGCGGCGATTGCCCAACTCCAGGCGGCGACGATGTGGCTGGCGCAGAACGGCATGGCCGACCCGGACAATGCCGGGGCGGGGGCCTATGCCTACATGCAGCTCATGGGTTTGGTCGCTCTCGGCTGGATGTGGCTGAAGATGGCTGGCGCGTCGGACCGGCTGAAGGATGATCCCAGCGAGGATCGCGCCTTCCACGAGAACAAGATTGCGACGGCTCGCTTTTATGCGCAGCGCGAACTGGTGGCGGCGGAGGCGTTGCGGAGAAAAGTGGAGGCGGGCGCGGAGAGCGTGATGGCGCTCCCGGTGGAGGCGTTCTAACTTACTCTCCGACCGCCTTGTCGACGTACCAGGGCCTCAGCATCGTCACGTCGTTCGGCTTCTCGCGCTTGGGCGCCAGGCGCGACAGGTCGAAGGGCTCACTGAACTGCATGCCAAAGCGGCTCGACTGGGCCCAGCGCACGGTGCCGGTCACGGGACCGACGCCGACGATGTCGAGCGTCAGCTGCGTACCCGGCGCGATTGGTACGTCGCATTCCACCAGCGCGCCCATGACCGAGATGTTGCGCAGACGGATCTCCTGCATGGCGCCATCGATGGCCGTGATCGCGCGCCGCATCAGGGTCTGGCGCGGCTCGCGGATGCAGGTGTAGCCGTCGGCCTCGACCGTTGCCTGAGATGCATATTCCAATGCCGAAGCCGCATCCCCGGGCCGGCCGAAGATGTACCCTTGCACCTGGCTCACCCCCAACTCACGGATCAGCTGCAAATCGTCGTGGGTTTCGACACCCTCGGCGACCGTGTCCATGCCAAGGCTCTCTGCCAGGCTGACGATGGCTCGAATGATCGCCGCGTTGCGGCTGCCAGTAGAAGCGGCGCCGCGAACGAAGCTCTGGTCGATCTTGATCTTGTCGAACGGTGCCTTCTTCAAATAGCCGAGCGACGAATAGCCGGTGCCGAAATCGTCTAGCACCAACCGTACGCCGAGCGCCTTCAGATTGGCGAATGTCTCATCGGTGGCGCTGCTGTCGGCGAGGAAGACACCCTCGGTGATTTCCAGCTCCAGCCGCTCGGCGCGGAACTTGTGCTCGTTCAGCGCGGCCGAGACTGTCTCGACAATCGTCGGGTTGTTGAACTGGATTGGCGACAGGTTGACGGCGATGCGAACCGTCTCCGGCCAGGTCGCGGCGTCCCTGATAGCCGTACGAAGGACGAAAGTGCCGATCTTCTCGATCATCCCGCATTCTTCCGCCAGGGGAATGAACTTGTCTGGGCCGATCGGTCCACGTGCCGGGTGGTTCCAGCGGACCAGCGCCTCGAAACCGCAGACATCTTCGCCAGTCGTCCGGACCAGGGGCTGGTACGCCACCCACAATTCGCCGCGGTCAAGCGCCTGGCGAAGGTCGTTCTCCAGCACCTGGCGATCGGATGCTTCGGAATGCATCGATTGCTCGTAGAAGCAGGCCTTGCCGCGTCCGGCAGCTTTCGCGGCATAAAGTGCCAGGTCGGCGTTCCGGATCATCGCGTCGGCGCAGGCCCTGCCCGGGTCGCCGATGGCGATGCCGACGGACGCGCCGATCGAAACCTTGTGTCCCTCGATCGTGTAGGGTCGGGAAACCTGGTCGATCAGGGTCTTGGCCAGCGATTCGAGCAGGCCCGCCTCGACGATTCCAGGCAGCACCGCCTTGAATTCATCGCCGCCTAGGCGCCCGACCTGGCCGTGGTTGCCCATCACCGACTTCAGCCGCTCGGAAACCTGACGCAGCAGCGCGTCGCCAACCGGATGACCAAGCGTATCGTTGACGTTCTTGAACCGGTCGAGGTCGATCAGGAACAGGGCGCAGCCTTTTTGCCGGCGGGAGGCGTTGCGCAGCGCCTCCTCAAGCGTCTGGCGCATCATGGCCCGGTTCGGCAGGCCGGTCAGGGAATCGAAGCGCGCCAGGCGGCTGATTTCCTGCTCGGTGCGGCGCTGCTCAGTGAGATCGGCGCCAATGCCGCGGAACCCCATGAAGCGGCCATGTTCGTCGAAAATCGGGTTGCCCGAAAGAGACCAATGGACGTCCTCGTTGGTGGCGGCGCGGACGACCACATCGGAGAACGGGAAGCGAGCCGACAGATGGAAGCCCAAAGTCTTATGCTCTTCGCCCCCGGCCCCCTGGCTGGTATCGACTGACAGCAGGTCGGTGAACTGGCGGCCGAGCAATTCCTCGCGGCCGCAATGGAAGTCGTCGGCCAGCTGTTGCGAGACGTAGGACAAAGTGCCGAGGTGGTTTGTCTCCCAGAACCAGCCACGGCCCGACCCTTCGAATTCGTGGACGAAGTGCAGCGCCTTTCGCGCGTCTTCGTCGAGGGCACGGCGGCGTCGAGCGCCGCGGACCATCGATCGGGCATTGGCGATGCTGTAGCCGACCACAGCGAGCGCCATGGCGACCAGGGAGCCGGTCAGGACCGGGTCGCGGACTAGCAACGCTGCCGAGCCGATGGCGACGAGCGCATTGGTGATCGACCCGATCGGGGAGTGAATCGCGGCCATCGCCGTGACGATCAGCCCGACGCCGATCGCCTGGTTGGTGACCTGGTCGTTTGGCATGCCCTGGCTGGCGTGAGCGACGTTGACGAACAATAGCCACAGGATCCCCGATGCGGCCAGGAAACCGCAGATCGCCCAGCTGGCGATGTGGGGCTGCAAATTGGCCTTGATCCGGATCAGGAAGGCGAATGCGCCGTCGATGGCCAGGACCAACGCCAGCAGCAACATCGCCGGCAGCATCTGGGTGAAGAAATTCTCGCAGACGCACTGGGCGAGGAGGGACACGCCCCAGATCGCGTGGCCGGCAGCCATTAGCATCGGCGCATGGTTGAACATCGCCACGCGCTTCTCGGCGAGCGCGAGGTCGTCCGGCTCGAACAGCCTTTTCAGGTCGAAACTGATGAGGTCGCGGTAAGACAGGCCGCCATCTTCGGCCGCCTTTTCCTTGGCTACGCCCGCGATCTGAGTCCTACGCATCTGCTCCCCACAACCGAGACTCGCGTGGGCATCATGCGCGCGTAGGTGTTAACAGGCGGTCAAACCGATGGGGTTAGGATAGCATTAGGGACGAATTTTTGTACTGGTTCTAGCTTTCTTCAGGCAGGAAGTCGGGCACCGACAAATAGCGCTCGCCGGTGTCGTAGTTGAAGGTCATTATGCGCGGCCGGTCGCCCAGTTCGGGCAGCTTCTGAGCCACAGCGGCTAGTGCTGCACCGGACGAAATACCGACTAGGAGACCCTCTTCGCGGGCGCAGCGGCGGGCCATGTCCTTGGCGGCATCGGGTGTGACCTGGATGATCCCATCCATGAGATCCAGGTTCATGATGGCGGGGACGAAGCCGGCGCCAATGCCCTGGATCGGGTGGGGCGCGGGCTGGCCGCCAGAAAGCACCGGAGAAAGCGTCGGCTCCACTGCGAAGACCTTGAAATCCGGCCACTCCTTCTTGAGAACTTCGGCGCAGGCAGTGATGTGACCGCCGGTGCCCACCCCGGTAACGAGGGCGTCCAAGGGCGCGTCGCGAAAATCGGCAAGGATTTCCTGGGCGGTTGTTCGGCGATGAACTTCCAGGTTGGCAGGATTTTCGAACTGCTGCGGCATCCAGCTTCCTGGCGTCTGGGCAATCAGCTCCTCGGCGCGGGCGATTGCTCCCTTCATGCCCTTTTCGCGCGGGGTGAGGTCGAACTCAGCGCCGAAGGCGAGCATCAGTCGCCGCCGCTCAATGCTCATGCTGTCGGGCATGACCAGGATCAGGCGATAGCCCTTGACCGCCGCCACCATGGCAAGGCCGATGCCGGTATTGCCGCTGGTCGGCTCGATGATGACGCCGCCGGGCTTTAGTTTGCCGGTCGCTTCCGCATCCTCGATCATCGACAAGGCGATGCGATCCTTGATCGACGCAGCCGGGTTTTGGCGTTCCGACTTCACCCAGACTTCTGCCTGATCGCCGAACAGGCGACCCAGGCGGATGTGTGGGGTGTTGCCGATAGTCTCGAGGACGGTGTTGGCCTTCATGCGGGCTTCTCCTCCATCAGCGCGTCAGCAAGCGCGGTTTCCGGCGGCTCGAAAGTCCGGGCGCGCCTGAGCTCGGGGAACAGATAAGCCCAGAGACCCGCAATTCCCATAGCGGCCGCCCCGCCGGCAATGACGGCGGTAACCGGGCCAAGAATGGCGGCGGCGATACCAGACTGCAGCTCGCCGAGCTCATTCGAGGCTGAAATGGCGAGGCCGGAGACGGCCGAAACCCTGCCGCGCATGGCGTCAGGCGTGTGCAACTGGACGAGGCTGGAACGGACATAGACCGAAAGCATGTCGAACCCGCCAAGAAGGATCAGTGCGACCAGCGACAGGGCCATGGATTGGGAAAGGCCGAATATTACCGTCATGAGGCCGAAAGCGGCCACGGACAGCAGCATCTTGATGCCAACGTTCTGCCTCAGCGGCACGAAGGAATACCACAAGGCGACGACCGCGGCGCCGACGGCCGGCGCAGCGCGCAGCAGACCCAAGCCCTCAGTTCCGACGTGCAGGATGTCGCGAGCGTACACCGGCAGCATGGCGGTGGCTCCGCCAAGCAGCACAGCGAACAGGTCGAGGGTGATGGCGCCGAGCAGGAAGCGATGATGACGGACATAAGTGACGCCCTCGACCATCTGCCGAACCGGATGTCGTTCGCCTTCAAACGGCGGCGGCACGACGCGTCGGATGGGCGTCAGCGCAATCATCGCGATGAACATCAGAGCAGCGGCGAACCAATAAGGCGCGGAAGGATTAGCGGCGTAGAGGAAGCCGCCGAGCGCAGGGCCGGCGACAGAGCCGGTCTGCCACGCAATTGAGCTCATGGCGATCGCCTTGGGGAGCTGGTCCGGCGGAACGATATTGGGCGCGATCGCCGCCATCGCCGGATTGACGAAAACTCGGGCGATGCCGTGGAGCGCGGCAAAGGCAAAGAGGAGCGGCAGCGTCAGGGTGTCGGAATAAGTGAGCCATCCCAGCGCGAGCGCGACCGTCATGTCGATGGCGTTGGCAATGCGCGCGACGGTCCTCCGCTCGAAACGGTCGGCGACCCAGCCGGCCAAGGGTGTCAGAAGCGCAATGGGAATGAATTGGAACAGGCCGACAAGGCCGATCTGGAAGGACGCTTCCTTGATCGACATGCCATAGTCGGTGCGCGCGAGGTCATAGACCTGGTAGCCGATGATGACGACCATCCCCATGGTCGCCAGCACCGCCGAGAACCGGGCAATCCAATAAAGCCGGAAGTCGGGAATTCGCAGCGGTTCGGGGATCGACACCATCAATCGGCGCGTAGCCGCCGCTTGGCGACCCGCCAATAGCGAAAATTCGGCATTGCGTTCCTTGTTTGTTCCGATAAGCTGCGAACGATGGCAAAGCTGAAGACCCGTTACGTCTGCCAGGCCTGCGGGTCGGTTGCCTCGCGCTGGCAGGGGCAGTGCCCCGACTGTGCCGAATGGAACACGATGGTGCAGGAAGCCTCAGTCGCCAGCATTTTCGCCGCCAAGCATGATCTTTCCGGTGGTGGCCAGGCCATTGCCCTGGTTGGTCTCGATGCCGAGGTCGCACTTCCAGAGCGGCTGGCCACCGGCATCGCCGAGTTCGACCGGGCGATCGGCGGCGGGATCGTTCCCGGGTCGGCGATGCTGGTCGGAGGCGATCCGGGAATCGGCAAGTCGACCTTGCTGCTGCAGGTCGCGGCGAGGCTCGCAACTTCCGGGAAGCGCGTCGTCTATGTTTCGGGCGAGGAAGCGGCGAATCAGGTACGCCTGCGTGCGCTCCGCCTTGGCCTTGGTGGAGCGTCGGTCGAACTGGCTGCGGCAACGTCCGTGCGGGATATCCTGACGACACTCGGCGATGGCGAGCCGCCCGCGCTGCTGGTCATCGATTCCATCCAGACCATGCATTCCGACCTGATCGAGGGCGCGCCGGGCACCGTCAGCCAGGTGCGTGCCTCGGCGCAGGAACTCGTCCGCTTCGCGAAGCAGCGGGACACCGCGCTCGTGCTGGTCGGGCATGTCACCAAGGACGGAACCATCGCCGGGCCGCGCGTGCTGGAGCATATGGTCGACACAGTGCTCAGCTTCGAAGGCGAGCGAAGCCACCAGTACAGAATCCTCCGCGCCATGAAGAACCGCTTTGGCGGCACCGACGAGATCGGCGTATTCGCCATGGAAGGCGGCGGGCTGACCGAGGTTGCCAACCCGTCGTCCCTGTTCCTGACGCGCCGCGATGATCCGGTCAGCGGCACGTCCATCTTCCCCGCCCTTGAGGGTACCAGGCCGGTGCTGGTAGAGATCCAGGCGCTGACCGTGCGGCTTGCAAGCGGGGCGACGCCGCGTCGAGCGGCGGTCGGCTGGGACGGCGGGCGTCTGGCGATGATCCTCGCCGTGCTGGAAGCCCGGTGCGGGATCAGTTTTGCCACGGTCGAGGTCTATCTAAACGTTGCCGGCGGCTATCGCCTCACCGATCCAGCCGCGGACCTGGCTGTCGCGGCGGCGCTGGTTTCAGCGCTGTCGGAGCGGCCGGTGCCGGCCGATGCAGTAGTTCTCGGCGAAATTGCGCTCTCCGGCGAGGTCCGGCCGGTCGCGCACGCAGGCCTTAGGCTCAAGGAAGCCTCGAAGCTCGGCTTCGAGCGTGCCTGGGTGCCTGCGGGCACCGAGGCCGGTGGCATCGGGCTTGCGAACTTTGCCAATTTGCGGGTGCTGGTCGACGAGATCCTTGGTCGATAGGGGCTGGAACTTGCTCCAAGCGGCGGCTAGCCGGACGACATGACCGCCCTCGACATCTTTGTCATCCTCCTCCTTGGTGGCAGCGCCATGGTCGGCTTCGTGCGCGGCTTTGCGCATGAAGTACTGGCGCTTTTCGCCTGGATCATCGCCATTGCGGCACTGAAGCTCCTGCATTCGCCGCTGCAGCAGGCCATGGTCGGCCCGGTGGGCAATGAGCCAGGCGCTTCGGCCCTGGCCTTCGCGCTGATCTTCTTCCCGGTCTATATCGCCGCGAAGCTTTTCGCGCGCGCCGTCGGCGGCAAGGCCAGGAGGTCGATCCTGGGACCTGTCGACCGAGTGCTGGGCGGCGGTTTCGGCATGCTCAAGGGCTTGCTCGGCGCGACGCTCTTCTTCCTGCTCGCGAACCTCGCGACCGACATGGTCTATGGAACGCGGGAGCCGCGGCCTGACTGGATGACAAGCTCGCGTACCTATCCGCTGCTAAATGCGACCGGGCGCGCCGTTGTCGACTGGGTAGAGACCGCTCGCGGTGACGGCGATGTGGATACGGCCTCATGATCCGTCTTTACGACACGCTCGAGCGGGACAAGCGCCCGTTCGTCCCGGTTAACCCGAACCGCATCACCATGTATGTCTGCGGGCCGACGGTGTACGGCCGAGCTCATATCGGCAACGCGCGCCCGGCGGTCGTGTTCGACACGCTGGCCCGCCTCATCCGGCACGAATTCGGCGAGAAGAGCCTCGTCTACGCCCGCAACATTACGGATGTCGACGACAAGATCATCGCGGCCGCCGACGCCGAGGGTGTCGATCCGTCGGTGATCACCGAGCGCTACGAGCGCCATTATCTCGAGGACATGAAAGCGCTCGGCGTAGCAGAGCCCGACATCGCCCCGCATGCGACCGATGAAATCCAGCCGATGATCGCGATGGCCCGCCGCCTGATCGAGCTAGGCCATGCTTACGAGGCGCAGGGACACGTTCTGTTCAGCGTCGCCACCGAGCCGGAATACGGTTCGCTCTCCCGTCGCGACCGGGAGGCAATGCTGGCCGGCGCGCGAGTCGAGGTCGCGCCCTATAAGCGGGACCCGGCAGACTTCGTGCTGTGGAAGCCGAGCCCAGAAGGGGTGATCGGCTGGAACTCTCCCTGGGGTCGCGGCCGTCCCGGCTGGCATCTCGAATGCTCGACGATGATCGAGCGGCATCTGGGCGAGACGATCGACATCCACGGCGGCGGGCTCGACCTCATTTTCCCGCACCACGAGAATGAAAGGGCCCAGAGCCGCTGCGTCCACGGTGGCATCCCGCTGGCGCGCTATTGGGTGCATAACGGCTTCGTCGACATGGGCAGCGAGAAGATGTCCAAATCACTCGGCAATATCGTCACGGTCGGTGAATTGCTGGAGCAGGGCCATCGGGGAGAGGTGCTACGGCTGGCCTTGCTATCGGCCCATTACCGCCAGCCGCTATCGTGGACCGAGGCACTGGTCGCCCAATCGAAGACGCTTCTCGACCGGCTTTATCGGACGGCCGGAGATGCCGAGCCGGGCGAGGTTGATGCGGAAGTGGTCGCCGCCCTGGACGATGATCTCAACACCCCGTCGGCCTTGGCGCGTCTGGCTGCGATCGACGATCCCGCCGCGCTGCGTGCCAGCGCCCAATTGATGGGGCTCCTGTCCCGGCCAGCGGAGCACTGGTTCCGGGGCGAGGGCGACGAAAGGGTGGAAGGCCTGATTTTGGCTCGCGCGGAGGCCAAGGCCCGCCGCGATTTCGCGACCGCCGACCGCATCCGCGAGGAGCTCAAGTCCGAGGGGGTACTCTTGGAGGACGGGCCCCAAGGAACCACATGGCGGCGGGCATGACAGAGCCGCTCTACACAGTCGAGATCCTGAGGCTGGCTGCCTCTATCCCTCACCTCGGTGGGCTGAAGGATGCGCATGGTCAGGCCGAGGTTCGCTCTCCGACCTGCGGCAGCACGGTTTCGGTGCAGGTCAAGCTCGATTGCGACGGGCGGGTAAGTGCGCTCGGCCAGCAGGTGCAGGCGTGTGCCTTCGGCCAGGCGAGCGCGGCGCTGGTGGGATCGCACGCAGTTGGACTACGCGCGCCCGAGATCGAGAAGGCGCTGGCCGATTTCGCCGGCTGGCTCGAAGGAACTCGCGACAATCCTGGTGACTGGCCGGGCCTCGGGGCGTTGGCGCCCGCGCGGTCGCGACGGGCACGCCACGGAGCCATGCTGTTGCCGTTCCGGGCGCTGCTCGACGCGATCCAGTCCGCATCCGCAAACGGGCTGCATTCGGCCAGCACGGCGATCGACCGATGAACGAGGCGGGCCACGGCGCTTCGTTTCTGATCAGCGCCGTGCCGCTGCTGGCGTTCGCGCTGGCGTTCGTCATGCTGTTCCGGCGGTTCGGGCTCGGCGCAACCCTGGGCTATATCGTTGCGGGCGCTATCGTTGGACCGCACGTGCTGGGGCTGGTTGACGATCCCGATCGCATCCTCCGCTTTGCCGAATTGGGCATCGTGCTGCTGTTGTTCCTGGTGGGGCTGGAACTCAACCCGGCGCGACTGTGGCGGATGCGGCAGGACATTTTCGGGTTCGGGATGCTGCAGGTCGTTATCTGCGGCCTGGCGCTGGCCGGGCTGGTCTGGCTCGTCACGCGGTCAAGCTGGGCCGCGGCCATCGCGCTTGGCCTGCCTCTGGCCCTCTCGTCGACCGCCCAGGTGCTGCCGATGCTGCAGTCGGCCGGTCGCCTGCGCACGCCGTTCGGGGAGCGCGCCTTCTCCATCCTCCTGTTCCAGGACCTGTCGATCGTTCCCTTGATCACGATTATCGCCGCCATGTCGCGCAATCCGGCCGATACGGGCGGACCGCCCGGCTGGCTGCTTGCTATCTACACTGTTGCGGCGATCATCGGTCTGGTCCTTGCCGGCCGTTATGCGCTCCGCCCACTATTCCGCTTGATCGGTAATCTTGGCGAGCGCGAGATGTTCATCGTTGCTGCCTTGTTCACCGTCATTGCCAGCGCTGCGGTGATGGAGCTGCTCGGCCTGTCGACCGCGCTCGGCGCATTTATTGCTGGCGTCATGCTCGCCGACTCTCCGTACCGGCACGAGCTGGAGGCGGACGTGGATCCGTTCCGCTCGATCCTGCTGGGTCTCTTCTTCGTCGCCGTTGGGATGATGGTCGATCTCGGGGTAATCGCGGAACGACCGTTTTTCGTCATTGCGCTGGCGGCCGCACTGATCATCGTCAAGGCAGTGATCATCATGGGGCTCGCCGCCCTTTTCGGAATGGCTTGGCGAAGCGCCCTTGCGCTTGGCCTGCTGCTCAGCCAGGGCGGCGAGTTCGGCTTTGTCCTGTTCGCGCAGGCGCAGCGGGCGCTGCTGATCGAGCCGGCCGCAGCCAGCCTGTTCAGCGCGATCGTCACTCTGTCGATGGTGACCACGCCCTTCCTGATGAAAGCGACACGGAGCATACGTGCCCAGCCGGAAACTGACGGCGGCAAGCGCGAGGGACCGAGCGCCGATGGCGCTCGCGCCCTTGTCGTCGGTTATGGGCGCTTCGGGCAGACGGTTGCGCAAATGCTACTCGCCCAGGGAATTCGGGTTTCGTTGATCGATACGGATGTCGAGATGATCGACGTTGCCCGATCGTTCGGAGCCAAGGTCTATTACGGTGACGGTACGCGTCTCGACCTGCTGCGGCAGGCGGGTGCGGCCGAGGCCGACCTGATCCTTTTCTGCACCGACCGCGACCAGGTCGACACAGAGCTGGCCGAGGCAGTTCATGGCGCCTTCCCCCAGGCAAGCATTTTCGTGCGAGCATATGATCGCCGCAGCGTGGTGGAACTCAGGAACGCGCCCCTTCATGGCGTCGTCCGCGAGGTATTGGAATCGGCGATCAGGATGGCCCGGCTGGCGATGGAGAGCACGGGCGTCGACGGCGAGGAGATCGACCGTACCGAACGGCTCTTCCGCGCCCGGGACTGCGAGCGGCTGGAGGCGCAGCGGGAGAGCGGTGATTTTCGTGCCAGGATCGACCGTATCATTACCGAGCCCGAGCCGATGAACGGCGAACAGACCCAGGACGCCGGCTAGGCCGCATCCCGAAGGAATTGCCCGAGCGTCGCGGGCTCGATCCCGCGAACCAACGTCGATTTGCCGACGCCGTGCGCGAGCACCAAGACGATTCCGAAACGATCGGCCTTCTTGTCCTGGATCATGAGAGCCAGCAGCTGATCGGCGCAACCGGACAGGCCGACTTGGGCAAGCTCAGTCGGGAGGCCGACTGACCCGAAGTGAGTCCGCACGCGTTCAGCATCGCTCCGCGCGCACAAGCCGAGCTGGTTCGAGAGCTGCAGGGCCAGGATCATGCCAACGGCAACCGCTTCACCGTGGAGAATGGCATGACGACCCATCGTCTCGATTGCGTGGCCGAAGGTATGGCCGAAATTGAGCAGGGCCCGCGTTCCTGAGGTGTCGTTCGGGTCAGCGCTCACAATCCGTGCCTTCGCCCGCACGCAATGCTCCAAGGCTGCCTGCCGCGCCGGGAGATCGCCGTCCAGCAGGAGCCCGCCATTGGCTTCGCACCAGGCGAAGAAGCCGGGATCATCAATCAGTCCGTATTTGACCACTTCGGCATAGCCGGACCGCAATTGGCGGGCGTCCAAAGTTTCAAGCAGCGCCGGATCGGCAATGACCAGAAGCGGATGATGGAAGGTGCCGACAAGGTTCTTCTGGCCAGCCCCATCGATGGCCGTCTTTCCGCCAATGGCGCTGTCCGCCTGGGCGAGCAGGGTAGTGGGCACGTGGATGATCGGGCAGCCGCGCTTGAACAGCGAGGCGGCAAGCCCGGCGACGTCGCCGACCGATCCGCCACCCAGCGCGACGATTAGCGTGCCGCGCTTGACATCCAATGCCGCGAGCCGCTCCACGACGCTCGCCAGGCTGCTCCAATTCTTGGCCGTCTCCCCCTCGTCGACTAGAATGGGATCTGGCATGGCGATGTCGGCCAGCTTTGCGCCGTGTAAGTTGAAGACACGCTGGTCGCTAACGACCGGCAAGCGAACGCCGTTCGCCATCGCCGCAAGTTTAGGCAGCGCTCCGCCGAGGTCGCCAACGATGACTTCATAATCGGCGCCAGCATGGGCCACGCGGATCGACGTCATGCGCTCAAATGCTTCTGCAGCGCCTCGATGATCTTGTCGACGACCTCGCCGTGCCCCTGGATACCGCTCCGGATATGAATGTGCGCCTCGGCGTAGGACGCACGCCGTTCCTCGGCCAACCGCGCGAGCGTGGCCTTCGGATCGGGGGTACGCAACAGGGGCCGCGTGTCTCGGCGGGAAGTTCGCTCTCGGAGGACATCGACCGGTGCATCCAGCCAGATGGTGATCGCGCGATTATTGAGCAGCTCGCGCGTCCGCGGATCCACAAATGCCCCGCCACCGGTGGCGATGACTCCGACGGCGCCGTTGATGAGCCGGGCGACCAGGCGGCGCTCGCCGTCGCGAAAATCCGCTTCCCCGAAGCGTTCGAACACCTCGGCGGCGCTAAAGCCAGCCGCGTCCTCAATAGCGGAATCGCTGTCGACGAACGGCAAGCCCAGCCGCCTGGCGAGGCGCTTGCCGACAGTCGATTTACCCGCGCCCATCAATCCAACCAGCACGATCGGCCGGTCGAGGCGCTCCGTCAGCTTTTCCACGAAGCAGGGCTATACATGGGCTTATCTGGTCGGGCAAAAGGGTCCGCATGTCGCGATCAACCCTTTTCCTAATCGTCCTGCTTCTGCTGCTTGTCGGCGGCGCCTTCTATCTGTCCACCAACGCGCGGGAAGTACCCACAAAGCCGATCGAGGTCGATGTCAGTCGTGATTCAGCGCCGAACTAAGCTCCTGCTCGCCGCAGTGGCGGCCGCGGCGCTGACGATCCCGGCGCTGGCCCAGGACCAGCCGGAATCGCTCCTCCCGCCCGGGTTCGGCCAACCTGAGCCGACCCCGGCGCCAACGCCGGCCCCGAGCCCGACGCAGCAGGTGACGCAGCCCGCGCCAGGTGAATCCCTAGTGCAGGAAGTTTCGCCCGATGCGGGCCTTGCGGAGCTGGTCGAGCAGGAGCTTCCGCCGCCGATCGAACTGCCGGAGTTTGCCCGCCGCGATCCGACCGAGGTCGGTTCCTTGCCGCCGGCGCAGACCGGGTTTGCCGAAGGATCATGGGGCCGGGCGAGTGGCAAATTCCTGTCGGTCCTGTTGCGCCGGACTCGGGCGCCTCTCGCCTCTCGCTGGGCGCATATTACGCTTCGCAACGCGCTTCTGACCCAGCTGCAGGCGCCGAGCGACATTCATCCCGCCGACTGGGCCGCCGAACGGGCCTGGCTGTTGCTGCGCATGGGCGAGGCTGATGGCGCGCGGATGCTCGTCTCGGCCGTCGACGTCCGCGACTTCACGCCGAAAATGTACCAGGTCGCCGTCCAGAGCGCGCTTGCCAATGCCGACCCGTCGGCGCTGTGCCCGCTCGAGGACGGCCTCGAGAAGGTCGAGCGCCAGGTCCTGCCGCTCATTCGGGCAATGTGCGCATCGCTGTCCGGCGCCAGTGAGGAAGCCGCCGCAGACATTGACAATGCGCGCCGCCGGGGCCGCGTCGGCGGGATCGACCTCGCCCTCGCCGACAAGGTCGTCGGCGCCGGCGCGGACACGTCGCGCGCCGCGACCATCGAGTGGCAGCAGGCCAACCAGCTTAATGCGTGGCGGTTCGGCCTGGCGACTGCCACCGGCTTGGCTCCGCCGCCGAATCTGATCGACGGCGCGTCGCCTCAGGTTCGGGCCTGGCAGGCAAGGGCGCCGATTTTGAGCGCGGAGGTCCGACTGCCGTCGGCACGAATCGCCGCCGGCCTTGGCGTCTTTTCGTCACAGGCGCTGATCGACCTTTATTCGATGGTATACGACGCAACCGATCCCAGCGATCTCGGGCAGAGCGATGCCTGGCAGGTGCGTCTGGCGATGGTCGGCAGGGACCTCGATACGCGACTGGGCGCCATGCGGCGCTTGTGGACATCGACCGCCGACGGCGTTGAAAGAGAGGCGATCCGGGCCCTGCTCGGCCGCTCGGCATCACGTGTCGCTCCCGATCCGGACCTGGAAGCCGACGCGCCCAACCTCATCGCCTCGATGCTGGCGGCCGGTTATGATCGACAGGCCGCGCGCTGGGCCGGGGCCATCCGGCGGATGGACGACGAAAATGCCGACAAATGCTGGGCAATGCTCGTCCTGGCCGCGCCGGAGACCGCCGGCCTCGACCTGAGTTATGGCCGAATCAATGAATTCATCGGCCGCGACACCAGCCCCGGCAAGCAACGCAGTGCGCTGCTCGTCGCCGGCCTGGCGGGGCTTGGACGGATTGACGGCCGGACGGCGGGCCGGCTCAGCAATCGCCACAATCTTGGCCTTGGGCATCGCACGGCCTGGACCAACATGATCGACGCGGCCTCGGTGCGGCGGCAGGCGGCGACCGTTGCCGTCCTCATGGGCGCCGGCATGCAGGCCAGCGACTTCCTAAGCGTGCCTGGCGTGCACATTTTCCACGCGGTCACTGCCCTGCGCCGCAACAACCAGGAATTCGCCGCCCGCATGATCGCTTCCGAGGCACTCGCCCGAACGTGACCAGCGAAGATCGGGCGCTGGTCGACCGCTTCCTCGACATGATGTCGGCAGAGGCCGGCGCTTCACGCAATACGATTGCCGCCTATCGCAATGATTTGGTGGCCGCGACGGCAGTGCTGCCCAGCGGGTTGGGCGAGGCGTCCATGGAGGAATTGACTACTTTGGCACCGCGATGGTCAGACGTGGCGGCCTCGACGCTCGCGCGCCGCTCAGCCGCCCTGCGGCGCTTTTACGGATTCCTCCATGACGAAGGCATCAGGGCCGACGATCCCAGCGCCGCACTGCCGCGGCCCAGGCAGCAGCGGTCGCTGCCGCGGATCCTCGACGTGGGAGAAGTCGAGGCAATGTTCGTCGCCGCTGAAGATCGGGCTGCGAGCGGGCAGCCCGAGGCGGTTCGTAATCTGGCTTTGCTCGAGCTACTCTATGGTTCAGGCCTGCGCGCGAGCGAACTCGTTACGCTGCCCCGCCGTGCTGTGCGCGAGAACCAACCCTACCTGATTCTTCGAGGGAAGGGCGAGAAAGAGCGACTGGTCCCCGTGTCGAGCCGCGCGCTGCAGGCCGTGCGTCGTTGGCTGGAGGCGTCACCCAGCGATTCTTCCGCTTGGCTGTTTCCAAGCGGACGGAAGCATTTGAGCCGGGTCCGCCTGTTCCAGATCGTGCGGGCCTTGGCCGCTGACGCCGGCATTGCGCCAGACCGGGTCAGCCCGCATGTCCTGCGCCACGCCTTTGCAACCCACTTGCTCGCGGGCGGCGCCGACCTCAGGGCCCTGCAGACCTTGCTCGGCCATGCCGACATAGCGACCACACAGATCTACACGCACGTGGACAGTGCTCGGCTGGTTGAACTGGTCAACCAGCGCCATCCGCTGGCCAAGCCGCGCAAGGGGTGACGCTCGTTGACGCGGACGACGCCCCGCCCTACGCCCCGCGCCGATTATGCAGACGTACCTGGAATTCGAGAAGCCGATCGCCGAGCTTGAGACGCGCGTCGCCGAACTGCGAGAGACCGCAACGGCCAGCGATATCGATATCGAGGCGGAGGTCGCCAAGCTCGAGGCCAAGTCGGCGAAGCTTCTGAAGGAAACCTATTCACGGCTTACCCCATGGCAGAAGACACAGGTCGCGCGTCATCCGGACCGGCCACATTTCAAGGACTTTATCGCCGCGATCACCGAGGAGTTCATCCCGCTCGCTGGTGACCGTGCGTTCGCCGATGATCCGGCGATCATTGGCGGGCTGGCCAAGATCGATAGACGGCGGGCAGTGCTCATCGGGCACGAGAAAGGGGACGACACTGCCTCCCGCCTCAAGCATAATTTCGGCATGGCGAAGCCGGAAGGTTACCGAAAGGCAATCCGGCTGATGCAGCTGGCGGACCGCTTCGGCCTGCCTGTCGTGACCCTGGTCGACACGCCCGGCGCCTTTCCAGGCGTCCAGGCCGAAGAGCGCGGACAGGCAGAAGCCATCGCCCGTTCCACGGAACAATGCCTGGCATTGAAAGTGCCACTCATCGCCGTGATTGTCGGAGAAGGCGGGTCGGGCGGCGCGGTCGCTCTCGCCGCCGCCAATCGAGTCCTGATGTTCGAGCACGCGGTCTATTCAGTGATTTCGCCGGAAGGCTGTGCATCGATCCTCTGGCGCACTGCCGATAAAGCGGCAGATGCGGCGGAAGCGATGAAGATCACCGCTTCCGACCTGCAGGCGCTCGGCGTGGTTGATCGGGTGATTGAGGAACCGCTTGGCGGCGCTCATCGCCATCCCGAAGCCGCCATGGCGGACCTTAAGGGGGCCTTGACCGAGGAAATCGACGGGTGCACCGCACTGGGGCCTAACGAATTGCTCGCCCAACGGCGCGCCAAGTTCCTTGCTGTCGGCTGAACGAAGGAACCATCGCCGTTTCGCTGCCGTTTCGGGCCTGACTCCAATCCCGAGGGAGAGCGAGTATGCGGAGAAAGTCTCTTCTGGCGGGAATCGCCATTGTCGTCCCTGCTGCTGTCCTGGCGCAAGGCGCGCCCCGCTATTTGAGCCAGCGCGATGTCATCGAGGCGCAGCGGCAGCATCCGGAGCTGGTTGCCGAATTTGGTGGTGCTGAAACAGGGTCCCGTGCGGCTTACGTCCAAGGCGTCGGCCGTCGGGTCGCAGCCTACTCAGGCACAGCCAACCCAGGCCAAGCCTATCATTTCACGGCCTTGAACAGCGCGGTCGAGAACGCCTTCGCCGTTCCCGGCGGCTACGTCTACATTACGCGGCAACTCATGGGCCTGATGAATGACGAGGCCGAACTGGCCTTTGTCCTCGGGCATGAAACCGGCCATATCGCCGCAAGGCACGCACAGGCACGGCGAGCCGCGTCGCAACGGAACAGCATTCTCGGAGTTTTGGGGGCCATCCTCGGCAGCGCCGTCGGGGGCAATGTTTTTGGCAACATGATCTCCCAAGGCGCGATGCAGTATGCGCAGCTTGCGACCCTGGGCTTCTCACGAGACCAGGAATACCAAGCCGATACGCTTGGCATTCGTTACCTGATCTCAGCCGGTTATGATCCGCTTGGCAGCGCCAGCATGCTTGCCAACCTTGTGCGCGCCGACGCGCTCGAGACGCGGATGCAAGGCAGGGACAGCCGCTCGACACCAGAATGGGCACGCACTCATCCACTGAGCACCAGCCGGACGCAGCGCGCGCAAGCGGAGGCGCAGCGAACGGGCCGGGCCGGGCAGGGGCTCCGGAACCGTGACCAATTCCTCGCTCAACTCGAGGGCGTTTATTTCGATGACGATCCGGCGCAGGGCATCATCGAGGGCCGCAGCTTCACGCATCCAGACCTCGGGTTCCAATTCGTCGTTCCAACCGGTTACTTGATGCAGAACGGGACCCGGGCAGTCAGCATCTCCGGCTCGGCAGGGAAAGCGCAATTCAGCACGGGCCGGTTCAATGGCGACCTTGCCGCCTATATCAATCAAGTCATTTACGAGCTCACCCAGGGCCGGTCGCAGGTGCCGATGGCGCCGCCTCGCCAGACCATGATCAATGGCATCCCAGCTATGTATTCGGTGGGACGTGCGAATACTTCTTCGGGTGCTGTTGACGTCAGCGTCATGGCCTATCGCTGGGCACCGGATCGCGCCTACCACTTCGTCATGCTTACGCGCGCCGGCGTAGGCATCGGTCCGTTCGTAAGTATGGTCGACTCTTTGCGACGGATCAGTCCGCAGGAGGCCGCAGCCATCCGGCCCAGAATCATTGATGTGGTTACAGTGGGCCCTGGCGACACGGTGCAGTCGATGGCGGCGCGCATGGCCTATCGCGATTTCCAGCTGGAGCGCTTCCTGTCGCTGAACGGCTTGGCGAACAATGCCCGGCTGGTGCCTGGGCAAAAAGTTAAGGTCGTGGTCTACGGAACGCGCAGGACCTGATACTCGGCCGGTGCCGAGGGCAGGTCAAGCGTAAGGCGGGCTTACATCTTGTCGTTGGCGGTCTGCGACAGGTTCGTCCACATGCCGCCGGCGCCGCCGCCAAGCGTCCGAAGACCCCCCATCATCGCAATCGCGATAAGCGCGACAATCAAGCCATATTCAATTGCAGTCGCACCGCGCATGTCCGTGCGCAAGCGACGCATCTTTGTACGGATAGCGAGCACGCCACCCTCCTCTGGTCCTGGTCCACGCTGCCAAATTACCGGTAGAGGAGTTAACGGAATGTTCCGTTAGCGTGATTAACGCGGCGGTTGCCTTCTTATGGATCAGGCGACCTTCCATGCTGCGAAATGCAGGATCTCGATCTGCTCGGTCGCCCGGTCTTCTCCGTCGAGGAAGGCTACTTGAGCGGCAACCAGGCCAGCGCGGCCCAATGGGCGCCGAGGGCGGGCGCTGAGCACATTTGTCGCGCCCATGCCGCGTAGGTCGCGGACAAGGCCATTGAGAGAGTCATAGGCAAGCTCGACGCGGTCGACGTCAACGACGGGCATTGCGAAGCCTGCGGAACTGAGGAGCTGGGCGAGGCTGGCGGCCTCGATACGGGGATGGACATGCGGCCGTGCCTGGGCGGTCACTGAGTCCGCGGCCAACATGGCCTTGCGAAGGCGCGGCAGGCTGTGCCCGCCGGCTATGGCCCCGAGAAGCAGGCCGCCGGGCCTGAGGATGAGGTTCAGGGCAGCGGCTGCGAGCGGGAGATTATTGGCCGTGTCGAGCAGGCCGATGCTTAAGCAGAGATCGAAGATATTTGCTCCGAATGGCAGCGATTCAAGATCCCCGCACCGGCCACCGGCCCGTGCCGCCATGAGCAGCCCGGGATCGATTACCGTGACCTCCCTTGAGCCGAGCCGCTCAGGCCAATCCTCATTGGGGCAACCTGCAAGCAGGATGGTTCGAAATTCCTGCTGAATGTCGGCGAGGCGATCCAGGCAGTCTTCGAACGCTCGGTCATAGAGGAACGTCTCGGTACCTGTCCGAACCGCCCGATCGCGTCGCAGGGCACGGAGCCGGTGGTCAAATATCGGCGCGGACATGAGGGCGCTTGTGCGATGATCGCGGCGAGGCGACAAGACAGCGATGCACGCACTCGCTTCGCCCATCGGTGCCGCCGCAAAATGGGTGGTCGACCTTGCCTTGCCGCCGCGCTGTTCGGGATGCGGAACGATCACCGCTGAGCTGCACAGCTTCTGCGTCGATTGTTGGCGGAAAATCGAATGGCTCGGCGATGCCGGATGCCGCACCTGTGGCATGCCGCTCGAGGCAACCGACCTTCAAACCTGCGCCGCTTGCCTTGCGAAACCGCCGGTCATCGAGCGAACTCGGGCCGCGGTCGTTTATGGCGAAGCGACCCGAATCCTGCCCTTGCGGCTTAAGTATTCCCGGAAGGTTGCCTTGGCGAAAACGATGGCCCGCTACATGCGGCCCTTGATCGACCAGAGCGATGATCCCGTCCTCGTCCCAGTGCCCTTGCATCGGAGCCGCCTTTGGACACGCGGGTTCAATCAGGCCGCCTTGCTGACGCGCGAGCTCGCACGCCAGTGCGGGATCAGCCATGACCCGTTCGCGCTTTTGCGACGCAAGCGGACTTCGGCTCTCAAGGGAATGAGCGCGCAACAACGGCGACGCGAGGTCGCGGGCGCATTCGAGGCGGGCGATCCTGAATCCATCAAGGGCCGGAAAGTGATCCTCATCGACGACGTTCTGACCACCGGCAGCACCGCCAATGCCTGCGCCAGGGCGCTTCGCGGCGCAGGCGCAGGGCGGGTCGAGCTCATCTGCTGGGCAAGGGTGGTGCGGCCCGCGCAATTTATGCTTTAGGTAAGTTGTCGGTACGGAGTCATCGAAATTGGCGAAGGTGGAGATTTATACGAAGATGACCTGCCCCTACTGCATCCGCGCGAAGATGCTTTTGAAGCAGAAGGGCGCCGAGATCGAGGAGATCGCCGTCGATTTCGCTGGAGAGAAGAAGCAGGAGATGATTCAGCGGGCCAGTGGTCGAATGACAGTCCCGCAAATCTTCATCAATGGGCGCCATGTCGGCGGATGCGACGACCTGTTTGAGTTGGAAAGCGCCGGCGAACTGGACGAGTTGCTCGCCGCCTGATGGCCCGGATCGCCGTCTACCAGGCCCGCAGCGGCATCGACCCCGCGGCGAATTCGTCGGCCCTTGTGGGCGCCGTGCAGGAGGCGGCCGGGGGTGGGGCGGCAATGCTTTTCACGCCGGAAATGTCAGGGCTTCTCGACAGCGATCGGGAGCGGGCGGGGAGGGTAATCCGGCGCGAGGAGCAGGATGAGGTGCTGACGGCCATCCGCCAGACCGCCCGCGACCAAGGCATCTGGGTTCAACTCGGCTCGCTGGCGGTCAAGGGCCGTGGCGACAAGTTCGTCAACCGTGCGTTCCTCATCGACGACCAAGGCGAGATCCGCGCGCGCTACGACAAGATCCACTTGTTCGATGTCGACCTGCCGACCGGCGAGAGCTGGCGGGAATCAGCGGTCTACGAAGGCGGGCGAGATGCGATCCTGGTCCGGGAAACGCCTGTCGGCGTCCTGGGACTGACGATTTGCTATGACGTGCGTTTCCCTGCCCTGTTCGAGCGGCTGTCGGAGGCTGGGGCGGAGGTCATCGCCGTGCCCGCCGCCTTCACCGTCCCGACCGGCAGGGCCCATTGGGAAATCCTGCTCAGGGCAAGGGCGATCGAGGCCGGCCTGTTCATCGTCGCGGCAGCGCAAGGTGGTGAGCATGAGGACGGGCGGCGGACCTACGGCCACAGCCTGGTGATCGACCCGTGGGGCGAGGTGCTGCTCGACGCCGGTGAAGAGGGCGGCGTCCACTTCGCCGACATCGACCTTGCCCGCATCGCCGAGGTGCGATCGCGCGTGCCGGCGCTGATGCATCGCAAGCCAATCGCCCCGGTCGATTGATTCGCTGCGAGCACCACCTTATGCGGGCCCGGTTGGCTCCGTAGCTCAGCCGGATAGAGCAGTGGTTTCCTAAACCAAAGGTCGCAGGTTCGAGTCCTGCCGGGGCCACCACAAGCCTTTGAAAGAAAAGGCGAAAAAGGGGAGCGAAAGCAATGCTTGGCCGGCTGTTCGTCGATCATCCGCGATCTCTTGGTCTGAGCTGGTTTGCCCATGGTGCCGGCGCCGTGAAGATCGGCTTCAGGCTGATCGGCGCCGGGCTCGCCGCGCTGGTCCACGCCGCCATCCCCGGCATCTTCACCGAAACGGCCGGCCGCATCGTCACCGACACCTACCATTACATCCAGAAGATCAAGGCGGGGTCGAAGAATCCGGAGCGATGGTCCGACTATGACATCTGAGGCGGCCGCGTCGGCCGATGTTGCGATCGTCGGCGGCGGCTTTTCCGGGACGGTGGCGGCGGCGCAGCTCGCCCGCCGCGGCATCAGCTCGCTCCTCATCGAAGGCGCCGGCCGCCTCGGCCGCGGCATCGCTTATTCGACCCGCGAGCCCGCCCATGTCATCAACGTCCACGCCGAGGTGATGAGCGCCTGGCCCGAGGACACGCAGGATTTCGCCCGCCAGGTCGAGGCCGAGGGCGGCACCGCCAAGGACTTCGTCGAGCGCGCCCGCTTCGGCCGTTACCTCGACGCGATCCTCAACGCAGCGACAAGCGAAGGCCTGGTGACACCCATTGAAGCGATGGCGGTCTCCGCCGCACGCGGCGAAGAAGGCTGGATCATCGACCTGGCCGACGGCCGCAGCCTAAGCGCCCGGGCGCTGCTGCTGGCGATCGGCAACCAGGAACCGGCGCCGATGGCAGTCGCGGCCGGCATCAGCTCCAAGCGCTTCATCAACAATCCCTGGGGACCGGAGGCGCGGGCCGCAGACGAACGGCTGGCGGGCGGCGACCGGAGCGTCCTGCTGATCGGCACCGGCCTGACGGCAGTCGACCATATCCTGTCGCTGGGCGCGGGCGGCCATCGCGGACGCATCACGGCGCTGTCCCGGCGCGGGCAGATGCCGCGCGGCCATATCCCCTATGAGCCCGTACCGGTCGAGCTCGACGAGCTGCCGATGGGCAATGTGCTTGAGCTCTGGCGCTGGCTGCGGCGGCGGGCGGCGCAAGGCAGCTGGCGCGCCGCGGTCGATGCGCTGAGGCCGCACAGCAGCGCCATCTGGCAGGCGTTCGGGCCGAAGGAGCAGCGGCGTTTCCTGCGCCACGCCTGGCCCTGGTGGAGCGTGCACCGCCACCGCATCGCCACCGCGGTCGCCGCGCGGATGAAGGAGCTGGTCGGCAGCGGCCAGCTGGAGATTGTCGCCGGCCGCATCCGCGCGATGCGCGAGGTTGAGAACGGAGTGGAGGTCGAGATTGTCCGGCGGGGCAGCGGCAAGGTGGAGACCCGAATGTTCGACACCGTTGTCAATTGCACCGGGCCTTTGGGAACCATGGCCAAGACCCAGAATCAAATTCTCAAGCAGATGCTCGGCGACGAGCTGGTCGCCGTTGATCCGCTCGGCATCGGCCTCGAAGTCGACGACCGCGACCGCGCCGGCGAC
>DATFEO010000199.1:0-2933 GCA_035250985.1 Sphingomicrobium sp. | reverse complement strand
GGGCAAGGACGGCGCCGCCCTGGTCCGCCTGTGGCGCGCCGCGCTCGACCTTGCCAGCAGCACCGAGGAGGACTGGCGCAAGAAGGCCGGCGAGACCGAAGACCTCTATCTCGCCGAAGCCAAGAAGTCGAAGACCAACCCCAGGGCCTCGCAGTTCAACATTCTCTACACGAACACCGAGACGCTAGTGCCGGCGCTCTACAACTCGCGCCCTGAACCCGATTGCCGGCGCCGCTTTCTCGATGACGATCCGATCGGCAAGCTGGTAGCGCAGCTCTGCGAGCGGGCCATCATCGTCACCATCGACCGCATCGATTTCGACAACGTGATGCTGGCGCCGGTGACTGACAGCGAGGTCGCCGGCCGCGGCACGACGCGGGTGCGCTACGTACCGCGCATGCAGGGCGATCAGCTCGCCGAGCAGCGGGTCGAATATGAGCACATCGACTGGCGCTCCATCCGCCTCGGTCCGGCCAAACGCTGGGACCACATGCCGTGGATCGCCTTCGAGCACTTCATGACGCGCGAGCAGCTCATCGAGATGAACCCGCAAATCGGCGCCACGATCAAGCTGGAATCGAACGTTGACGGCTCGGCCGAGAAGGGGCGCAGCGAGGGCAAGGGCGAAAATCCGCCCGAGATCTTCAAGCGCGCGCACGTCTGGGAAATCTGGGACCGCGAGCAGGCCGAGGTGTTGTTCATCGCCGACAGCCATCCCGACGCGCCGCTGCGGGTCGAGCCCGACCCGATGGAGCTGGAGGGCTTCTTCCCGATGCCGCGCCCGCTCTATGGCATCTCGAAATCGTCAAGCATGGTGCCAACCTGCCCCTTTGCCCTGTGGGAGGCGCAGGCGCTGGAGCTGGAGGACATCACCCGCCGGCTCAAGCGGCTGGTGAAAATCCTGCGCTGGCGCGGCGCGGCGCAGGCCGGCCTGGGCGACGTGCTCGACAAGATCAAGAACCTCGACGACGGCGAACTGGCGCCGGTGAGCGACGCGGCGGCGTGGGATCCGACGGCCGGGCTCGACAAGGCGTTCTGGCTGATGCCGATCGAGGCGGCCATCGTGGTGATCGAAAAGTTGTATCTGGCGCGCGAGGCGGTCAAGCAGACGATCTACGAGATCACCGGCGTGGCTGACGTGCTGCGCGGCGTCACCAACCCGAATGAGACCCTGGGCGCCCAGCAGCTCAAGGCGCAATGGGGCTCGCTGCGGCTCAACCGGCGTCAGCAGGAGGTAGCGCGCTACGCCCGCGACCTGTTCCGGCTGACGGCTGAGGTCGTCGCCAACAAATTCTCGTGGGAGCAGATCAGCCTGATGACCGGCATCAAGCTGCCGTCGCAAATGGAAAAGCAGCAGGCGCAGCAGATCATGCAGGCGGCGCAGCGCGGCGATCCGCAGGCGCAGGCCATGATGCAGCAGGTACCGCCCGAGATGGCGCAGTACATGCAGCAGCCCAGCGTCGAGGAGGTCATGGCGGTCCTGCGCCGCGACCTGCTGCGCGAGTACCGCGTCGATATCGAGAGCGACTCCACGATCCGCGCCGACATGGAGCGCGCGCAGACGAACCTCAGCATGTTCATGCAGGGGATGGGGACGTTCCTGACGGCGAGCCCGGCGGCGATCGAGGCCGGCTTTCCGCCCGACGTGCTGGCCGACCTGATGACCGGCTTTGCGCGCTACTTCAAGCTGGGCAAGAAGGCCGAGGACGCGCTCGACCGGCTCGGCGAGCAGGCGCGCAAGGCCAGCGGGCAGCCCAGGCCCGACCCGGCGGCGGCGCAAGCGCAGATGGAGGCCCAGGCCAGGCAGCAGGAGCTCGCGCTCAAGAAGGAGGAGGCGGGTGCCAGGCTGCAATTCGAGCAGCAGAAGCACGCGCAGACGCTGGCGTTCGAGCGCGAGAAACACGGCCAGGAGCTACAGCTCCGCGGCCAGGAGATGACCGCCAACCACGCGCTGGCACAGCAGAAGGCGGCCGACGACGCGGCCATCAAGCGCGAGGGCATCTCGGCGCACAACGGCACCAGGCTGGCGATCAATGGCATGCGCGGCGACTATGCCCTGCAGAACGAAGGGTTGACGGGACAGACGGCGCAGCTCGTCAAGCAGGAGGTCGGCCCCGTCATGCAGGAGATCGGCGGGCTGGGCGATGCGATCGGCCAGGGTCTTGCGGCGCTCGGCCAGGCGATCGAGAAGCTGGCCGTCTCGCAAACACAACTTTCGCGCGCGCTGCTGGCTGACAACGAGGTGATCCGCGACAAGGCGACGGGCCGCGCCATCGGCACGCGGCGCATCATGCAGACCGTTCAATAGGAGGAGGCCATTGGCCGTCGTCGTCACACACACGAAGGTATCGGGCATCGCGGACGGTGGCGATGCGTCGCTGGTGCGGCCGAGCGACTGGAATGCCAATCATAGCGTGGCCGGCCTGGATGCCGCGGCTGTCGGGCTGGGCAATGTGGACAACACATCCGATGCCGACAAGCCGGTCTCGACAGCAACGGCCACAGCCCTGAGTGGCAAGGAACCGGCCATTGCCGCAGGCACGGCGGCGCAATATTGGCGCGGCGACAAGAGCTGGCAGACTCTGCCGCCGGCCGGCATCGGCGAGGCGCCGAACGATGGCCAGCACTATGCCCGGCAAAGTCTGGGCTGGACGGCGGTGGTTACGGGCGATGGCAGCATCACGAATGCCAAGCTTGCCGACATGCCGGCCAAGACGGTCAAGATGAATCCGCAGATCACTGCCGGCGTGCCAGGCGACTGGTCGATGGGCGTGCTGACTGACAATCTGCGGGTGTTTTCGGCGGCGGGTAATGGTGTCGTGCCGAACCCGGTGACGGCCGACATCACGAATAATCGTCTGCTGCGGGCGGATGCGACCTGGGTTGATCCGCCAGCAGGGGGTTTAGGCACTGTCACCAGTGTCGGCGTCATC
>DATFEO010000196.1:0-19478 GCA_035250985.1 Sphingomicrobium sp. | reverse complement strand
CAGCCAAGGTCATGGCGACGATCCGCGCGCTCCGCGGTGGGCGCGACAACGATCCCAATTTTTTCTCGCGTATGCAGGGACAGGGACCCTGGGCCGAGTTGCTGCGCACCCGCTTCGAAAAAGCAGTCAAGCGCTACGGCCTGCCCCAGGCCAGGTTCCCGCTGCGCCGCGACCTGTTCGTGGCGCCGGAGGGCGCGCAGATGCGATTGCTCTGAACGATTCTTCAAATGGCCGATGACAGGAGCGCAGGCGCTGGCTACGGGCTGCGCCATGAAATGTTTCACCTGTGCGCTCCTGCTTGCCACCCTCTCCACTCCGCTCCACGCTCAGACCGCCCTTCCGCCGAGGCTCGAGGCAATGGCGACGGAGCTGCGCGAGAAAGCGCTTGCCGACGATTATGCCTTGGACATCGCCGAGGGGCTGACGACCGAGGTCGGACCGCGCCTGGCAGGGACGGAAGCCGAGGCGCGCGCCCGCGACTGGGCCGTGCGGAAGCTCAGCGCGATGGGCTTCGCCAATGTGCGGGTCGAGACGTTCGACATGGCGACGTGGGTCCGCGGCGAGGAGAAGGCCTGGGTCACCGCTCCATTCCCGCAGCCGCTGGTCGTCAGCGCCCTCGGCAACAGCGGGGCGACGCCGGCGCAGGGCATCACGGCCGAGGTCGTCGGCTATGAAACCATGGCCGAGTTCGAGTCCGCGCCGCCCGAGGAAGTGCGCGGCAAGATCGTCTTCGTCAGCCATGCCATGCAGCGCACCCAGGACGGCTCGCATTACGGAGCATTCGGAACGCCGCGTCGCACCGGCCCGACCCTCGCCAGCAGGCGCGGCGCGGCGGCGATCGTGATCCGCTCGATCGGCACCGACTACCACCGCAATCCGCATACCGGCGTCCAGACCTTTGACGGCACGCCGCCGATTCCCGCCGGCGCATTGTCGATCCCCGATGCCGAGCAGCTGCAGCGCATCCTGAAGCGCGCCCCGGGCCCGGTGCAGATGCGGCTGGTTCTCACCCCGCGCAACATCGGCATGCGGCAGTCCGGAAACGTCATCGCCGAGGTCCCGGGCCGGGATCGGTCGGCGCCGCCGATCCTCGTCGCCTGCCATCTCGACAGCTGGGACCTTGGCACTGGCGCTGTCGACGACGCCGCCGGCTGCGGAATCGTCGCCGCTGCAGCCAAGCGGATCATGGACGCCGGGCGTCCGCAACGGACAATCAGGATCGTCTGGTTCGGCGCCGAAGAGGTCGGATTGTTCGGCGGCGAGGATTACCAAAAGCGCCACGGCGCGGAACCGCATTATGCGCTGGCGGAGAGCGATTTCGGCGCTGGGCGGATATGGAAGGTCGACAGCCGGCTGGGCGCTGCAAGGGAAGCCGAGGCCAAGGCGCTGCAGCGCGTCCTCGCTCCGCTTGGCATCAGCCCGGGCGCGCTCGACAAGGCCGAAGGGTCGGACATCAGTCCGCTGCTTGAGGACGGTCTTCCCGGAGTGACCTTGAACCAGGACGGAACGCATTATTTCGACGTGCATCACACGCCCGACGACACCCTCGACAAGATCGACCTCGGCGACCTGCGCCAGAATGTCGCCGCCTGGACTGCAATGCTGGGGGTATTGTCGGGAGGCATTGAACCGGCAGCGAAACCAACGCGGTCCAAACGGCGTTGAGTGGTCCAGAAAAGGGAGACGATTTCATGCGCACCATCATCGCACTGCCGCTGCTTGCCCTCGCCGCCTGCCAGGTGACCGAAGACGACCAGAACGATGCCATCACCGTCCAGTATAATGAAGACGTGGCCGCCAATGCCGCCGAAGATATCGGCAATGCTGCTCAAGAGGCAGGCGAAGCGATCGCCAACGGCGCCGAGGAGGCCGTCGACACGGCACGCAACGTCGATGTCGACGTGGATACAAACACCGCCGACAACGAACCAACGACCAATTCGAATTAATTTACGCCTAAGCTTCGGGCTGTTAGGGCGCGCGTTGTCGGGGAGTGGCGCAGCCTGGTAGCGCATCTGCTTTGGGAGCAGAGGGTCGCAGGTTCGAATCCTGTCTCCCCGACCATTTTGCCGGCGGGGCCTGTAGCTCAATGGTAGAGCCAGCCGCTCATAACGGCCAGGTTGGAGGTTCGAATCCTTCCGGGCCCACCGGCGATTGTCAGCCTCTCATCACCGGCACGCTGAGCGTGAACTGATCCTCGGCAATATCGAGCGCGCCGCCGGCGATGCCGACCAGTCCGTTGACCAGCCGCAGCGAGAAACCGAGGCCGAGCATGGCCCGGTCCGCCTCGCCGATGGTGAACTCAGGATCGAGCAGATCGTCCTTGCCAGCCATCATGGTGGCCTTCGGACGCGTAATGGCAATCAGGCATCGCTTGCCGGACTGACGGACTTTGATGGCCAGCTGCTCGCCACTGGCGGCCGCGCTCAGCACGGCATCGGTGAAGCGCCGCAGCAGGCGCTCGGTGAGCTCGGGCTCAAGTGCGCAACGGCCCACCGTGCCGGCGATCTCGAAATCAAGGCCGATGCCGTTGCGCGCGGCGCGAGCCTGCAGGGATTCGGCGAAGGGGGGAAAGAAGGTCTTGAGGTCCGTGCCCGCGCCTTGCCGTGTCCGCGCCGACTGCAGCCTGGCCGCGAAATCGAGGTCCTCCGCGGCTTCCAGAAGCGAGCGGGCGTTGGCGACGATCTCCGCCGCGCGTTCCCGATAGCGGCTGTGGGCGGGCCCAAAATATTGCCCGTCGATGATCTCGGCAAAGCCGATGATGGCATTCAGCGGCGTCTTGATCTCATGGATCATTTCGCGCAGCGAATCATGGTCGGCAGAAACCTCCGACACCGCGCGCTGCGTCATTTCGGCCATTGCGTGGTCCTCGCCCTCGTCACGGCGGGCGACGCCGCGATAGCCGATGAAGCGACCGTCATTCGGCGCGAACGCCGGCACGCCGCTGATCACCCACTGCCCCGCGAGCGGCCCCTCATCGCCGAGCTCCAGCACGCAATCGCGGAATGGCGCACGGATTCCGAAGGCGCGTTCGACGCAGTCATCGACGCCTTCCGCGGGGTCGGCGGTCGCGATCGTCCGGCCCACCAGCGGCCCGCGCGGCGCGCCCTCGACCCAGTCGATCTCGCCGCTCGGATTGCATTCCCAGCGAAACAGCGACGGCGAGCCGATGGGCACCGGCGGCGCTGTCCTGGCCGAGGCGCTGCGCTCGCGGCTTGAGCGCAGCCGCTCGATCCGGGCGACGACCTCGCTGATCGACGGGACGGGTTCGGCCTTTGGCGGCGGGCTCGGCGCCGGGGCCGGCGGTTCGGGTGGAGCAGCCTCCGGTTCGACTTCCGGCTCCGCGGCGGGGGGCGGCGCCAGCGTGTCGAGGAACGGCCTTACTTCCTTGGAGGCAACGGCTCGCAACCGCGAGACCAGGGCGTCGTCGAGCGGAACCGCAGCAAGCAGGGGCGCGGCGACGGACAGGCGGTCAGCGGCGAATACTTCCAGCAGCGGTGCGGGGACTGGCAGGCCGGCAATGGCCCGTGCCGTAGCGGCGCGGACCGGTTCGCCCACTTGCGGCACATCCGCCTGAATGGCGCTTATGGCTTCACCGAGCAGGACCGGATCGGCGGCATCGCCGGCGCGCGCGACGAGGTCGACCAGCTGCCGCCAGCGGATCGCGCGATCCCGCGCGGATCCGACGGGCTGAGCGAGCACCGTGGCCAGACGATCGTCGAAACGCACTTATTTCCCACTCCCGCAAGGAAAGATTTGGCGACAAGGCTGTGATCGACACACGCCTTGCGCGATAGTGAATGGACGTTAACCATCCCGCTTTGGGACAGGCTGGCGGGCCACGAAAAAGGGCGCCGGAAAATCCTCCGGCGCCCTCCCCTTTTGCTCACCGATTTCCGCTCGAATCAGCCCTGCCCATTCACCCAGATCAGCCAGTATTTGGCGATATTGGCCTGTGGCCCGGTAACGGCGTTCAGCGCCGCGGTCGCGCCGGGCTTGTCGCCGGATCGTGCCAGCGCCATTCCGAGGCGCAAGTTGGCGAGGTTGGCATCGACGCCGCCCTTGGCCGCAGCCGCCTTGAACAAGGACGCGGCTTCAGCGAAGGCGCCCACTCCGTACAGGCTGTCGCCCGCTTCCATCGCCGTCTTTCCCGATCCGCTGCCAAGACCAAGCTTGGCGACCGCGTCGATCGTCGAGCGCGCCGGCGCCTTGGCCAGCTTCGGCGCGAATTGCTTGAAGGCGTTCTTGTTGACGTCGATCGCCTTCTTGGCGCCGCCCTCGTCGATGACCGCCTTGGCTTCATTGAGGTAGCCGCGCGTAACCAGCTCGCTGACGTAAGCGAAATAGTCGCCTTCGCCGTTCAGGGCATTGGCGGCGCGCGCCAGCCGCATGACGTCGATCTTGGCGTCGCCTTCCAACCCATTGACGTCACGGTAGATGCGGAGCGCATCGCGCCAGTTCGTCGGGTTAGGATAGTCGGCGATCCAGGCTCGCGTGATGTCGCCGGCAGCGGGCGCCTTGGCATCGTAGGCGATGCGCGCAGCGAACTTATAGTCGTTCTCCTTAGGCTTCACGCCCGCAGCCTTGGCGGCGGCAAGGCTCTTGGCCATCAGGGCCACCGCTTCGGAACCGCGGCCCTGGGTCTCGCGCGTGCTGGCGAGCAACTTAAGCGCATCGACATTGTTGGCGTCGACGGCGAGAGACTGCTCGAACGCGCTCGCAGCCTGGTCGAGCTGCTTGGCGTCGTAAAGGCGCTTGCCGAGATTGTTATAGCGGGCCGTGATGTCCGCTGGCTGCGCCCCGCCCGAGGCACGCAGAGCGTCGATTCCGGTCCGTAGTCCCGCCAGGTCATTGGCGGTCGAGGCCGCCTTGATCTGGTTGATGGCGATGACATACCTGTCGTCATTCGTCTTCGCGGCCGCCTGGGCGGCGGCGAGCTTGGCTGGAATGCTGGCGGTGTCATTGGCGTTCACCGCAGTTTGCAGTTCGATGATCGCCTTGCGCGCTTCCTTGGAAAGGTCGAGCTTGCGGCCGCTGGTCAATGTATCGGCGGCCTGCTGTTGCGTCGGCTGTGCCTTCTCCTGGCTCCGGCTCGCCGCTGAGCCTGAGCCGCTGCGGATGCTCGGCTGTTCCTGCCGGCCCTGGTCGCTATCGTCCTCATCGCTTGGGACGTCTGGCGTGGACGTGGTGGGTGGTGGCGGCGCTCCATATTGCGCCGCGGCCGGCGCCGAAAACGCAAGTCCTGCCAGCGCGATCGCCAGCGCCTGAATCGAAATCTTCATGAAATCTCCTCTCCCCGCCCCGTCGGGACCGGAATCTGCCAATTGGAAAAGAAAGTGCGCGCCGGCCCCATAGACCCTCATGCGCGCCGCTGCCAACCGCTTTGAAGGGCTGGCGCTGAACCTCGTTTGAACCGGGCTTCTCGCGCGCACATGCGCACGCGCGCGGACTGGCGCCCCGCCCATCAATCGGCTAGGCCGGATTCGCGGGGCGGGTTCAGCCCTTCCGCGCGTCCTTTGTACCTCCACTTGAAGCAGGAAAAACCTTGGCCACGACGCCCCCCGTCGACGACCGCGACGACGAACAGCCCCCCAGCGGCAGCAGCGACATAGCTCCCATCTCCATCGTCGAGGAGATGAAGACCAGCTATCTCGACTATGCGATGTCGGTGATCGTCAGCCGCGCGCTGCCCGACGTGCGCGACGGCCTGAAGCCGGTCCATCGCCGGATTCTCTTCTCGGCCTACGAAAACGGCTTTTTCTACAATCGGGGGTTCCGCAAGTCGGCGCGCATCGTCGGCGACGTCATCGGTAAATATCACCCGCATGGCGATACGGCCATTTACGACGCGCTCGCCCGCATGACGCAAAGCTGGTCGATGCGGGTGCCGCTGATCGACGGCCAGGGCAATTTCGGCTCGATGGATCCCGATCCGCCGGCGGCCATGCGCTACACCGAAGCGAAGCTCGCTCGTGTCGCCAACTTCCTGCTCGGCGACCTCGACAAGGACACGGTCAACTTCCAGCCCAATTACGATGCGCAGGAGACCGAGCCGCAGGTCCTCCCCGCCCGCTTTCCCAACATCCTGGTCAATGGTGCCGGGGGCATCGCCGTCGGCATGGCCACTAACATCCCGCCGCATAACCTTGGCGAGGTGCTGGCCGCGTGCCGCGCCTTCATCGACGACCCGGCCATCACCACCGAAGCGCTAATGGAGCACGTCAAGGGCCCGGATTTCCCGACCGGCGCCATCATCCTTGGCCAATCCGGTATCCGCAGCGCGTACACCACTGGCCGCGGCTCGATCCTGCTGCGCTCGCGCCACACGGTCGAGGAAGGCCGCGGCGACCGCCGCTCGATCGTGCTTACGGAAATCCCCTACCAGCAGGGCAAGAATGCGCTGGTCGAGAAGATCGCCGAGGCGGCAAAGGACAAGCGCGTCGAGGGCATTTCCGACATCCGCGACGAATCCAACCGCGAAGGCGTGCGCATCGTTATCGACCTGAAGCGCGATGCGACGCCGGATGTGGTGCTCAACCAGCTGTGGCGGCACACGCCGGCGCAAGGCAGCTTCCCGGCCAACATGCTGGCGATCCGCGGCGGCCGGCCCGAGACGCTGACGCTGCGGGACATCATCGAGAGCTTCGTCAAGTTCCGCGAAGAAGTGATCACCCGCCGCTCCAAGCACGAGCTGCTCAAGGCCCGCGAACGCGCCCACATCCTGCTCGGTCTTGTGGTCGCCGTGACCAATCTTGACGAAGTCGTGAAGCTGATCCGCGGCTCGAAAACCCCCGCGGAAGCACGGGAGAAGCTGCTTGCGCGCGAATGGCCGGGCGAGCAGATCCGCCCGTATATCGCGCTGGTCGAGGCGGTCGAACCGCAGAAGGCGGGCGCCAAATACCGTCTCTCGGAAGCGCAGGTGAAGGCAATTCTCGAGCTCCGCCTGCATCGGCTGACCGCGCTCGGCCGCGACGAGATCGGCGGCGAGCTCGAAGGCCTGGCCAAGAGCATCGGCGAGCTGCTCGAAATCCTAGGCAACCGGGCGCGGCTTTACGAAGTGATGCGCGCGGAGTTCGACGAGGTCGAGGCGGAGTTCGCCACGCCGCGCGTCACCGAAATAGGCGCCGCCGCCGACGGCATCGAGGACGAGGACCTGATCGAGCGCGAGGACATGGTCGTGACCGTGACCATGACCGGTTACATCAAGCGCACGCCGCTCAGCGTCTTCCGCGAGCAGAAGCGGGGCGGCAAGGGTCGTTCGGGCATGAGCACCAAGGACGAGGATGCGGTCACCGAGCTGTTCGTCACGTCGACCCACAATCCGGTGCTGTTCTTTTCCAACCTCGGACAGGTTTATCGCCTCAAGGTTTGGCGCCTGCCCGAAGGCGGTCCGAACACGAAGGGCCGCCCGATGGTCAACCTGCTGCCGCTGAGCGAGGGCGAGACCATCTCGACCGTCCTGCCGCTTCCCGAGAACGAAGAGGAATGGGGCGGCCTGCACATCATGTTCGCGACCGCGCGCGGCACGGTTCGCCGCAACAGCATGGACGCCTTTGCCAGTATTCGCGCCGGCGGCAAGCGCGCCATGCGCTTCGGCGGCGACGGCGAGGAAGCGGACCCCAACGACCGCCTGGTCGGTGTGGAGCTGCTGACGGAAGAGGATGACGTCTTGCTGGCAACCCGCAATGGCAAGGCGATCCGGTTCAAGGCGACGGATGTTCGCGAGTTCCAGTCGCGCGACTCCCAGGGTGTGCGAGGCATCCGCCTGCTGGACGGCGACGCGGTCATCTCCATGTCGATCCTGCACCGGGTCGGGACGAGCCAGGAAGAGCGCGAAGCCTATCTCAAATGCCCGCCCTGGCGCGACCGCGAGGAGGTCGAGTGCACCCTTTCGCCCGAGCGATTTGCGGAGCTGGCGGACAAGGAGCAGTTCATCCTCACCATCACCGAGAACGGGTACGGCAAGCGCTCTTCCGCCTACGAATATCGTCGCACCAACCGCGGCGGCCAGGGCATCACCAATATCGACACATCGGAGCGCAATGGCGGGGTCGTAGCCAGCTTCCCGGTCCGCCAGGGTGAGCAGCTGATGCTGGTCACCGACCAGGCGAAGGTCATCCGCACCTCAGTCGGGGACATCCGCATCATGGGCCGCAACACGCAGGGCGTGACCATCTTCCGCATCGCCGAGAACGAGCATGTCGTCAGCGTCGCCAGGATCGACGAGAGCGAAGAAGAGGAGATCGAGGTCGAGGGCGGTGATGAAATTGCTCCGGAGACGGGCGCGACAGCGGGAGAAGAGGAGTTCGACAAGCCCGCCGACCCCGAACTCCGGTGATGGACCGCCGCAACAAACCGTTCGTCGATTTTGGTTGAGAGGAGTAAGGAACGGGGGAGCGCAGGCGCTCGTTGGCTAGTCAACCCAGTCATCGGAGGATCTATGCCGCTTCCCCACCAAGCTCTCGTCTTTGTCACCGACGGCCGCAAGATGCTGTTCCTTCGCAACCAGGGCGACGAGAACCAGCTCGACTTGCGCACTGAAGCGCACGACGAGCGCAAGGACCGGAAGGACCACGAGATCAAGACCGATGCCGCGGGCTCGTCGAAGCAGAGTTTCGGCTTTGGCCGTCCGGCGCTGGACGAACCCGATTTCCATGAGCAGGAAAAGCATCGCTGGGCGAAGCAGGCTGCCGACCGGCTCAACCAGCGCGCCTTGAGGCAGGACTACGAGGCGCTGGCGATCGTCGCTCCGCCCAAGACCCTCGCCGAGCTCCGCAAGAACCTCCACAAGGAAGCCGAGCGGCGGGTTGTTGCCACCTTCAACAAGGAAATGACCGACCGGCCGATCGCCGACATCGAGGACCTGCTGGTCGGCGAAGGCGCCCCGCCGGCCTGAAACCCACTGGCAAGAATGCACGTTACGCCTCCGGTTTGACCAGGAGGTTTTCATGAAAGGCCCTGTAGCGTTTGCTTGCCTCGCCCTGCTTGCCGGGACGGCCGCCGCCCAGACTCCACCGACCGTGCAGGTCTCGCCGTTGGGACCGACGAGCGCCCTGCTCAGCCTGTCCGCCGAGGGGCGCAGCAACCGGGTGCCCGACCTGGCTGTATTTTCGGCCGGCGTCGTTACGCACGGTGCCACCGCTGCCGAAGCGCTCGGCAACAACAGCCGGCAAATGGACCGCGTCGTCGCTGCGCTGAAACGCTCGGGCACCGCCGACCGGGACATCCAGACTTCCGCGATCAGCCTGTCGCCGCGCTGGAACAACCCGGAAGCAGAGGCGCAGCGGATCGCTCGCGAGACCAGGCAGCCCTATGTGCCGCCGACCGAACCTCCGCGAATCATCGGCTATGAGGCGCGCAACAGCGTCCAGGTGCGCGTTCGCCGCTTGGGGGAAATGGGTCAGATCATTGACACGCTGGTTGCGGCAGGAGCCAACGAGGTGAACGGGCCTTCCTTCACGCTCGACGACCAGAAGGCTGCGCTGGACGAGGCGCGGACGGAAGCGGTTGCCCTCGGCCAGGAGCGCGCCGAGCTTTACGCCCGCGCCGCCGGCATGCGGGTGGTGCGGTTGCTCTCGATCGGCGAGGGTGGCGGCTATTATCCGGTGCAACAAATCTTTGTCACCGGCGCCGCTCGCGGCGGCGGTCCGCCGCCACCTCCGCCTCCTCCCGCTCCGGTCTCGCCGGGAGAGCTCACGCTGGGCATGAGCCTGTCCATGCAATTCGAGATTGCCCGCTAAGGGACGAGATCGACAACCTCCGCGTCTGGCGCAAGCGATTGCCATAACAAGGTGCGGTGGCAGCAGGCCGGGTCGCGCTCGTAGCACAGCAATGCGCTCGGTTTTTCGGCCGACAGCTCGAGCATCATGGCGCCCTCTGCCATAGCCTCCGGCGTTTCCAACTGGCCGGCATAAATGGCTTCAAGCTCGGCCTTGCGGCCGGCTCTCGCTGCCTCCCGGCCCGCGGCCGGTGTACCGAGCGCACGCAGGTGGACATAATCGATGCCGGCTTCAGCCAGCGCATTTCGAAGCGGAGTCTTGGAGAAGCCCGGCCGCCGCGAGTTGGGCACGGCGCGTACGTCGATCACTTGTTCCACGCCGGCGTCCTGCAGGGCCGCCAGGAACTCGCCCATCGTCGCGCCTTCATAGCCGATGGTGAAAATGCGCATGGGCATCAGATTTCCACCAGATCGCGGCCGACGATGATCTGTCCCGGATAATGGCGTCGCACGGGGGCTAACCATTCTTCGTCAGGCACGTTCGGATCCTCTGCCGGGACGAGGTGGGACAGGACCAGCAATTTTACTCCTGCTGCTGCGGCAACGCGCCCAACTTGCTCGGCCGTCGTGTGGTGAGAAAGCACGCTTCGTTCGAGTTCTTCGCGATTCGGCAGGTTGCGAACCAGTTGCCGGACGCGCTCGGCGAGCATGACCTCATGCACGAGGACGTCGGCGCCCCTCGCGAGCTGCACCAATTCGTCCGACTCTCTCGTGTCTCCCGAGATAACGATGGAGCGATCCTGAGTGTCGAAACGGTATGCCAGGGCCAGGCCAACGGGAGGATGCGGGACTTTGCAGGCCGTCACGCGCAGTTTTCCGTCACTCAGGACCGGCCCGCCGCCACTGAGGTCGTGCGCACGGATCAGCGGCGCCAATGGCGTTCGTCCCTCGTCTCGCTGACGCAAGTCAACGTCATATGCCTGATAGCGAAGATAATCGCCGATCATCTGTTTCGTTGGAGGCGGTCCCCAGCAGTCGACCGGCGTGGTTAGGCCCGAGACCCAGGCGAGCTGAAGCAGGCTGCCGAGGTCGATATTATGGTCAGAGTGGTGGTGCGTGAGGAAGATGTGCCGGATTTTGTTGAGCGGGAGCCCAGCGAGCACCATTTGCCGGGCAACGCCATAACCGCAGTCGATGACAGAGATCTGCCCGTCGACAATGATTGCTTGCGCACTGCCGGATCGGTTCCTTCTCGGCCGCGGGCCGCCGGCAGTGCCGAGCAGGACGAGGCGCGTTCGTCCATTTGACTTGGCATAAGCATCATTTGTCGGGAGGAGCGCCGAAACGAGCGCCGCGACAGCAGTTCGACGGTCGCAGTTCATTTTGGCGATTTAGGCGTTCAAGGCGGCCCCCGTCGAGGCTAAAGGGCGCTGGTGACGTCTGACATCCACATCATTGGCGGCGGGCTGGCTGGATCGGAGGCGGCATGGCAGCTGGCCGAAGTGGGCTTGAAGGTCCGCCTGTCGGAGATGCGCGGCGGCGCGGATACGACGCCCGCTCATGAAACCGACCGGCTCGCGGAAATGGTCTGCTCCAACAGCTTTCGATCCGACGACGCCGAGAACAATGCGGTCGGCCTGCTCCACCAGGAGATGCGGGCATTGGGCTCGCTCGTCATGCGCGCGGCGGACAAGCATCGCGTCCCGGCCGGCTCCGCGCTGGCAGTCGACCGTGACGGCTTCGCTGCCGAGGTGACCAGCTCCATCGAGCGCCACCCGAACATCACGGTGGTGCGCGAGCGTGTCGACCAGCTTCCCGGTCATCCCGCGATCATTGCTACCGGACCGCTAACAGGCTCCGCTCTGGCTGAAGCGATTGCAAGGGAGACCGGCAGCGACGCCCTCGCCTTCTTCGACGCCATCGCCCCGATCATCCACAAAGATTCGATCGACATGTCGGTCTGCTGGATGGCGGCGCGCTGGGACAAGGGCGGGAAGGACTACATCAACTGCCCCTTGGACAAGGCGCAATACGAGGCTTTCGTCACGGCGCTCAATGAGGGCGAGAAAACCGAGTTCAAGCAGTGGGAGACGGACACGCCCTATTTCGAGGGCTGCATGCCGATCGAAGTCATGGCTGCGCGCGGGCCTGAAACGCTTCGCTACGGGCCGATGAAAGGCGTCGGCCTCGACGATCCACGCACCGGCCGCTGGCCCTATGCCGTCGTCCAGCTGCGCCAGGACAACGCGCTCGGCACCCTGTGGAACATGGTCGGCTTCCAGACCAAGCTGAAGCATGGGGAGCAGGTACGGATCTTCCGCACCATCCCCGGCCTCGAGAATGCCGAATTTGCGCGCCTCGGCGGCATCCATCGCAACAGCTTCATCCGCAGCCCCGAGCTGCTTGACGGCGAGCTGCGGCTGAAGTCGAAGCCGAACGTCCGCTTCGCGGGCCAGATCACCGGCTGCGAAGGCTATGTCGAAAGCGCCGCGATCGGCATCCTCGCAGCGCGCTTTGCCGCCGCCGAGACGGAAGGCCGCAATATGCCTCCGCCGCCCGTCGAGACCGCACTCGGCGCCCTCCTCAACCACATCACCGGTGGCGCAGAGGCGGACACATACCAGCCGATGAACGTCAATTTCGGACTGATGCCGCCGCTGTCAGGGCCGAAGGCGAAAAAGGCCGACCGCAAACGCATGTACACGGACCGCGCCCGTGCAGCCCTGAAGGAGTGGCTTGCCGCGATGGAGCTGGAACCAGCCTAACAGCTACACCGTGCCTTTTTCTTCGGCGGTGGAGGCGCGGTTGTGGCGTATTCCGCCGGCGACAGCCATCCTGAACGATCGCCATCGGCGCCTTCGAACTTGTCGATCGTCCTGACCGCCCATTCCTCGAAGCTGAGGCTGCCGTTGCCGTTGGCGTCGAGCTTGGCGAATGCCTTGCGCCGAGGCTGGTACAGCTCGGCGGCGGTGATGCGCCCGTCGTCGTCCTTGTCGGCGCGAGCGAAGCGCTTTTCCTCGCGGGATTCGGGCGTCGCTTCCGGGGGCATCGATAATGGCGTCGCCTTGCCGGCCACTTGAGGCGGTGGAGGCATGGGCACGGCCTGGGCCTGGTTGGAGCGGCCCTGCCAGAACAGGACGCCGCCGACGATCAACAGAAGGACGGAGACAAGGCCAGCCAGATAACGCGCCAAGGGGCATCTCCATGATGGAGCGATCCGGCGCGGCGGAAACTATGTGCGAAATTGCTGCAATGCAATCATGCCACGCGCCCGGTCAGGCGATGTCTCAGCAATGCCATGGCCCGTCCAGGCGTCGCCTCTGGTTCAACCCCCCCGTCCCTTCGAAAGTCGCGCGCGGC
The DNA here is from genome assembly GCA_035250985.1 of Sphingomicrobium sp. Taxonomy (GTDB): domain Bacteria; phylum Pseudomonadota; class Alphaproteobacteria; order Sphingomonadales; family Sphingomonadaceae; genus Sphingomicrobium. The sequence goes on along the minus strand of DATFEO010000196.1, from coordinate 6,400 downwards.
CAGAACAGCCAAGGCGGTCAGCGGTCTCAGCGCGCGTGGAAATCGATGGCCCGCAAGCGCATTAAGGGCGTCCATCGGCCAATGGAGGCTCAGGCGGCACCGCCTGCCAACGCTTTCCTGGGCATAGAGCCGTCCTGCGGCTTCCAGCCGGCGGTCGGTCACGCCCAGCAAACTGGATGCCAGGTCTACTAGCAGGAGACCGCGATTGCCGATGCGCTCGACGTCAGGCTGCTCTTCCAGCAAGGTCGCCCAGCCGTCTTCCAGGCCTGCAAGCGACGCACCCGTGATCCCACGTGGCAGCAATTCCCTCGCCGCCGCCTGCAGCCGCGGCTCGGCCGGAACCTTGCCCTCGTCCAGCTCCTCGAGCCGCTCGCGCCACCAGGCGAGCTTGATTGCCGCCAACGCCGGCTCGGTTGCGCTGGCGACGACGTCACCCATGGCATCGTCGATGGCGAACAGTGCATCGAAGGCGGGCCGCAATTCGGCCGGCCAGTAAAGCCGGACGAGATCGCGGTCGCGCAATTCAGCGATAACAGACTTCCTTGGCCGCCTTCACGACGTCGCTGGCCTTGATCAGCGCCAGCTTCTCGAGGTTGGCGGCATAGGGCAAAGGTACGTCGACGTTGGTGACGCGCAGCACCGGCGCGTCGAGGTCGTCGAAGCCTTCGTTCATGGCAATAGCGATAACCTCCGAGGAGATCGAGCAGGTCGGCCAGCCCTCTTCGACCACGACCATGCGGTTGGTTCGCTTCAGGCTCTCAAGCACCGTCGCCTTGTCGAGCGGGCGCAACGTCCGAAGGTCGATGACCTCGGCATTGATGCCCTCCGGCATCAGCTCCTGCGCCGCTTCAAGGGCGACACCGACCCCGATCGAATAGCTGACCAGGGTCACGTCCTTGCCCGGCCGGACGATCCTCGCCTTGCCGATCGGAAGGACGTAATCGTCCATCTCCGGCACATCGAAATGCTGGCCGTAGAGCAGCTCATTCTCGAGGAAAACGACCGGATCCTCGGAGCGGATCGCGGCCTTGAGCAGCCCCTTGGCGTCGGCGGCGCTGTAGGGTGCGATGACGATCAGTCCGGGAACGCTGGCATACCAGGGCCCGTAGTTCTGGCTGTGCTGGGCACCGACGCGCGCCGCGGCGCCGTTCGGCCCGCGAAAGACGATCGGACAGCGCATCTGGCCGCCCGACATGTAATTGGTCTTGGCGGCCGAATTGATGATGTGGTCGATCGCCTGCATGGCGAAGTTGAACGTCATGAACTCGACGATTGGCCTCAGGCCTCCCATTGCCGCGCCGGTGCCGACGCCGGCGATGCCGTATTCGGTGATCGGCGTGTCGATCACGCGTCTCGGCCCGAACTCGTCGAGCAGGCCCTGCGTGACCTTGTAGGCCCCCTGGTACTGGGCGACCTCCTCGCCCATGACGAAGACGCGCTCGTCCCTGCGCATTTCCTCCGCCATGGCATCGCGCAGCGCCTCGCGGACCGTCATTTCCGTGAGCAGGGTTCCCTCGGGCACTTCGGGCTGGATTTCGTCCTCGGTCCTGGCGGCGTCGGCTACGAGATCGCGTGCCGCCGTTTCCATCTGATGAGGCGTGGGCGTTGCCGCCTCCGGCGCAGGGACCGGAGCGGACTTGGGTTCCGGCGTTGAGGTCTTGGGCTCGTCCGCCCTGGGTGCGGGGGTCGGCGTCGGGGCGTCGACGCTCTCACCCTCTCCTGCCAGCAAGGCGATCGGTGCTCCGACCTTCACTCCATCGGTGCCCTCTGGAACCAGGATCTTGGCGATCGTGCCCTCGTCGACCGCCTCGAACTCCATCGTCGCCTTGTCGGTCTCGATCTCGGCGAGGATGTCGCCCGCGGAGACGCTGTCGCCTTCCTTGACCAGCCACTTGGCGAGCGTCCCTTCTTCCATGGTCGGGGACAGGGCCGGCATCTTCAGTTCGAGCGCCATCAGTACGTCTCCACCAGCACGTCGGTATGGAGCTCGACCGCGTCGGGCTCGGGCGCTTCTTCAGCAAACTTGGCAGCGCCGACGACGATCTCCTTGATTTCCTTGTCGATCGCCTTGAGCTCTTCTTCCTTAACGCCCAGCTTTCCGAGCTCCCTGGCAGCGTGGTCGATCGGATCGCGTTCCTCGCGATAGCCTTGGACCTCTTCCTTGGTCCGGTACTTGGCCGGGTCGGACATGGAATGGCCGCGGTAGCGATAGGTCAGCAGCTCGAGGATGATCGGTCCCTTGCCGCCGCGGGTCCATTTCAGCGCCTCCTCGGCCGCGCCGCGCACCGCCAGCACGTCCATGCCGTCGACCTGGATGCCGGGAATGCGGAAGCTCTCGCCGCGCTTGTAGAACAAGGGCTCTGAGGCGGAGCGCGCCACCGACGTGCCCATCGCATATTGGTTGTTCTCGATGGCGTAGATGACCGGCAGGCTCCACAGCTTCGCCATGTTGAAGCTTTCATAGACCTGGCCCTGGTTGGCGGCGCCGTCGCCGAAATAGGCCAGGCACACGCCGCCGTCGCCGCTGTACTGGTGCTTGAGCGCAAGGCCGGTGCCAAGGCTCACCTGCGCACCGACGATGCCATGGCCGCCGTAGAAGCCGTGCTCGACGCTGAACATGTGCATCGAGCCGCCCTTCCCCTTGGAAATCCCGGCCTGGCGGCCGGTCAGCTCGGCCATGATGATCTTCGGGTCGATTCCATAGGCGAGCATGTGGCCGTGGTCGCGATATCCGGTGATGACGCTGTCCTTGCCGACAGTCATCGCCGATTGCAGGCCGACCGCGACCGCCTCCTGGCCGATGTAGAGGTGGCAGAAGCCGCCGATCAGGCCGAGACCGTAGAGCTGCCCGGCCCGCTCCTCGAAGCGGCGGATGAGGAGCATTTGCTTGTAGAAGCCGAGCAGTTGCTCCTTGCTCGCCTTGAAGCGCTTGGGCTCGGCTGGGCGATCCCGGTTGGACGGCGGCGAGGTCGCCGCCTTGCCAGGACTGGATTTGGACGGCGCCGCAGGCTTTGCGGCGGTCTTCTTGGCGGTTCGCGCCACAAGCCTCTCCGGTTCTTTTGTTGTGGCGCGCCCTATAGGATTGCCAAAGCGAGGCGGCAACCGGGAGAGTCCCTCAGTCGCCGGCAACGAAGGCGGCGATCATCCACTCGCCGCCGCGTTTCTCGAACACCAGGCGGTAATCGAGCGGATTGACGGTGTGGTCGTACCGCACAAACCCTTGGCGGCCATCCGCCAGCTTGACCTCAAGCCAGGCTTCGTCAGCGCTCTCGATGACGGTTGCGAGGTGCCAGTCGAGCGTGTCCCTCCCTGACGAAGCGCCGGCCTTCGCCGTATGCAGCTCTGCCCCCGGCGGGAGGATGACAGTCTCGAACGCATCCAGCTGCTCCGGGAATTGCGCGACGAACGATGGCGCGACCAGCGCGTCGCCCGACTGCGTGCAGCCCTGCGACAGCGCCTCTTCCAGCTCGGCCCAGACGCGGCTGTCGCCCGGCTCGTCGAACTTCCAGTTGGCTGCGAACAGCGCGGGCCCATGGTCGCCGCCGAAATTCACTTCGACGTCGCCCGACAGCATTGTCAGGAGGGCGCGCTCGTCCTTGCTCGCCACAACCTCTTGCAGCCGCGCCCGAAACTCATCGAAGCCCACTTCCGTCGAGCAGTTTTCAACCGGCGGCAGTCGCTTGGGAATCGCTTCGGGCTGAGCGAGCAGCGCCGCGAGGATGACCAGGCCAAGCATCTATTCGAGCGGAAGGATGACCTCGTCGGGGCGGACCAGCCCCAGGTCCTTGCGCACCATCTCGTCGGCAAGGTCTGGGTCAGCCTTCTTCGGGTTGAGCAGCGCCGAACGATGCCGCAGCCGGCCTCGCTCGGCCTCCAGGTTCGCGAGCTCGAGGCGGCGCGCCTCGAGGTCGCGGTGATAGCCGCCCCAGGCCAGCAGTCCGTTAGGTCCGGCAATGGCGTGGCCGGCGAAGGTGCCGACGACGACCAGCGCCAGCGCCGGCATCGCCGCGCGTCGGATCAGGCTGAGGCTGTGCTTCCGTCCCCCCATGGCACAATCAGGAGAATCACGAAGTCGGCACGAAGGCAAGGAAAAAGAATGATTTGGTGGATAAAGCTGTGGATGAGCCCAGCTTGGATCGGTCGAAAAATCACATTCCAGTGTGACAGCGACCGCTACTGCTTCAACGCTTCCCGTCCGGCGTAGCGCGCCATCTCGCCCAGCTCCTCCTCGATCCGCAGCAGCTGGTTGTACTTGGCGGTACGGTCCGACCGCGCCAGGCTGCCGGTCTTGATCTGGCCGCAGGCGAGCGCGACCGCCAGGTCGGCGATGGTCGAATCCTCGGTCTCGCCGGAGCGGTGCGACATGACCGCCGTGTAACTCGAACACTGCGCCAGGCGGACGGCGTCGATCGTCTCGGTCAGGGTGCCGATCTGGTTGACCTTGACCAGGATCGAATTGGCGATGCCGTCCTCGATCCCCTTGTCCAGGCGCTTGACGTTGGTCACGAACAGGTCGTCGCCGACCAGCTGAACCTTGGCGCCGAGCTTGTCGCTCAGCGCCTTCCAGCCGGCCATGTCATCCTCGGCCATGCCGTCCTCGATGGAGGCGATCGGATAGTCGGCGGCCAGCGCGGCAAGGAACCCGACATTCTCCTCCGGAGTCAGGGCCAGCCCTTCGCCATCCATCCGGTATTTGCCATCCCTGAAATATTCCGTCGCCGCGCAGTCGAGGGCGATCATCACGTCGCTGCCGAGCTTGTAGCCGGCTGCCGTCGTCGCCTCTCCGATGAGGTCCAGCGCCGCGCGGGCCGATGCGATGTTAGGCGCGAATCCGCCCTCGTCGCCCACCGAGGTCGACAGCCCCTTGGCATGGAGCTTGGCTTTGAGCGCATGGAAAATCTCCGCCCCGCAGCGCAGCGCTTCGGAGAAAGTCTCGGCGCCGACCGGCATCACCATGAATTCCTGGAAGTCGATCGGATTGTCGGCATGGGCGCCGCCGTTCAGGATGTTCATCATCGGCACCGGCAGCAGGTTGGTGTCGATGCCGCCGATATAGCGGTACAGGGGGAGGCTCAGGGCCTCCGCCGCCGCCTTGGCTGCCGCCAGGCTGACGCCGAGGATGGCATTGGCGCCGAGACGGGCTTTGTTCTCGGTGCCGTCGAGCTCGATCATCGCCGCGTCGATTTCGGCCTGGTCCTCAGCCTCGAAACCGACGATGTTGTCGGCGAGTTCGCCGTTGACCGCGCGAACCGCCTTGTCGACGCCCTTGCCGCCCCAGCGGTCCTTGTCGCCATCGCGCAGCTCGACCGCCTCATGGGCGCCGGTAGAGGCCCCCGAGGGAACCGCGGCGCGCCCCATCGACCCGTCTTCCAGCGTGACGTCGACCTCGACGGTCGGATTGCCGCGGCTGTCCAGAATGGCGCGGGCGTGAATATCGACAATCGCGGTCATGGGAGTCGTTCCGGTTCCGTGTTATTGTTGGCGTGCCCGCGCTCTATCGGTGCGGGTCGGGACGCGCAACTTTCCCGCCGAATGGCAGGAACAGGGCGCAGGGATCGGGGTTCATCGGGGGAGAGCAAGGAGGACTGTAATGGCCGACCAAAAAGAGCTTCCCGAGGGCACCGATGCCGTCGTCTCGGGAGCCGCGGTAGAGAATGAAAACGAGGAGCAGCTGATCGTGCGTGAACCAAGGGCGCGGGACAAGATGCTGGAGAAGGTTCGCGAAGGGCGAGGCAAGCTTGCCGGGCAGGCGGCGGACCGGACCCGCGGGCTGGTCGGCCAGGGGCTGGAGCGCTCGAGCGAGGCGCTGGCCAATGTGTCCAAGCTGGTCGGCGACACTGCCGCCGGCCTCGATGAACGGCTCGGCGAGGAATATGGTGACTATGCCCGCAAGGCGGCGACCGCGATCGACGATGTCGCCAACAGCCTCGCCTCCAAGGATCCTGACGAGCTGATCGAGGATACCCGCAGTTTCGTCCGCAAGAGTCCCGGCGTGGCGTTGGCGGGCGCCGCCATCGTCGGCTTCGCGCTTGCCCGACTGATCAGGAGCGGCCTCGACGACGCCCGGGATCGGGTGCGCGGCGGTCGCGGCAATCGGGACGAAGACGACGAGGCCTGATGCTGAAGCCTAACAAGGAGCCCCAGCAGGAACCTGACGACGAGCCACCGATCGGCGAGGTCGTCAGCCAGCTGCTCGAAGAGGGAAAAGCATACGCCAAGGCCGAGGTCGACCTGGCCAAGGCGCAGGCGTTCGCCAAGCTTGCCCAGCTCAAGGTGCCGGCGACCCTGCTGTTCGCCGCCCTGCTGTTTGCCCAGGCGGCCGTGACCGTGCTCGCGGTCACCGTGGCGCTGACGCTGGCGCCGATGATCGGCCCGCTTGGCGGCGGCCTGATCGCGGTGT
>DATFEO010000192.1:0-9699 GCA_035250985.1 Sphingomicrobium sp. | reverse complement strand
GGCGATGCCGATGGCCAGGCCGACCGCGGCAAGGAAGCCGAACATTCCGATTGGCACGAACAGGCCGATGCCGATTGTGCCCAGGCTGATGAGCCCGACGGCGACCCCGATCTTGACGAAAGTCTGCACCAGCCCTTCGTTCAAGCGCTGAAGTTCCCTCTTGCGCGCCTCACGGACGATGCCGCTGCGTGTATCGAGCCGCGCCATCACGCGGTCAGCATGGGCGATGACGAGGTCGGCCTTCTCCGTCGTTTCGGTCATTTGCTCTCGATCGGAGTGAAGGGCGAGGCCGCGCTTTCAAGCCGGTTCTGGGCAACGCCTTCGGCTCTGGCGATATAGCCCTTGGACTTCTCGACCTCATTGCCCAGCGTGTCGACGGTCTGCTTCATATTCGCGAGCGCCGCCAGCTTGAACTGATCGATCTGGTCCATCGTGTCATAGATGTTCTGGAAGGCGCGCTGGAGCGTTTCCAGAGGGATCGTCGACGAAGCCGCCTGCTCGTGGATTGCGCCGGTCTGGGTGCGCAGCATTTCGCCGGTGGCGTCGATCATGTTCGCGGTAGTCGTGTTGAGCGCCGTCACCTGCTCGAGCACCAGTTTCTGGTTGGTCATCGCCTGGGCGACGGTCACGGCTGTTCGCAGCGCGGAAACCGTCGTCGTCGAGGCGCGGTCGACACCCTTCACAAGCTCGACATTGTTCTTCTTGACCAGGTCGAGCGCGAGATAGCCTTGCACCGTTACCGCCATCTGGGTCAGCAGATCCGTGGTGCGCTGACGGGTGTAGAAAAGCGCCGTCTCGCGGATCGCCTTGGCCTTGGCCGGCTCGGTGGCGTCGAGCTCATTGGCCTTGTCCTCGAGGCTGGCGTCGAGCGTCTTCGAGATGTGGATCATCTGCTCGAGCTTGTGCATCGTCTTCCACAGACCCGCGCGCTCAGTGTCGATGGCGGCATTGTCCATCAGCAGCTCGTCCTTGCCGTTGGCAAGGCGGCCAAGGATCGCCGAAATATGCGTCTGGGAGCTGCGGTACTTGTCGAAGTAATTGTTGATGCGCCGTCCGAACGGGATGATGCCCAGGAACTTGCGGGTTGTCAGCGACTTGCTGTTTTCCTTCGGGTCCAGCTCCTCGACGGTGCGGCGCAGCTCGACCAAGTCTGCGCCGATGCCGGTGTCGCTGTCGATTGCCTTGACCGGCCGGTCGAGGAAGCGGTTCGAGGCATTGGCCGCCTCGGCGATCTCCTTGCGCCCCATGGCGGTCAACTGATCGACCTTCTTGCCGAAATCCGGGCTATTGCTGTCGAGCGCTGCCAGCTCTTCGACGAATTTTTCTACCTTCTTGTCGAGCTCGCTGGTTTCCTCACCTTTTAGCGGCACAAGCCCCGCAGCTTCATTGACGGTGATCGGCTGAAGTGCCTCTGGGGGATCGAGCTTCAGCTTGGTCGCGGTCTCGGTCCTCGTCTCGGTTCCGGTCGCCGGGTCGGTGGCCATTCTTTCGTCTCCTGCCCGCAATGTCTCGCACCGCCAGCGATGAACCAGCTGGATGCGCGGTGCAAGCTTAGCTGTATTATAAGAATAATACGGAACTGCTTCAAGTTGGGACCGAATCCCATGGCTTCCGTGACATTAACCAAGCGGCTGAACCCTTTGCTCACCTTAACTGCAGTACAGCGGCCCAAACACACGACCGGCTAAGTGAGGACGGCATGCGCAAGCTCTTTCGTAAACTGTGGAATGACGACCGCGGCAACGCGCTCATCATGGCTGGCGCTGCGCTTCCGTTGGTCATCGGATCCGCCGGCCTTGCCACGGACACGATCCAGTGGACACTTTGGAAGCGGCAGCTGCAGCGCGCGGCCGATTCTGCGGCGCTCGCCGGCGTTTATGCCAAGGTCCAGGACAATGCCGGCCAGACAGCAGAGCAGGCCGTCGATGCCGACCTCACTCAGAATCATCACACCAACATCGGCTTGCTGGGTGGATATCCGGAAGTCACCTATCCGACGGGGGCCGGCTGGCTGAACGGCGTAAAGGTTAAGCTCGGGATCCAAAAGGAGCTCGGCTTCTCCTCGGTATTCATGGCGAGCGCGCCGATCATTACAGCCGAGGCGACCGCAGCGACGATCGACACGGGCGTCTATTGTGTTGTCAGCCTGGAGGAAACCAGCGCCACTGGCATCACCGCGATCGGTAGCGGCACCATCGACCTCGGCTGCGGCATGATCACCAATTCGACCTCGCTCACCGCCGCGATCGCGACGGGTAATGCATCGGTGACTGCGACCCCGATCGCGGCGGTTGGCAACATCAGCGACAGCGACAATTGGAACAGCGCCGAACTCCTTCCCTACACGCTCAAACAGGACGATCCGTTCCAGGACGTCGAGCCAACGACGGCAGGTTGCCCGGGCGGCCAGCTCAAGGTCAATTCGAACCAGGCGGCGAGCGTTACCCCTGGCTGCTACAGCAAGATCGATTTCGACGGTAACGTCACCATGGCCGACGGGACTTACATCATCGATGGCGGCAGCCTGAGCATTGGCGCGCAAGCTTCGGTGACTTGCAACAGCTGCACCTTCGTCCTGACCAACAGCGACCCGTCCTCGACGGCCGCGATCGGCAGCGTGACCATCAACGGCGGCGCGCACGTCGAACTGGCTCCGCCGACGAGCGGCACGTACAAGAATTTGCTCATTTACCAGGATCGCCGGGCCACTTGGACCAGCGGCAGCGTCAACAAGATCAATGGCGATGCGTCATCCATCCTGAAGGGCGCCTTCTATTTTCCGAGTCAGCAATTGCAGATCAACGGTTCGGCTGGCCTCGATTTTGGCTGCGCCCAGTTAGTCGCGCGCCGGGTCGAGTTTTCCGGTGACGGCAGCATCACCAACAGTTGCCCCGGCGGTTACGGGGGCGGTTCGATCATGGGCAAGCATGTGAGGCTGGTGGCATGATCCAAATCCTTCACAAAATTCGCCGCGACGAGCGTGGCGCATCAATCATCGAGATGGCTTTGGTCGCTCCATTCCTGGCGACCTTGACCATCGGCATGGTCGATCTCAGCCGTGCCTATTCGGAGAAGCTGTTCGTCGAACAGGCCGCGCAACGCGCCGTCGAGCGCGCGATGCAGGGCATGCAGGGTGATGAGTCGACCGACATTTTCGAAGGCCTGCAGGCCGAGGCGGCGGAAACCGCGGATGTGGACGCAGATGATGTGACGGTGCGTTACTGGCTGGAGTGCAACGGCGTCGATCAGAACACGAGTGAAGCGACGATGGCCGACGACTATGAGAAGGTCTGCCCTGACGGCCAATATTATTCCCGGCACATCAGCGTCAGCATCGAAAAGACTTACACACCGATGTTCTCGACCAAATGGCTCGGCGCGAACGCGGATGGAACCCTAACTTTCGTGGGCGAAGCCGGGATGCGCGTGCAATGAACAGGTCCATCAATCTTCGGCGAGACGAGCGGGGCGCCGCCGTCATCGAGATGGCGATCGCCCTGCCTACCCTCGTGCTCTTCCTGTGGGGCATCTTCCAGGTCGGCGTCGCCTTCCAGGCCAATGCGGGCATGCAGCATGCGCTTGGCGAAGGCGCTCGCCTGGCGACGCTTTGCTACAATCCGTCGTCCGGAAGCTGCAGCGTGCCGTCCGACACGGCGATCGAGGCGAAGGTCAACGAAAAACTGTTCGGCACCGTGGTAGGAGATTTCGATGTCGACGTATCGCGGCCCGCCGACGACCCCGACACCGAAGACGTCGACGAGAGCGACGTCAATTACCTGGACCTCAACGCCACCTTCACGATGCCGACGAACTTCCTGTTCTTCACCGGTCCCAACGTCAGCATCACCAAGACGAAGCGCGTTTATACCGCCGGCTGAGGCTTGGCCCGCGCGGCGAAGAAGGCGGCGATCGCCTGCTTGACCTCGTCGGACACCAGGCGCTCGGCGAAATGACCGTTCTCCAGTTCCATCCTTTCCAGGATTTCGTCCCTCCCATCGCGCCGTAGCAGGCGCTGGGTCATCTTCAGCGCCTCGGCTGGCTTTCCGAGCAGCGCCTCGGCCTTGGACTCTACCGCTGCGTCCAACCCGCCCTTCGCGACGACATGGCTGACGAGCCCAAAGTCGAGCGCTTCATCCGGGCCGAAGCTTTCGCCGAGCAGCAGGTAGCGCGCCGCCCGGCGGCGGCCGGCGAGGCGCGGCAGGATCAGCGAACTCGCAGCTTCGGGCACCAGCCCCAGGTCGACGAACGGCATGACGAAGCGGGTCCCTTCCTCAGCGATCACCAGGTCGCAATGGAACAGCATGGTCGTGCCGATGCCGACCGCATTGCCATGGACCGCGGCGATGACCGGCACCTCGTTTTTGGCCATCGCCCTGAGAAAGCGCCAGACTGGGATGTCGGTCGTGCCCGGCGGCGGCATTTCGGCGAGGAAATCGGCAAGGTCGTTGCCGGCGGTGAAATCCTCGCCGGAGCCCTCGATGGTGATGAGCCGGATTTCCCCATCCCCGGCGGCCGCCTCGACGGCGTCGGCAAGCGCCGCATACATGGCGACGGTGATGGCGTTGCGCCGCTCCGGCCGATTCATGCGGATTCGCATCCGCCCGCCCTGCCGTTCGACCTGGATGTGCTCGCTCATCTCCCGCCCTTTCTCAAATCGGCTTAGGCCGCTATCGCCCCGGAAACAGCCAGCCAAGGGCCGATCTAGATGAAATTCTTCGCCGACACCGCCGAAATCGCCGAAATCCGCGAGCTTGCCGAGGAGGGCCTGCTCGACGGCGTCACCACCAACCCGAGTCTCGTCCACAAGTCGGGTCGGGACTTCATCGAGGTGGTGAAGGAGATCGCCGGAATCGTCAAAGGTCCGGTTTCAGCCGAGGTGGTGGCGCTCGACCATGACGGCATGATGCGCGAGGCCGAGGTGCTGCGGAAGATCGCCGACAATATCGCCATCAAGGTGCCGCTGACGCCGGACGGCCTCAAAACCTGCCGCAAACTCACCGGCGACGGGACGATGGTCAACGTCACCTTGTGCTTCTCGGCGGCCCAGGCGCTGCTCGCGGCCAAGGCGGGCGCGACGTTCATCTCGCCCTTCGTCGGTCGGCACGACGACGTCGGTTTCGACGGCATGAGCCTGATCGCCGACATCCGCCTGATCTACGACAATTACGATTTCCCGACGCAGATCCTGGTCGCCAGCGTGCGCCACCCGATGCATGTCGTCGAGGCGGCCAAGCTTGGCGCGGACGTCATGACCGCGCCACCGAAGATCATTCAGCAACTCTTCAAGCATCCGCTGACCGATGCCGGGATCAAGAGCTTCCTCGCCGACTGGGAGAAGACCGGCCAGCGGATCGGCTAGCGGCCTTATCCGCACAAAACGCACGGACCCAGCCACCATGTTTGTCCGGATAAGGCTCCAAAAGTCGCAAAAGTCGCACTGGCAACGCGCGCGTACACGCGGGCGGGCGCGCGAGGGCATGGCCGTCTCCAGCGGTGAGAATTGAGGCGCCGGGTTCATGCCAGGCAGGCTGGCAGACGAAATCCTATTTGTATCCAACAATCGGACGAGTGGCGGAGCCAAGGATCGTTACGGCCGCAAGTAGGAAATTAACCCACCGCGGCGTATCATTCGCGCCATGGCTACGGTCATCCCCTTCGAGGAGCGGGCGGTTGCCCGGCTGCGCGAGCGCCTTGGCGCCGCTGAAGAGGCGAACCAGGACCTTCTCGCCTTCGCCCGCGGCCATTCGGGCGCTGTCGCTTCGATCCATGACGCCGTCCTGGCGGCGCTCGGCACCGAGGACCTTCAATCGCTCTTTCATGTCGTCACGCAGGAGTGGCCACTCATTCTCGGCCTCGACGCAGTCGCGCTGGCGCTGGTTGTACGCGACCAGGCTTTCCGTGCCGACGGGGATGGTGTTCAGTTCGTGGCGCCGCAGCTTGTCGACAAGGCGCTGCAGGGCGTCGATGGCGTCGAGATGCGCAATGTCGGCCGCGGTCACCCCCTATTCGGCCCGGCATGCAGCCTGATCCGTTCGGAAGCGCTGATCCGAATCGATTCGGAAGGTGAGGTGAGGGTCTGCCATGTACCCCGCGATGGCGGCATGCCGCGCCTCCCCTACGGCCTGCTCGTCCTCGGCCAACGCGCAGAGCAAAAAATCGATGGCCGTCACGGATCCGAATTACTGCAGTTCCTTGGGCACAGCCTCGCGGCTATGATTCGGCGGTGGCTGACCGAACCGCAGACGACGAGCCTGTCCTAGACCATCCGGCGCGTGCGCTCGCGGCGCGCTGGTCGAGCTTCCTCGAGCATGACCGGCGTCGCTCGCCGCATACGGTGCGCGCCTATGTCGCAACCGCCCATCGCTTCCTCGACTTCCTTGGCCGGCACCGCGGTGAGGAGGTGGGGCGCTATGGCCTGCTTACGGTTCCGGCCGCCGACTTGCGCGCCTTCCTGGCGGACCGCAGGGCGAGCGGCCTGGGCGCCTCATCGGCGGCCCGCGAGATGTCGGCGGTAAGAGCTTTCCTGAGCTTTGCGGCGGAGGAAGCCGGCAACATCCCCCAGCTGCCGCGCACGCGCGCTCCGAAACGTCCCCGGACCCTGCCGCGGCCGGCCAGCCCGGCGGATGCGCTGGCGCTGGCAGAGGAGGCGGGAGCCGCCTCGGCCAGCTGGACGGCTGACCGCGACATGGCGATCCTGCTGCTGCTTTACGGCTCCGGCTTGCGAATCGCCGAGGCCATGTCGCTGACCGCCGGCGCGCTTCCTATCGGGCGGACGTTGCGGGTAACCGGTAAGCGCGGCAAGACCAGGGTCGTGCCGGTCGTCGAGGCAGTGCGCCAAGCAATCACTGCCTACGTCGGCTCTTGCCCTTATCCGCTGACGGGTTCGTCGCCGCTGTTCGTCGGGGCGCGGGGTGGCCCGCTCAACGCCGACCTCGTGCGCCGGGTGGTGCGCTCGGCCCGCAAGCGTCTCGGCCTGCCGGACAGCCTGACGCCGCATGCCTTGAGGCACAGCTTCGCGACGCATTTGCTCGCAGGAGGAGCCGATCTCAGGTCGCTTCAGGAGCTGCTGGGCCATGCCAGCCTATCGTCGACCCAGATCTACACGCAGGTCGACGCGGCGCAGCTGCTCGACATCTATCGCCACGCCCATCCGCGGGCTTGAGGTCGGCGGCGGGCCCTTGTGGGGCAACGGGCCGCGCCGCTTGGGAACGGTATTGGCCGTATAGAGCTAATAACAGGCTAAATAACCGATATGGATGAATTTATCTCGAAGGGAAGTGCAGTAACCCTACAGTTTTCCATCCGATACGGTTTCTTCCCTGGCTGGCGGCTGATAGTTCCGGTGAGTCCAGACGCGCCATAAATAGCCGACCGCGAGCGTGATCAGGATCGCGTTCGAGGCGGGGCCGAGAATATCGCCGACCCGGTCATAATTCTCGCCGAGCTTGAAGCCGGCGCCGGCGAGCAATGCCGTCCAGATCGCGGTGCCGAGGATCGTCGCCGCGAGGAACCGGCGGAACTGCATGTGCAGCAAGCCGGCGGGGACGGAGACCAGGGAGCGGACGGTGGGCAGGAGCCGACCAACGAACACGAACAGCATGCCGTGCTGGCGGAACCAGGCATCGGCGCGCTGGACTTCGGGCCAAGTGATCGTCAGCCACCGGCCCCAACGGTCGATGAACGGGTGGAGGCGCTCCAGGCCAAGCGCGCGCGCCGCCAGGTACCAGAAAATATTGCCGAGCAGCGCCCCACCGGTCCCGCTGGCGACAACCAGCCCATAATGTAGCTTCCCCTGGCCCGCGGCAACGCCGGCGACGGTCATGATGACCTCGGACGGAATCGGTGGGAAGACCGTTTCCAGGAACATCAGGAAGGCGATGCCAAGATAACCCGACTGGTCGATCAGGCGTATGACCCAGTCGCTCATGCCGCCTTGCGCTCCGCAATGCGGCCTTCGATCGCATCCCAGATGCGCGCCGGAGTGTCCGTGCCGTTGAACTTGTCGATGGCGACGATCCCGGTTGGCGAGGTGACGTTGATCTCGGTCAGCCAGCGTCCGCCGATGACGTCGATGCCGACGAACAGCAGGCCGCGCCGCTTGAGCTCCGGGCCAAGCGCCGCGCAAATCTCGCGCTCAGTATCGGTGAGATCGCTCGCTTCCGCGGTTCCGCCCGCCGCCAGGTTTGAACGGATGTCACCTTTGGCTGGCCGGCGATTGATGGCGCCGGCGAGCTCGCCGTCGATCAGAACGATCCTCTTGTCGCCGTCCGCCACCTCGGGAAGGAATGTCTGCAGAACGTGCGGCTCGCGGTATGTGGCATTGAACAATTCCATCAGCGGCGCGAGGTTGCCGCCATCGCGGCCAATCTTGAACACGGCTTTGCCGGCATTGCCGTGGAGCGGCTTGATGACGATGTCGCCATGCTTCGCAGCGAACTCGCGCGCGGCGCCGAGCGACCGGGTCAGGATTGTCGGAGGCATGTAGCGCGCGAAGTCGAGCACCCAGACCTTTTCCGGCGCATTGCGGACTGCCTCCGGATCGTTGACGACGAGAGTCTCGCCCTGGATGCGTTCGAGGAGGTGGGTGGCGGTGATGTAGCCGAGATCGAACGGGGGATCCTGCCGCATAAGGACCACGTCGACGTCGCTGCCCAGGTCGAGAATCGCAAACTCGCCGAGACGGAAATGATCACCGGGAACCGGCTGCACGCTCACCGCATGCGCTCCAGCATAAAGCCGGCCGTCCTGCCAGGTCAGATCCTCGGCGAGATAGTGGAACAATTTGTGACCGCGCGCCTGAGCGGCGAGCATGATCGCGAACGTGGAATCCCCCGAGATGTTGATCTTCTCCAGTGGATCCATCTGCACGGCTACGGTCAACGGCATGGCTGCCGTCTAGAGGCGCTTGGGCACGCTGTCACCCGTGCCAGATGTTGGGGAGGTGGCGGGGCAACCGGCCCGGCAGCAGGAAGACGGCATCGATGCGAATGTCGTCACCCTCACGCGCGTAGCGCGGCGCCAGCCGTTCGGCGGCAACCGCCACCCGGCGCAGCCGGTACTGGTCGAGCGCCATTGCCAGTCCCTCCTCGCTGCGGCGCGCCTTGACCTCGACGAAGGCCAGGACTCGTCCCCGGCGCGCGATGAGGTCGACCTCGCCGCCAGGTACGCGCGCCCGCTGGGCGAGGATCCGCCAGCCGCGAAGTCGCAGCCACCAGGCCGCCAGCCGTTCCGCGCCCCGGCCGCGCCGCTCCGCCTCGATCCGCCGGTTCAGCGGCTGAGCTCCAGGGCGCGGGCATAGGCGCGCTTTTTCGGTACACCGAGCTGTTCGGCCACCTCGGCTGCGGCCCGGGATGGCGACAAATCTGCGAGGGCCCGGTGCAAGGCTGCATCGAGGTCCTCCTCGCTCGCCCGGCGTTCCGGTGGCGGTCCGATGACGATCACAATCTCGCCCTTTGGCGCCGCATTGGCGTAGCGTTCGGACAGATCAGCGAGCGTGCCGCTGATGCTTTCCTCGTGGAGCTTGGAGATCTCCCGAACGACAGCGGCATCGCGCGATCCGAGGCCGTGGGCGAGATCGGCGAGCGCCTCGCCAAGGCGCGGCCCGGTTTCGTAAAGAACAAGGCTGGCCCTGACGCCGCCCAGTTCCGCGATGGCATCGCGACGCGCCTTGGATTTGGCGGGAAGGAAGCCGGCGAAGAG
>DATFEO010000162.1:0-16880 GCA_035250985.1 Sphingomicrobium sp. | reverse complement strand
GGTAGCGATGGCAGTCATGCCGCTCGAAAAGGTGAGCGCGGCCTCCGCATCCTCCCAGATCTGCAGCCGGTCCTCCAGGATCTCCTGGTTCGGCCCGTTGAAGCGCGAATAGACCAGGCCCTCGGCGGTGCCGCCGCCCGGCCTTTTGCCGGTGATGCCCTCGAAGAAGCGCTTGCCGTCGGCCGCCTTCTCGAAAACGAAGGTCGAGGTCAGGAAGATCGGCGCTTTCAGCGACCCTTCCGACAGGGCCGGGTCGAAGCCATAGCCCATCATCAAGGTGGCGGGCTTCAGCTTGTGGTTGCCGATGGTCTTCGGAGTCTGCTTGGGCGGCCGCTTGCTGGACGGCATCGGATCATATTCGTCGGACACAAATCTCTCCCGGAGGTCGCCGCGCGCCTTAGCGCCAAGTCGGCGGCCAAGCCAATCAATCAGGAGGGGAGAGCAATAAGGTGGCCTTGGCGCGTTCAGCCGACTTTGACGGACAGGCTGCTGTTCAGGCTCTGATCGATGTCCTGGAACGAGTTTTGCACCTCGGTGCCGAGGTTGTGATAGCCGACGATGGCCGCGACCGAGATCAGCGACGCGATCAGCGCATATTCGATGGCGGTGACGCCGCGGTTGTCGGCGAAGATTGTGCGTATGCGAAGCATGGTTCTGGTCCTTCCGTGCTTATTGGAAGCCAGATACCGCCGGTGCGCAGGGATGGGCTACGAGCCATCCGCGCCTGTATTGGAATGGGACAACTTTCCTAACGGGGCAGGCCGATCAGCGAGATCTGGCGCCCGTAGTCCGCTTCGCCCCGGTGCGTGGCGCGGCGATAGCTGTAGAAGCGCTCCGGCTGGGAGTAGGTGTCGAGGCCGAGCGCCTCGACGGTTCGAATGCCGGCCGCCGCCAGCCGCGCCGCGACAAAGGCCTCCAGGTCAAAGTGCGGCTTGTTGGCGGGGCCTTCAGCAAAGAAACGCTCATTGGCCGGGTCGGCGCTGGTTAGCCGGTCGGCGAACGCATGATCGACCTCATAGCTGCGAGCGGCAATGGCCGGTCCGATGGCGCCGGCGATGCGTGACTGGCGGGCGCCGAGCCTTTCCATGGCCGCGACCACGGACTCGCAGACACCGGCTAGCGCCCCGCGCCAGCCGGCATGGGCTGCGCCAATCACTCCCGCTTCGGCATCAGCCAGCAGCACCGGCGCGCAATCGGCGGTCAGGATGCCGAGCAGGACGCCGGGCCGGTCGGTTACCAGGGCGTCGGCCGGCGGACGGTTGTTGTCCGGCCAGTCGCCGGCCTCGATTGCTGCCGCCGAATGGACCTGATGAACCGTCACCAGCCGCGCTCCGGGAAGCACTGCCTCGACCGCGCGCCGCCGGTTCTCGGCGATGGCCTCACGGTCGTCACTGCTGCCCCAGCCGACATTGAGACCGGCAACCACGCCATCCGAAACGCCGCCCCTGCGGCCGAGGAAGCCGTGCGGAATTCCGTTGAGCGCGGCAGTCCGGATGACTTCGATTCCGGTCAGGCTGTCGACCGTCACAATGGCCGCCGCATGACGACATCCTCGTCGCTGTGGCTGCCGACCATGAAGGCATAGCGTCCCTCGGCGACGAACCCCCAGCGCTCGTAGAATTTGCGGGCGCGATGATTGTCGATGAACACTGACAAGTAGAGGTCATTGCCGCCGCGCCGCTCCGCTTCATCGATCACCCATTGCATCATCTGGTTGGCCAGGCCCTGCCCCTGCCAGGTCTCCAGCAAATAGAATTGCCGGAGTTCGACGGCGGTCCCACGCGGCTCGAATGGCAGATGCGGCGGCCCGACCTTGGCATAGCCGACCGCTTCGCCATCTTCGCTTTCGGCGATCAGCACCGAGAAATCAGGATCGGCGAGCTCTCGGCGCCACTCGTCCTCGCCATGATTGGTCAGGAAGGCGGCGAGGTCGGCTGGCTGGTAAAGGTGGCCGAAGGTTTCCGTGAAGGTCTCGGCGCCGAGGCGGGAGAGCGCCGGCGCGTCGTCGCTACCGGCCAGGCGGAAGGCCACGCTCATGGCGCGAAGCCCACCGGCTGAGGCCAGCCCGCCCCGCTTATCGCCATCACTTTGAACAGCTCGCCCATCTCGTCCAGCCCACAGAGTCGGTCGATCGCCTTTTCGATATCGTGCCGCTTGTCGGGGTTGCTGGCAATGAGCGTTTGGGCACGCCCGCCGATGCCAATGCGTTTCAGCCAGGTGCCTTGCCCGACCGGGCCCTGCACGACGACGCCGAGGCTGTTCACCGCCCGCGCCAGCGCTTCGAAATCGACATGGGCGGTCAGGTCCTGCTCCCCCGGCTCGGCCAAAGGGTCGGCGAAGCGGTGTTCCCTGACCGCTTGGAGCGTGTCGCCGGGCGCGGTCCGCGCATGGCCGTAGTCGATGATCAACGCGACGCCGCCGTGGCGCCCGAGATGCATGGCGATCGCCGTCACCGCCGCCTCGCGCGCCGGCGAATCCTCCTGAACCTCACCCTTGGCGGAGAAGGCAAGCTTCTGGCCGTCGAGTGCTATGCGCCGCTCCTCACCGTCGATCCACTGCCGGACGGGCAGGGCGTCGAGGAACTCGTTGGCGGCAAGCAGCAGGGGCACGCGCGGCAGGTCCTCGATCCGGTCGTGCCACTGGGCAATTTCCACCCGTTCGCGCTGAGCCTGTCGAAGGGCTGCGCTTGTCTCCACAAAATGGATTTCGCCCGCGAAGCCAGCCTTGCGGAGCACGCGCAGCACGTCGGCAGCGAGCGTGCCGCGTCCGGGCCCTAGCTCGGCGTAGATTGCATCTCTTGGTTTGCCAGCCCGCTGCCAGCAATCGGCCAGGCAGGCGCCAACCATCTCGCCGAACATCTGGCTGATTTCCGGCGCGGTGGTGAAGTCACCGGCCGCACCCAACGGATCGCGGGTCGCATAATAATGCGTGTTGCATGCGGCCATATAGGCCTCGACGCTGATCGGCCCCTCGGCCCTGATCCGCTCGCGCAGTTGGTCGGCGAGCGATGGCATGGGCTTAAGCGACGCTTGCCGACCCGACCGTCGGCTCGACCCGAACGCGCCGCTTCTTCGCCGTCAGCATCAGGTAGAGGCCGGCGAGGACCATCGGCAGCGACAGCCACTGGCCCATATGCAGGCCGGTCGCCTGGGCAAATTCAACCAGCTGGGCATCCGGCTCGCGGACGAACTCGACTGCGAAGCGGAACAGCCCGTAGAAGAAGATGAAGGCGCCGACGAGCTTGCCCGGCTGGTAGCGGGCCTCGGTCCTCCAGAACATCCACCAGAGGATGATGAACAGGACCACGCCTTCGAGCAGCGCTTCATAGAGTTGGGTTGGATGGCGGGCGAAGCCCAGCGCGATCTCCGGCTGGCCATTGAGCAGCAGCCGCCCGGTCGGCTCCGGAAAACGCACGGCCCATGGGACATTGGTTTCGGCGCCCCAGAGCTCGTGGTTCACGAAATTGGCGAGGCGCCCGAAGAACAGGCCGAAGGGCACGCAGCAGGCGACATAATCGTGGACGCGGAGCCAGGACAGCTTCTCCCGGCGTGCAAGGTAAAGAATGCCCAGCGTGGTTCCAATGACCCCGCCGTGAAAGGACATGCCGCCGTCCCAAAGCTTCAGGATGTCGACCGGGTTCGCTAGATAGTAGCTGAGGTTGTAGAACAACACATAGCCCAGGCGACCGCCCAGGATGATTCCCAGCGCTGCATAGAAGACCATGTCGTCGGCATGGCGCCGCGCCATCGGCGAGCCGGGCTGCTTGATCATCTTCAGGAGGTACCAATAGCCGACGAAGATGCCTGCCAGGTAGGCGAGGCTGTACCAGCGCAGCTCGAAGAATCCGAGGTCAAGGGCCACGGGGGACAGTCCGAGGTCGGACCAGGCAATCGCGTCTTGATTATTCACTGGTGGCACCGCCATGCACTTCCCCCTGGCTTTGCCGCCTCATAAGGTGGGCGCCGCGAAAGGCAAAGGAGGCAAGGTCTCGGATGCGTAGCGAGCTCGACCGGAAGTTCGATGAGACGCTTGCCGAGATCATCGGACCGGGCGGCCGGCTGGTCATCGAGCGCGATGAACAGGGCCGCGCCTTCGCTGCCAACTTCCCTGGAACTTTGCCGCTCTTCTTCAAGACCTTTTGTGCCTTGAACGGACAGGTCGAAGCACTGGTTGCCGGCAATGAACGCCTGACCTTCGCCCATCTCGACCAATGGTCGGAACGGCTGGCCCATGCCCTCGTCGTCCGCGGCATCAGCAAGGGCGATCGTGTCGGCATCGCCATGCGCAACTGTCCGGCCTGGATCGTCGGCTACATGGCCGCCCTGAAAGCGGGGGCAATCGCCACTTTGCTCAACGGTTGGTGGGAGCGCGAGGAGCTGAAGCACGCATTGGAGCTGACTGCGCCCGCCTTGATTCTCACCGACGCGCCACGCGCGAAACGTATTGCCGAAGCGGGCAACTGGCCGGTCGTATCGCTCGATATCGACCAGCCGATCAGCGAGGCCATCGCACCCCTGCTGGAGGGGTCAGACGAATCCGCAGCGCTGCCCGAGGTCGCACCCGAGGACGACGCCACCATCCTCTTCACCTCGGGGTCGACCGGCGAATCCAAGGGCGCGCTGTCGACCCACCGTGCCGTCACCACCGGCGTCTATGCCTATTCGACCGGGCTGATGGTGCTGAAGGAGATTTTGATCAACGAGGGCCGGCCGCCGGCCAATCCGCGGACCCTGCTCAGCGTGCCTTTGTTCCACGTCACCGGCGAGGTCCCGGTGCTGCTCAACAGCTTCGTCGTCGCCCGTTGCATGGTGATCATGCCCAAGTGGGATCCGACCGAGGCCTTGCGGCTGATCGAGAGGGAGAAGATCACCTATTTCGTCGGCGTCCCGACCATGAGCCTTGAGCTCATGAACCATCCTGACCGCGACAGGTATGACCTGTCCTCGCTCAGCGACATCACCGGCGGCGGGGCGCCGCGCCCGGTGTCACATGTGGAGCGGCTGAAGCAGGCCTTCCCCAATTCGCAGCCGGCGCTCGGCTATGGCCTTACCGAAACCAATGCCGTCGGCTGCTCCAATTTCTGGGGCAATTACGCCGCCAAGCCGGCGTCGACCGGCCGCGCTCAGCCGCCCTATGTCGAAGTCGCCATCCTCGGCGCCAACGATGCGCATCTCCCCACGGGAGAGCGCGGCGAGATTGGAATTCGGTCGGCCGCCAACATCAAATGCTATTGGGAGAATCCGGAGGCGACCGCGGCCGCTTTCACCGCGGACGGCTATATCCGAACGGGCGACATCGGCTATCTCGACGAGGACGGCTATCTCTTCATCGTCGACCGCAAGAAGGACATCATCATCCGCGGCGGCGAGAACATCAGCGCTGCCGAAGTCGAGGCGGCGCTCTACGGCTGTCATGATATCGCCGAGGCCGCGGTTTTCGGAGTGTCCGACGAACGCCTGGGCGAAGTGCCGGTGGCTGTGCTCCATTGTCGCGCGGGCAGCGACATGGACGAAGAAGGATTGCGGGCATTCCTCAAGGGCAAGCTGGCCGCGTTCAAGATTCCGGCGCGGATGATCTTTGAGCCCGAGCCCCTTCCGCGCCTTGGCACTGGCAAGATCGACCGGGTCGTCTTGAGAGAAAAGTACGGCCGTTGACCTTATTGGACCGTCGTACTCTCCTGATCGGCGGCGGTGCCGGCATCGGCTTGGTCGTCGCCTTTTCGCTCTGGCCGCGCGAGATGGGCAGTGCGCTGGTCGCCAATGAGGGCGAGCGGGTGTTTGGCCATTATTTGAAGGTCGGGATCGACGGGCAGGTGACCGTCGCCGTGCCGCAGGCGGAAACCGGGCAGGGCATTTGGACCGGCCTCGCTCAGCTCATTGCCGACGAGATGGGCGCGGCCTGGGAGAATGTCGCGGTCGCCCCCGCACCGGACTCGCCGGTCTATGCCAATGCGCAGCTCGAGGGACGCGTGACGGCGGGCGCGACGTCGGTCCGCGCCTTCCACGAACCGCTGCGCCGGGCCGGCGCCGCCGCCCGCGAGCTGCTGGTCCGGGCGGCAGCGAGCCGCTGGGGTGTCGAGCCCGCCGAATGCACCGCGGCCAATGGCTTCATCACTCACGAGGGCAAGAGGCTGGGCTTCGGCGAAGTCGCGGAAGCTGCCTCGCGATTGGATCCGAGCGACGTCGAATTGCGATCATGGGGTTCGGGAGGGCTGCTCGGTAAGCCCTTGCCGCGACTGGATGTACCAGCAAAATCAGATGGTTCGCTGCGCTTCGCAGGCGACGTGAGGCTGCCGGATATGGTGTTCGCAGCGGTGCGCATGGCGCCGCCCGGCGGCGAGCTCAGCGGCTTCTCGCGCAGCGCCGCCGAGCGCCAGAAGGGTCTGCAAGAGATCATCGTCACCCGCCGCTGGCTGGCGGCGATCGGCGAGACCTGGTGGGCGGCCGAACGGACGCTGGCGGCCGCGCGGCCGCGCTTCACCGGCCTCGCCGGCGCCGACGTGGGACCGCTGCTCGACGAGGCACTCGAGAGCGGCGACGCCGAAAGCCAGTTCGAGCAGGGCGACTATGAGGCGGCCGTGGGTTCAGCGCGGGCGCTCGGCGCAACCTACCGAATCGCCCCCGCCGGCCACCTCTCGCTCGAACCGCTGGTGGCGACGGCGCGGCTATCGAATGCTCGGCTCGAAGTCTGGGCGCCGGTCCAGGATTATGATGCCGCCCATCGCGCGGCGAGCGAAGCGGCCGGCCTCGAGCGCGGCGAAGTCGTGCTTTATCCGATGCCGGTCGGGGACGGCGGCGGGCGGGCGATCCAGGCCGATGCCATCCCGATCGCGGTCGAATTGGCGAGGCGGACTCGCAAGCCGGTCCAGCTCACCGTCTCGGCAAATGTCACGCAGAACCAGGACCGCCTTCGCCCGCCACTCGTCGCGCGCATGGCCGCGCTGCCGTCGGCGGACGGGTCGATCGCGGCGTGGAAGGCGCGGCTGGTGTCGGGCGAGGGGATTATGCTCGACGGCGCAGTCCCGCCTTATGCTATCCCGTCTATGAGGATCGACCGGGTCCAGGCGCGCCTGCCGATCGCCATCGGCTACATGCGCGGCGGCACCGAGGCTCTAACCGGTTTTGCAACCGAATGCTTCATCGACGAAATGGCGCGCGCCTTGGCTGCCGACCCGTTCAATTTCCGCATGGGTATGCTCAGCGGCAATGTCCGACTCGCCAAGTGCCTGACCGCTGCTACCGCCATCGGCGGCTGGGAGGGAGGTGCTGCCGGCAGCACCATGGGTTTGGCCGCCGCGTCGGCCTTCGGCTCGCACATCGCCTTGCTGGTCCAGGCGGGCATCGGCGCGAACCAGCGCATCAGCGTCGAGCGCATGGTGGTCGCCGTCGACTGCGGGCGCATCGTCAATCCCGGCCTCGTCCGCCAGCAGATCGAAGGCTCGCTGCTCCATGCGCTCGATCTCGCCACCAGCCCGGCGCCGCAATTCCTCGCCGGCATGCCGGTCGCGCGGCCCTTGGCCACTTTTGCCTCGGGACGGCTGTCGCCCCTGCCGAGAATCGAGGTCGAGTTGGTCGGCGGCGCCGAGGCGCCCGGCGGCGTCAGCGGCCTCGGTCATGCGGTTTGCGCGGCGGCTGTCGCCAATGCGCTGGCATCCGGCTCCGGACGCCGCTTGCGGTCATTGCCGTTTGACCCGATGGCGGCCTGATGCCTCAAGTCGGTGTCCTCCTCATAAACCTCGGCACGCCGGATGCGCCCGAGCCTCGGGCGGTGCGGGCCTATCTGGCGGAATTCCTCTCCGACCGGCGGGTCGTCGAGATCCCGCCGATCGCCTGGCAGCCAATCCTGCGCGGCATCATCCTTACGACGCGTCCGAAGAAGTCGGCTCGGGCTTATAAGGAGGTATGGACGGAGCACGGCTCGCCACTAGCGGTCATTACGCAGCGCAAGGCGGAAGCGCTGCAGCGAAGGCTCGGCGAAGGCGTTCTCGTCCGCCATGCCATGCGCTATGGTCGGCCGGCCATTTCGACCGAAATGAACCGCATGAACGAGGAGGGTTGCCAACGGATCCTGCTTGCCGCCCTCTACCCGCAATATTGCGCGGCGACGACGGCTACCGCCAACGACAAGGCATTCGAGGTGCTCAGCGGCATGCGCTCGCAACCCGCGCTCCGGACCTTGCCGCCCTATTTTAACGACCCGCTTTACATCAGCGCTCTGAAAGAGAATCTCGAGCGCCAGTTGGGCGCCCTGGATTTCAAGCCCGATCGGCTGCTCCTGAGCTTTCACGGCATGCCGGAGCGCACGCGCGCGCTCGGCGATCCCTATTACGACCATTGCCTTGAGACCGTCGGCCTGCTCGGCGAGCAGCTTTCCATTCCGGTGGACATCGCCTTCCAGTCGCGCTTCGGTCGGGCGAAATGGCTGGAACCGTACACCGATGCGACTTTGGCCGCTTATCCCGGCAAGGGTGTCACGCGCATTGCGCTGGCAGCGCCGGGCTTTTCCGCCGACTGCCTGGAAACTCTGGAGGAGCTTGGCATCCGCGGGCGCGAAACGTTCCTCACCTCGGGGGGCAAAGAGTTCGCGCTGCTCGAATGCCTCAACGACAGCCCCGAGGGCATGGACATGCTCGAGGCCCTTGTTCGCCGCGAGCTTGCAGGCTGGCTCGGCGACGCATAAGCGGACGCCGAAACCAGCAGGAGAAGCTCATGGGACGGGTGGCCATCGTCACGGGCGGCACGCGCGGAATCGGCGAGGCGATCAGCATCGCGCTCAAGGATGCGGGGATGACCGTCGCTGCCAACTACGCCGGCAATGATGAGCGGGCGCGCGCTTTCAGCGAGCGCACCGGCATTAAGGCCTACAAGTGGGATGTCGCCGATTTCGACGCCTGCCAAAAGGGCGTCGCCCAGGTCGAGGCTGAGGTCGGGCCGGTCGACGTGCTGGTCAATAACGCCGGCATCACCCGCGACAGCACCATGAAGCGCCAGACGCACGAGCAGTGGCAGGAGGTGATCGACACCAACCTTGGCGGCTGCTTCAACATGGCGAAGGCGGTGTTCGAGGGCATGACCTCGCGCGGCTATGGCCGGATCGTCAACATCGGCTCGATTAACGGCCAGGCCGGCCAGTACGGCCAGGTCAATTATGCCGCCGCGAAGTCAGGCATCCACGGCTTCACCAAGGCGCTGGCGCAGGAGGGCGCGCGGAGTGGGGTGACCGTCAACGCAATTGCTCCGGGCTATATCGACACCGACATGGTCGCCGCCGTCCCAGAGGAAGTGCTGGCCAAGATCGTCGCCAAGATCCCGGTCAACCGGCTGGGCAAGGCGGAGGAAATCGCCCGCGGGGTCGCTTTCCTGGTCGACGAGAATGCCGGTTTCATCACCGGCTCGACCCTGTCGATCAACGGCGGCCAGCACATGTACTGATGGACCTGTCGGGCTTCAGCGGTCCGGTGAAACGGTCGGTGACCATCGCCGGCCACGAAACCTCGATCAGCCTGGAACCCTTGTTCTGGCGCGCGCTCGACCGGGCCGCAAAGGAGCTAGGAGTACCAGTCAACGCCCTGGTGGCGCGCATCGATGCGCTCAGGATCGAGGCGGAACGGCCGCCGAACCTCACCAGTGCGATCCGCTTATGGCTGTTCGATCGCGCGGCGAACGGCTGAGGCGAAGCCTGCCCCGCCGTCAGGCGCATGCTGCAGCCATAAGGCCGGCTCGATCAGCTCCAGCTCCATAATTCGCAGGCAATTGTCCTCGTCCGCAACCATGTCGACGCGCGCATAAGCGGCTTCGGCCGGTGCGGCGGCCAGCGCCGCCTTGGCAAGTTCGATGGCGCCCCCAGGGGCAGTGCAGGGCCTCTCGGTGCCGCCCAGGTGGGGCTGGACTCGGAAATCGCCCGCCTTGGGTGTCTTCAGGATGGCGTGGCTGAAGCAGCCTTCGAAGAGCATCAGCGAAAACTCGCCGGTCGCGGCGATCGAGGCCATGAAGGGTTGCACCAGCATGCGCCGGCCCGCGGCCTCCTGGGGGACGGCATCGCTCGGCCCCAGCAGGAAGGTGCCCGTGGCCGATGCCGAGACCGGCGGCTTGACCACCAGCCTTTCGCAGCCGAACCGGTCGCGCGCCTCTCTCAGCCCATGCTCGTCGAGCGCTTCGACTGCGATGGTGTGGACGGTGGGGACGTCTCTGGCGTCCAGTTCGGCGAGATAGGCCTTGTCGCTGTTCCAGCGCAGCAGGGCTGGCGGGTTGATGCACCTCCCGCCGCTTGCTTCCAGCCGGCTAAGCAACTCCAGCCATTCCGGATAGCGCTCGTGATAACCCCAGACGACCAGCGGCAGCACCGCATCGAACGGATCGAGCTCTCCTGGTGCGGTCCAGGGCCGCGCGCTGACCTTAAACCCGGCAGAACGAAGCGCTTCGGCCTCGACATGGAAGGCCCAGGCCCAAGGCTCCGGATAGATCGGATCTGGAACGAGAATCAGCAGGTGGGCCGGATCAGCGGCCAAGCAGGATCCTGGCCTGGTTGGCATATTGGGCGAGCATGGCCGCCGTCACCACGCCTGACGTGCGCGCCTGTATGGTGAAGCGGTGGAACTGGTCGATACGCGAGGCGTGGCGGTCGATCCACTTGCTGGTACCCGCCACCACGTCCTGGTCACGCAGGCGACCGAGGAAATCGATCCGCAGCTGCTCGAAATCCCGCTCGAGGCCAGCGATCAGCATGCGCTCCCACGGATCGGCAGGCACATAGCGCGCAATCTGCTGCTGCGCCCAGTCGAGCCCAAGGATCTCGCCGATGTTCGTATAGGCCTTGGTGAGCTCAAGCTCGTCGACCTGCTTGCGTGCCGCCAAAGCGGCAATGCCGAACACGCCGTCCAATTCGAATAGGCGCACCAGGCCGTCGACAATGTCCTCGTCGGCGCCAAGCCCGATGAGCCGCTCGCGGCGGGCAGCGGCCTCGTTGCGGACTTCCGACTTGATGAGCCGCGCCGCGGCGGCCGCGACCTTCTTCACGCCCGGGCCGATCCGCTCGCACAGTTCGCTGACATTTGCCTCGGCGCCCGTCGATCGGAGGATGTCGGAGACATGGCTGCGGATAGATCGCGCTGCGACCTGGAACAACTCAAGCCTCAGCGCCTCCGGGATCTCGGCTTCCTCAATTCGTTGCCAAAGCTTGGGCAGGCCGAGCAACTGCTCGGCGACCAGGAAGGCGGTCGCCACCTGCCCCAGCGAAGCGCCTTCCTCCTCCGACAGCAGGATTGTGATGCTCGGCCCGAGGCGATTGACGATCCGGTTGGCGATCTTGGTTGCCAAGATCTCGTGCCGCAGACGGTGGGCGCGGATGGCCGCGGCCTGCGATTTCTGCATCGGCTTGGGGAAGGCGGCGAACAATTGCGGCTCGAGCAGGGGGTCGTCCGCCGGCTTGGTCTTCTCGATGGCATCCTGCAGGGTCATCTTCGCCATGGACAGGACGACCGCCAGTTCGGGCCGGGTCAGGCCGCGGCCTTCCATTCCGCGCCGAAGGAGCAGCTCGCTCGATGCCAGGCCCTCAACCTTGCGGTCCAGCCGGCCAGTCGATTCCAGCAGTTCGATGGTGCGCACGATTCCTGGCAAAGCAGATGCCCCGCCCGACTCGGCGATCGACAAGGCCAGGCTCTGCAGCCGGTTGTCTTCCAGCACCAAACCGGCGACCTCGTCCGTCATCTTCGCCAGCAATTCGTTGCGCTTGTCCTCAGCCAGGCGGCCTTCGCGCATCTCGCGGTTGAGCGGGATTTTGATGTTCACTTCATTGTCGGAACAGTCGACGCCGGCCGAATTGTCGATGAAGTCGGTGTTGATCCGGCCGCCATGCTCGGAAAATTCGATGCGCGCCGCCTGGGTTATCGCCAGGTTGGCGCCCTCGCCGATGACGCGCGCGCGGATGTCGCTGGCATCGACGCGCAGGCCGTCGTTGCTCGGATCGCCGACCTCAGCATGCAACTGTGCAGATGACTTCACATACGTGCCGATGCCGCCGAACCAGATGAGGTCGACGGGGCTCTTGAGGATGGCGCTAATGAGGCCGGCTGGATCGATCTCGGCGGAGTCGATGCCCAGCGCCGCCCGCGCCTCCTGGGTGAGAGCGATCGATTTCTGCGAACGCGGGACGATCATTCCGCCCTTCGACATCGCCTTGCGGTCGTAATCGTCCCAGCTGGAACGCGGCAGCTCGAACAGCCGCTTGCGCTCGGCCCAGCCAACCGCGGCGTCGGGATCGGGATCGACGAAGATATGCCGATGGTCGAATGCGGCGACAAGCTTGATTGCCTGGCTTAGCAGCATGCCGTTGCCAAAGACGTCGCCGGACATGTCGCCGCAGCCGACGACCCGAATCGGGTCGGTCTGCACGTCGATTCCCATTTCCAGGAAATGGCGCTGCACCGATATCCAGGCGCCGCGGGCGGTGATGCCCATCGCCTTGTGGTCATATCCGTTCGAGCCGCCGCTAGCGAAGGCGTCGCCCAGCCAGAAATTCTGGGTGACAGCAATGTCGTTGGCGACATCGGAAAAGGTTGCCGTGCCCTTGTCCGCAGCGACCACAAAATAGGGGTCGTCCCCGTCGTGGACGACCACGCTGTCCGGATGGACGACCTTGTCGTCGACGATGTTGTCGGTGATCGACAACAGGGCCCGAATGAAGATGCGGTAGCTTTCCGTGCCCTCCGCGAGCCAAGCGTCGCGGTTCGACGGAGAGGGCAATTGCTTGGGATAAAAGCCGCCTTTGGCGCCGGTCGGAACGATCACCGCGTTCTTGACGACCTGCGCCTTCATCAGGCCGAGGACTTCGGTCCGGAAATCGTCGCGCCGATCGGACCAGCGCAGGCCTCCGCGCGCGATCGGTCCGTAGCGCAGGTGAATGCCTTCGAGGCGCGGGCTGTAGACCCAGATTTCGCGCCACGGAACCGGGGCCGGCAGGCCGGGGACCAGCGATGAATTGATCTTCATTGCCAGCGCGATGCTGCTCATCGGCGCAAAGGCATTGGTCCGCAAGGTCGCTTCGACGACCGCGCGCATCAGCCGCAGAATACGGTCGTCGTCGATAGCGCTGACGGACCGCAGCGCATCGTCGAATGCGTCGCGGGTGCGCTTCACTTCCGCTGCTCGGTCGGCCTTCAGCGCCGGGTCGTGGAGAGCGGTAAAGAGTTCGATGATTGCCTTTGTTGCGGCGGGTGCGCGGGCGAGTGCATCGACGACAGTCGCCAGGCCATAGGTAACGCCGGTCTGGCGCAGGTAACGGAACCAGGCGCGCAGCCAAAGGACGGCGCGGGGCTGCACGCCTGCGGACAGGATCAGGCGGTTGAAATCGTCATTTTCGGCATCGCCGCGAAGGACGCTGGCGATGGCCCGTTCGACGATCTCGTCTCGCTCGAAGGAGGCCGCGCAATCCACTCCAGCCGGCATGTCGACATCGAAGTCGTGGATATGGCCGAGCCCCTCATCGCCCAGGCGCGTCGGCACTTCTTCGAGTACTCGAAACCCGAAATTTTCAAGTACCGGCACCGCCTCGGACAGCGCCACATAGCCGCCGCAGCGATAAACCTTCAGGCGCAGGTCGCCTTCCGTATCGCAGGCGATCAGGCGGACCTCGCGATCGTGCGGTCCTTCAAGACTCGACAGGCGAATAATGTCGCGCGCCGCTTCAGCGGCGCTGGTCCGCGTCCGATAATCGTCGGGCAAGGAATCGAGATAAGTGATCGCCAGGCGGGCGCCGCGCCCCGAGCCGGCCTGCTCGACCAATTCGCCCTCGACCGACGGCGACCAGCCGCGCACCATCTCGACCAAAACTGCGTCGAGCGAGTTTATGTCGGGAATCCGGGTGCTCGGGTCGACGGCGAAGGTGAAGCGCAGCAAAGCCAGCTCTTCGTCCCCAACGTCGATTGTCCAGCTGCCGATCGGCACACCGACGGAGTCGGCGATCATCTTGCCGATCGCCATGCGTCGGGTAGTGGTCAACTGCTCGCGCGGGAGCCAGACAAAGGCGTACAAATGCCGTTGCAAGGCGCCGGTGAGGAGGAGCAGCTTTGGCCGCGGTCGGTCGGCGAGCGACATGGCGGTCAGCGCCGCCAGGCGCACCTCGTGCTCGTCGAATGAGATGAGCAGATCATGCGGCAAGGTGGAAATGGCGTGGGCAAGCGCCTTGCCGCCGTGGCTGGAGGGCGAATAGCCAAGCTCGCGATCGAGGGCCGCGAGCCGGCCGCGGAGCACCGGCACGTCATCAGCCGGCTCGCGCATCGCGGCACTGGTCCACAGCCCGCAATGCACCGAGACGCAACCGTCCGGGCGGCGGACTAGAATTACGTCGAGTGGGACGCGCCGGTGGACCGGCGAAACTCGGTCGGCCTTGAGGATGAGCGCCGGCCCTTCCTTGCCGGTCAGGTGCTCGATCGCAGCCTTGGACGCAGGTTCATCCCACAGATTGACCGCGCTGCGCAGGATTCCCAGCGTTTCGCGGACCTTACCCTGTCCATCGACCTCGGCATGGCCAAGCAAAGTGAAATGGTTCTCGGCGAGCCAGCGCAGAAGGGCCGCGCCTTCGTCATCTTGCCCGTCGAGCACGTCGGCATCGGCCTCCATGCGAGCTAGCATCGTCCGCCAGTCGGCGACCGCGTTGCGCACGCAGTACAGAACGTCGCGAAGCTCTTCGACCAGTTCCTGCCGCCGCCGGGCGTCGGCTCGGTCGAGTTCGATATAGATGATCGACTCGGCCAGTCCCTCGCCAATGGCTGCCATGCGACCGGCTTCATCGCGTTGAACCTTGATCACCGGGTGGAGCAGGCGGTGGATTCCGAGGTTGCGGGCTGCAATCGCGCCCGCGACGCTGTCGACCAGGAACGGCATGTCGTCGTTGACGATGGCGAGGCGCATGCGGCGCTTGCCTGCCTCGCCTCCGATCGACTTCATCCTCAGCGCCAACTCGCCCGGCTTGCGCTTCATGCCCACTTCGACGACGAACGCGGCGGCCTCGTCGCGTTCGCTCGGCGAAAAGCCGTCCAGTTCGCCCGGCAGCGCATTGGAGACGAGTGCTTCGCGAACCGGGCCGATAAGCGATTCATCCACGACCGGTTGGGCCGCCATAGGTCTTGCCATTTCCCTGAGAGTCATTGGCGGCGGCCTATAGCTTCCACCACCGACGTAAGGAAGGGGCTGCGGGCTAGTCGGCGGCGCGGCGGAGGGCGCGGTCGAGCATGGCCTCGTCACTAACCAGAGCGACGACCTCATGCACGCCTGCAGCATTGCGGCGCGTCACCACCAAGGCGAACTCCTGGTTGGTCGGCAAATCGGCAAGCGCCAATGCCGCTGCCTGGCGCAGCCTGGCACGGCCCAGCTCGGCTTTGTCCTCGGCCGGCTTGTCGGGGCGGCGTGCCTTGCGTTCGGCGGCGACCAGGCCCTTGAGGCCGCCCTCGGCCTGCTCGATGAAATCCTTGAACGCGCCGAAGTCGATCCCGCAGCGGTCGGCGTGGCTGAGAGCGGCGGCGAACTCGGTGAGGCGCGTCTTGTCGTATTCGATACCGAAGACGAGCTTGACGATCGGCGTCATGGGCGCCCGCGCCTGCGCCTTGACCCCGGCATCGTCGAGGATCTCGGCATATTCGTCCGGGACCCGCCTGGCGGCAACGGCGAAGTTGTAGGCCATGTCGAGCGCCCGATAGAGTGCGGCCCGGCTGCGGCCATCGGCCTGCTTGCACACCTCGGCGCTTTCGCGAGCCGCCCACAGCTGGTCGGCCAGCCCGGCATCGTCCTCGAGCGCGATCTCGGCGTCTTCTTCGTCCTCGTCGTCGGCCGCGAGTCCATCGTGTGGCTCGTCTCCAAAGGCGACGGGGTCGGGCTGGGGCGCATCGGGC
Source organism: Sphingomicrobium sp. (assembly GCA_035250985.1). GTDB lineage: Bacteria > Pseudomonadota > Alphaproteobacteria > Sphingomonadales > Sphingomonadaceae > Sphingomicrobium. The sequence goes on along the minus strand of DATFEO010000162.1, from coordinate 997 downwards.
GCGCTCTCGGGCACGCGAAATTCGTCGGCGATGTGCGAGCCCGACTCCGGCTCGCTTGCAGCGATCTCCGCCACTTCGACGCCGTCGGCCTCCAAAGCCTCCTCGGCCTCCTCGGAGCCAAACTCCAGGGGCGGCAGCGTCGGGGTGATGACGCTCTGGTCGGGAACCAGGTCGCCCGTGTCCTTCCAGTTGATCACGCCATAGATGAAATCGATCGTGTCGCCGTCGGACGAGAGGGGCATTAGAATCCCGCGGTAGCAGATGTTGCGGTCGCGCTGGTTGACGAACTCGGCTTCAAAGCCGATCGGCGCGCGGTTGGCGATGATCTGCAAATAATGATCGGTCAGTCGTGACAGCAGGGACCGGCTAGGCACCTGGTCGATGCGGCTGATGTCGTCGCCGAGGTCGCACTCCGCCCGGATCGCGGTGCCGATAAACGGAGTGGCGGGGTTGTCGCGACCGGCGGTGAAGTCGAGAAGCACGCTGTGCGGCCCGAAATCGGTGATGCTGGCGGGGTCGAGGTCCTCGATCGACGGATAATCGCGGCCGTCGAGCAGCGAGACCCAGTAATTATAGGCACGGACGTGCATGCGGCGCTCGTCGGTGCCGATCGCCAAATCGTTCGGATCCGCAGGCGCGCCATGCGCCTCGGGCGGTCCGTCAAACGCACTCGGATGATCGGAGAAGCTGTCCATGCCCGCCCGTTTCCCTCCAGTTCGGGCGGAAATTTGCCTTGAATCGACTAACAAAGCGTTAAGCATGTTTGTTTGATGCAGCTGCCTTGCGAGGCGCAGACGCCGCTGTTAGGGAGGGCCCGCGCAAGCCAGCCCCCCAGGCTGGCACGCAGGCACTCCGTCCTTCAGGGCCAAGCCGCTTTAGCTCAGCTGGTAGAGCACATCATTCGTAATGATGGGGTCAGGTGTTCGAGTCACCTAAGCGGCACCATGCCTAATCGGCGGCCAGCGCTGGCGATCTTCAGGCCCAAACCAAGCAAGAA
>DATFEO010000133.1:0-3842 GCA_035250985.1 Sphingomicrobium sp. | reverse complement strand
CGATCGAGGCGGTGATTGGCTTGCCGGTCTCCGGATGTGGGCCGATCTCGCGCGGCAGCGACAGCAGTTTCTCCGCCAGCTCCAGGGTCAGCCCATCCTGCGGCACATCCTTGGGCAATGAGGCCCGCGAGCCGTCGCGTTCCAGGTACGGCCCGAACCGCCCGCTCTTCAGTACGATCCCATTGCCGATCTCGGCCGGACCCTCGCTGGCCGCTTCCTCGCCCTGGCCGAAGCGGCGGGTAAATTTGCAATCCGGATAGTTGGAGCAGGCGACGAACGCGCCGTAACGTCCGCCACGCAGGCCCAGATGGCCCGTACCGCACAGCGGGCACAGCCGCGGATCGCTGCCGTCGCCCTTGTCCGGGAATAGCCAGGGCGAGAGAAAATCGTCGAGCGCGGCAGTCACATCCGACGGCTTCTGGTCCATCACCTCGCCCGCCTTGGGCTTGAAGTCGCGCCAGAAGTCCTCGAGCAATTTCTGCCAGTCGAGCCGGCCGCCGGAGACGTCGTCCAGCTCCTCCTCCAGCTCGGCGGTATAATCATAGCTGACGTACTTCTCGAAGAAGCGCTCGAGGAAGGCCGTCACCAGCCGCCCGCTCTCCTCCGGAATGAAGCGGTTTTTCTCAAGCCGCACATATTCACGGTCCTTCAAAGTCTGCAGCGTCGCCGCATAGGTCGAGGGCCGGCCGATGCCGAGCTCCTCCAGCCTTTTGACCAGGCTTGCCTCGGAATATCGCGGCGGCGGCTGGGTGAAGCTCTGTAGCGCCTCGACGCCAGTCTTGGCCGGAGCATCGCCGTTTCGAAGCGCCGGCATGCGCGCGCTTTCCTCATCGTCCTTTTCGTCGCGGCCTTCCTCGTAAAGGGCGAGATAGCCGGGAAAGAGCGTCACCTGACCGGTCGCGCGCAACACTGCCCTGCCCGCGCCGTCATTCAATTCGACCGTCGTCCGCTCGAGCCGCGCCGAGGCCATCTGGCTGGCGAGCGCGCGGTTGTACACAAGCTCGTAGAGGCGGGCATGGTCGCCGGAGCCGGCGCGGGCGAGATGGAAATCGGTTGGCCGGATCGCCTCATGCGCTTCCTGCGCATTCTTGGCCTTGGTCGCATAGTGGCGAGGCTTGTCCGGCAGGTAACCGGCATCATAGCGATCGGCGACGGCGCGCCGCGCGGCGCTGATCGCCTCTTCCGCCATCTGCACGCCGTCAGTACGCATGTAGGTGATGAGCCCGTCCTCGTAGAGCTGTTGGGCGATCCGCATCGTATGGCTGGCCGCAAACCCCAGCTTCCGCGCCGCTTCCTGCTGCAGCGTTGAGGTGGTGAAGGGTGGCGGCGGATTCCTGGAGAAGGGCTTGGTCTCGACCGAGGCGACGGTAAATCGACCCGCCTCGACCACCGCCTTCGCTTCGTCTGCCTCGCCCTTGGTGCCGATCGTCAGCCGATCGATCTTCTTGCCGTCGAGCTGGACCAGGCGCGCGGTAAAGCCTTGGCCGTCCGCCTCGAAGCTTGCCGACACAGACCAATATTCCTGCGGTTTGAACAGCTCGATCTCGCGCTCGCGGTCGACGATCAGGCGGAGCGCCACCGATTGCACCCGGCCCGCCGATTTGGCGCCTGGAAGCTTGCGCCACAGGATCGGCGACAAGGTGAAGCCGACCAGATAATCGAGCGCGCGCCGAGCCTTGTAGGCGTCGATCAAATCGTCATCGAGCTGGCGCGGATTCGCCATGGCTTCGGTCACCGCCGACTTGGTGATGGCGTTGAATGTGACGCGCTCGACGCGCGCTGGCAGCGCCTTGCGCTTCCGCAGCAGCTCCTGGACGTGCCAGCTGATCGCCTCGCCCTCGCGGTCGGGGTCCGTGGCGAGGATCAGGCTCTCGGCCTTCTTCGCCTCGTCGGCGATGGCTTTCACCTGCCGTGCCTTGTCCGGATAGGTTTCCCACTCCATCGCGAAGCCATCGTCCGGATCGACCGAGCCGTCCTTGGGTGGCAGGTCGCGGACATGGCCGTAGCTGGCCAGCACGCGATGGCCGGGTCCCAGGTACTTTTCGATGGTTTTGGCCTTGGCGGGCGATTCGACGACGACGAGCTTCACTCTTGTTCCTCACGCATGCGTGCGAGGGTGGGGTCGGGGCAAATAAGCCGTCAAGCGGTCAGCGCAAGCTCACCTTTCCACCGGCATGGCGGTCGAGGCGCCCGGCGAGATCCAGCTCGAGCAGCACGAGCTGCACCGCGCCGCTCGCCAGGCCCGACAGGCGCACCAACTCGTCGACCGGAACCGGCGAGGGTCCAAGCAGCTCCTCGACGGATCGGCGGGCATCGGCGTCGGTCTCGGCTGGTGCGCCCGGCGAGGGCTCGAAAGGGGCGCTGCCCGATTGCACACGGCTGTCGATCGGGCGCACCGCTTCGGCGACATCCGCCGCCGTCTGGACCAAAGTCGCGCCCTCGCGAATCAGCTGGTTGCACCCTTGTGCGCGCGGATCGAGCGGCGAGCCGGGCACGGCCATCACTTCCCGCCCCGCCTCGCCCGCCAGCCGCGCCGTAATTAGCGAGCCGGACCTGGGCGCGGCTTCGACGACGACCGTACCGAGGCTCATTCCGGCGATGATCCGGTTGCGATAGGGGAAATGGCGCGCCCTCGGCTCGGTCCCGGGCGGCATTTCGGCGATGACCAGGCCGCGCTCGAACATCGTCCGCTGCCGCTCCTCATTCTCCGGCGGATAGAAGATGTCGATGCCTCCGGCGACGACGCCGATAGTCCCGCTCTCCAGCGCGCCGTCATGAGCAGCGGCGTCAATTCCGCGCGCCAGCCCTGAGACGACGGCGAGCCCCTCCTGCCCGAGATCGTGAGCGAGGCCGCGGGCGAAGCGGCAGGCTGCGGCGGAGGCGTTGCGCGCGCCGACGATCGCAACGGCCTGCCGCTCGAGCAGGGCGAAATCGCCCCTTGCAATCAGCAGCGGCGGCGCATCGGACAGCTCGGCGAGCAGGCGGGGGTAAAGACCCTGGCCCAGTGTGAGATAGCGTGCGCCCAGTGCGTCGACGCGCTCCATTTCGCGGTGCGCCACCGACTCACCGATGATCGCCGGCGGCTTGCCGCCACCACGCGCGGCAAGCTCGGGAACGGCGGCGAGAGCTGCGTCGGCGGTCCCGAAGCGGGCGAGCAATTGGCGGAAGGTCACCGGCCCGATGGAGGGCGAGCGGATCAGCCGGATTCGGGCGAGGAGGTCGTCGCTCAAACCGCGCCCCTGCCGATTTTGGGCTCTGTCCCGGCAAACAGACGCCGAATATTGGCGTGATGTTTCCAGACAATGAGCAGAGCAAAACCGAGCAGGAGCGGAAATAATTCATCCTTGCCGAACACAGCGGCACTTAGCGGTGCGCTGGCGACGGCGACCAGGCTGGCCACTGACGAGATTCGGATCGTCAGCAGCAAGCCCATCCAGACCAGCGCATAAACCACGGCGCCGATCGGCATCAGCGGCGCGATCACGCCCAGCAGCGTAGAGACGCCCTTGCCGCCCTTGAACTTGAGCCAGGCTGGGTAAAGGTGGCCGATCATTGCCCCGGCGGCGGCGAACTGGACGCCGTCAGGCCAGAAACGCTGGGCCAACATGACGGCCGCGGCGCCCTTCACGGCATCGAGAAGCAGGGTCGTGGCGGCCAGGCCCTTGGAGCCGGTGCGCAGGACGTTGGTCGCGCCGATATTGCCGGAGCCGATGGCGCGGATGTCGCCCTTGCCCGCGAACCGGGTCAGCAAAAGCCCGAAGGGGATAGACCCCAGCAGATAGCCGATCACGAGCGGCAGGATCAGGTCGGGCGTCATCGGCGGCGGTGGTAGCAGAGTTGCG
>DATFEO010000115.1:0-2016 GCA_035250985.1 Sphingomicrobium sp. | reverse complement strand
CCCGAGGAATTCGGGTCATCGATATTTGTCGAGACCACGGTGGCGGAGGGAATCGTCGTCATCCGAAGTTTCGTGCCCGATCCGAGTTGGCGGCCGACGGTCTCGCGGTTCCTCGGCGGCCTGTCCTGCCAGTCGCAGTGACCGCTTTCCGGCGGCAGCGATTCGACGTCAGCTGCGAGGCGTCGGGGCGTCCTGCCGCTCGGCGGCGCGACGCAGCATGACGCCTCTCCTTGCGCGAGGCGCTTCCGCCAAGTCGCGCTCGTAGCGAACCCCGGGAAAGATGATGATCAAGGCTGCCGTCCCGGCGCGCGAGCGCATCTGCCGCGCTTCCGCGGCTCGTGGCCGAAATGACACAACGCTGCCCATGGCGGAGATCCTCGGCTGGACCGGAGCAAATTGCACGACGCCTCCGCCGTCATAAGGGCAGGAGAAGGTTAACAGCGCATTAATCGGTCTACTGGAACAGGGGCAAAACCCCAGGCGCACCGAAGCGCTGCGGTGCGGCCGATTGACTCGGTTTGGTCGGGTACGATTCCCGAATCGGCGCTTGGTTGTGTGCGTCAAGTTCTGCAAATTGGGGCGGCCATGAAGGTTGGTCATGCGGCTTGGCGGAGTTCGAGCTTTTTGAGCTCGCGCAGGTCGTCCATGTTGATGTAGCGGTTGGCCTCGATCCAGTTCTCATGGGTTTCGACGGCGAGTGCGCGGACCAGGCGCAGGCAGCTGCGGGTATTGGGAAAGATGCGCACGACGTAGGTTCGCCGGCGGATTTCCTCGTTCAGCCGCTCGAGCATGTTGGTGCTCTTCAGGTGCTTGTGATGCTGGCGCGGCAGCCGGAAGAAGGTCAGCGTCTGGTCGATGTTTTCCTCCGCCCAACTGGTCAGCCGCGGATGTTTGGCCGACCACTTTCTGAGCCAGGCGGCGAGATCGGCCCTGGCTTCGGTGAGGTCGCGGCGGTCGTAGATCCATCTGAGCTCCTGCAGGCAGTCGTCGCCGTGCTTTCTGGGCAGGTAGTCGAGGGCGTTCCTGAGGAAATGCACGTAGCAGCGCTGCCAGGCGGCCTCCGGGATCACCTCGGCGATCGCCGCGACGAGGCCGGCATGGTCGTCGGACACGACCAGCTCGACGCCTCTGAGGCCGCGCCCCTTCAGCCTGACGAGGAAGTCTTTCCAGGCCGAGCGGCTCTCGCGGCCGGCCATGTCGACGGCCAGGATCTGGCGCCTGCCGCCAAGGTCGATGCCAACCGCGATCAGCACCGCCTGGCTCATGACGACGCCGGCCTCGCGCACCTTCTCGTAGCGGGCGTCGAGGATGAGATAAGGAAAGGGCTCTCGAAGAGGGCGCTCTGCAAAGGACTCGAGGCTATCGTCCAACCGTTTGTTGATTGCGGAGATGGAGGAAGCGGAGAAGGCGTGCCCACACAACTCCTCGGTGATCGCCTTGACCTTGCGGGTCGACACACCCTGCACGTACATCTCGGCAAGGGTGGCCACCAGCGCCTGTTCGGAGCGCTGGTAGCGCTCGAACAGTTCGGTCGAGAAGCGGCCGGCCCGGTCCTGCGGCACGCGCAGCTCCAGCTTGCCCACCCGGGTGATCAGCGTGCGGCCGTAATAGCCGGAACGGTAGCCGAGCCGCTCCAGTGTGCGCTCCCCCTTGGAAGCGCCAAGCGCCTCGTCCATCTCGGCCTCCAGCACTTCCTGCATCACCGCGCGGACGATTTCGCGCAGCCCGTCGGGGTTGCACAGCAGAATGTCTTTGACGGCGGCGCTGGCGGTCCTAACTTCGGTCTTGGTCATGGCGGCGCTCCTCGCAAGGGAATCGGTGACTTCACATCACCAGCCTGCCATGACCGCCCGCTCTCAGCGAATTTGCAGAACCTTCCGCACACTACTCCATCGCCCGTGCGAAGACGGATGGGGGCAAGCGAAGGCGGGGCTTCGCCCGTCGCGGCGCCAGGCGCGGGTTGAACCGCCGTCGAATAGAGCTTATTTTAGAACTGTTCCAGAAAAGCCGGGCATG
>DATFEO010000091.1:0-3572 GCA_035250985.1 Sphingomicrobium sp. | reverse complement strand
CGCCGACGGCTCCGGCAGCGGCGCGGCGACTCCGAACGCCGCCATGTAGGCGTCGGCTGACTCGATCGGAGCCTGGCGGACGCGGCGAAGGCCGACGGCCGCGAATTCGCAATCGAGCAGGGCCGGCGGCGTGCCGTGTCGTTTCACCGGCCGGTCGGCGTCGACAACGACGATCATCCCGCCGGGCTTGAGGCCCCGCCGCAGGTTCCAAAGGAACTCATAGGGCTGGTCGACCTCATGATAGACGTGGACCAGGAAGATCCGGTCGAAGCTCGCCGCCGGCAGCTTCGGATCTTCCGGCGCGCCGAGCAGGACGGCGACGTTGTCGAGGTTTTCGCGGTTGACGCGCTGGGCGAGGCGATCCCGCGTCGCCGGCACGATGTCTTCGGCCAGCACCCTGCCGCGCGGGCCGACGGCGCGTGACAGGCGGACGGTATAATAGCCCTCACCGGCGCCGATGTCGGCGACGCTCATGCCCGGCGCGACCCCGGCGAAAGCGATGACCGCTTCCGCCTCGCCTACCCGGTCGCGCGCGTCCTCCGTCGAGAAGCTGTCGCCGACAATCGGCGCGACGTCGCGGCCGGCCGGCGGGAAGTCGGTCTCCGCCGCGGGTTCGGCACGGCAGGCGCCGAGCAGGACAGCCGCGATCAGGAAGCACCGCGCTCGCGAGTAGGGCACCCCTACCCTGCCCTCCCCCATCGAGGGGGAGGGTGCCGGCCGATCACTCCACATCCTCGACCTCAACCCGCTCGCCGGTGACACGCTGCGACAAAGCCGCGGCCATGAACCGGTCGAGGTCGCCGTCGAGGACGTCGGACGGCGCGGTCGAGGTCACCCCGGTGCGCAAATCCTTCACCAGCTGGTAGGGCTGGAGGACATAGCTGCGGATCTGGTGGCCCCAGCCGATATCGGTCTTGGCGGCATTGGCCGCATCGGTCTCGGCCTCCCGCTTCTGCAGCTCGTTCTCGTAAAGGCGCGCCTTCAATTGCTTGAAGGCCGAGGCGCGATTCTTGTGCTGCGAACGCTCGTTCTGGCAGGCGACGACAATTCCGGTCGGGATATGGGTAATGCGCACGGCGCTGTCGGTGGTGTTGACGTGCTGGCCGCCGGCGCCGCTGGCGCGATAGGTATCGATGCGCAGCTCGGATTCGTTGATCTCGATGGCAATGTCGTCGTCGACCTCGGGATAGACCCAAACGCTGGCGAAGCTGGTGTGGCGGCGCGCATTGCTGTCGTAGGGACTGATACGCACCAGGCGGTGGACCCCGCTCTCGGTCTTGAGGTTGCCGTAGGCGTTCTCGCCCTTGACCAGCAGGGTCGCCGACTTGATGCCCGCCTGCTCGCCGGAATGGTGGTCGATGAGCTCGACCTTCATTCCGTGCCGCTCCGCCCAGCGGGTGTACATGCGCTGCAGCATTCCCGCCCAGTCCTGGCTTTCGGTGCCCCCGGCGCCGGCATTGACCTCGATATAGCTGTTGTTGGCGTCCGCCTCGCCGGCCAGCAGCGCCGCGACCTTGTCGCGCTCGGCGCGCTCGGCAAGCTCGCCCAATGCGGCAATGCCGTCTTCGACCAGCGCCTGGTCGCCCTCCCCTTCCGCCATTTCGATGAGCTCGACCGTGTCGGCGAGCTCGGTCTCGATCTTGCGCGTGGCGGCGATCGCCTCGTCGAGCCGGCGCCGCTCGCGCATCACGTCCTGCGCCGCCTTGGGATCGTCCCAAAGCGTCGAGTCCTCGACCCTGGCATTGAGCTCTTCCAGCCGCTTCAAGGCCCGGTCCCAGTCGAGGAAGCGGCGCAGCAGGGCGGTGGCGGCATTGATCTGGTCGACATGGGCTTGCGCTTCGGCGCGCATGCTAAAGTCCCTTCAAACGTCATTCCCGCGAAGATGCGGGAATCCCGCTTCTTCGAAAAAACCGCGGAAAAGAAAAGCGGGACCCCCGCTTTCGCGAGGGTGACGGGTTGTGCGGTTAATAGATGCCGCCCTGCCTTTGCAAGAAATCCTCGGCCGGCTGCTGCGGCTGGACGGCGCGCCTCGGGGCCGGCCTCTTCGCCGCCACCCGCTGCTCCTCCGAGCGCTCGCGATCCTCACGGCGGAAGGAGCGCCTCGGCTCGGTCTCGGGCTGGAAAGCCTCCCAGATGACCGCGGACCGCGGATCTTCCGTGACCGGGAAGGTGCCGAAGACGCGCTTGCCGGTGACCCGGTCGATCCGGACCATGCGGATGTCGGCCGGCGCCACGAACGGAACCTTCGGCATGTCCTTGAAGGCGACCTGGGCGAATTGCTTGAAGACCGGCGCGGCAATCCGCCCGCCCTGCGCACCATGACCCATCGGCCGCGGCTGGTCATAGCCCATGTAGACGCCGGCAACGATGTCGGGCGTGCCGCCGACGAACCAGACGTTGGTCGGGCCCGAGGTGGTGCCGGTCTTGCCGAACATCGGCCGGTTGAGCTCGCGAAGGGTGGTGGCGGTGCCGCGCTCGACGACGCCTTCCAGGATATGCACCATCTGGTAGGCCGCCTGCGGATCGAGCAGCTGCTTGGTGCGAAGCGGAGGCCGCGGCATCGAGCGGCCGTCCCAATCGCTGGCGTTGCAGCCGTCCATCACCTGGCAGCGATTGTCGGTGCGGTAGATGACCTTGCCTTTCCGGTCCTGGACATAGTCGATGATCGTCGGCCGCACCTCGCGGCCCTGGTTGGCGATCATCGCATAGGCGTTGGTGAGCTTCAGCACCGTCGTGTCGCCGGCGCCGAGCGCGAAGGACAAATAGTTCTCGTAATTGCCGACACCGAGCTTGGCGGCGGTCGCCGACACCTTCGGCATGCCGGTCTGCGAGGCGGCGCGCACGGTCATCAGGTTGCGCGACTGCTCGACGCCCCAGCGCATCGTCTTCGGACCGGCATATTTGCCGTCGAAGTTGCGGAAGCACTTATTGCCCAGCCCCGCTCCCTGCCAGACGCAGAAGGGCGCATCGACAATGATCGACGCCGGCGTCATGCCGTTCTCCAGCGCCGTCACATAGACGATCGGCTTGAACGCCGAGCCCGGCTGGCGGAGCGCCTGCGTCGCCCGATTGTAGGAGGAGCCGATGACATCGAAGCCGCCCTGCATGGCGAGCACTCGGCCGGTCCGCACCTCCTCGGCGACAAAGCCGCCGCCGATCTCGGGGATCGAGCGCAGCGCATAGCTGTCCGGGCCGAGCTGCTTGACGATGATGATCATGCCGGCGCGCAGGTTGGAGAAGGCGCTGCCGCCCCCGCCGCGCTTCGGCTGCTGCGCGGCCGACGCCGGGAGCGTCCCCGTGGAGCCATCCGAAAAGCCGATCCTCGCCTGGCCATCCGCCTTGGAAAGGACCACCGCCTTTCGCCAGTCGGGAAAGCCTGTGCCGAGCGCCGCGACGCGCAGCTGCGTCTGCCAGTCGCCGTTGACGTCGACGCTGAGACCGGTGTCGGTCCAGCCGCGACCGCCGTCGAACTTCGCCAGGCCCTCGCGAAGGGCCTCGGCGGCGGCGTCCTGCATGGCCGGGACCATCGAGCTGCGAACCCACAGGCCGCCGGCGTAGACGCTGTTGGGACC
>DATFEO010000084.1:0-11594 GCA_035250985.1 Sphingomicrobium sp. | reverse complement strand
CGGAGGAATGCCGCTACATCCAGATGCTGGCGAAACCGTGGCTGCAGCCGGCGAAGGTCTATAGCGATACTGGCGGGTCGCGGCTCGATCCGATGCGCGACGCGTACAACATGGCATTCACACCCATGTATGAGGACTTGGTTATCCAAGCCGTCAACCAGTGCATCGCCGATGCCGCCAACTTTCCCGTGACCTGGGGTGAGCCCCTGCATGTCATGCATTATCGGCCCGGCCAGCAGTTCCGGCCGCACCACGATGCCCATGGACCCGGGCGAGGCAAACGAATCCGGGTGGCGACCGCGCTTCTCTACCTCAACGGCGAATATGAGGGCGGCGAGACGCATTTCCCAAACCTGGGATTCCGCGTTCGCGGCGCGATCGGCGACTTGCTGATCTTCCACAATGTCACTGCCGACCACCAACCAGATCTTCGTGTCACTCACGCCGGGCTGCCAATCCTGCGCGGCGAGAAGTGGCTGGCGACACGCTGGATTCGCGGAACCGATTTCTTTCGCCGCTAGGGAATGAGCAGGCTGGCGTCGCCATAGGAATAGAAGCGGTAGCCTTGCGCGACCGCATGGGCGTAGGCCGACTTCATGACGTCAAGCCCCATCAGCGCCGATACCAGCATGAACAGGGTCGAGCGCGGCAGGTGGAAATTGGTGACGAGTCCGTCGACCGTGCGGAAACGATAGCCGGGCGTGATGAAGATGGCAGTGTCGCCTTCGAACGGGCGGATCAGGCCCTCTTCGCCGGCCGCGCTTTCGAGCAGGCGCAGCGAGGTGGTGCCTACCGCGATCAGACGGCCGCCGGCGGCGCGCGCGGCATTGAGGCGTCCGGCAGTACCCGCGTCGATCCGGCCCCATTCCGAGTGCATGCGGTGCTCGGCGGTATCCTCAACCTTGACTGGAAGGAAGGTGCCGGCGCCGACGTGCAAGGTCAGCGTTTCGCGGGCGATCCCGGCCCTGTCGAGCGAGTCGACCAACGCGTCCGTGAAGTGCAGCGCCGCGGTCGGTGCTGCGACCGCGCCCTCCTGCCGCGCGAACATGGTCTGATAGTCGGCGCGGTCGGCCTCATCGGCTGGGCGCCGGCCGGCGATATAAGGCGGCAGCGGCATTCGGCCGGCACGCTCCAGCAGGATCTCGACCGGCTCCTCGCCGTGGAAGTGAAGCAGGGCCAAGCCATCCTTCGCCTTCTCGACGACGGATGCCGCCACGCCAGCTTCGAAATCGATTCGGTCGCCCGGCTTCACGCGCCTGGCGTTACGGACGAACGCCCACCAGCCGCGCGGGCCTTCGCGCTTGTGCAGCGTCGCGCCGATGCTCGCCTCCCCGCGTCTGCCCTCCAGCTGGGCGGGGATGACTCGGGTATCGTTGAAGACCAGGACGTCGCCGCGCCGAAGAAGATGGGGCAGGTCGAGCACGGTGCGGTCGGCAATACGGCCGCCCTCAACCAGCAGCATGCGCGCCGAATCCCTCGGCCGTGCCGGGCGAAGGGCGATGCGGTCCGGGGGGAGCTCGAAATCGAAAAGCGCGACGTCCATCAGCCGCCGGTCGGCGATTCCTGTGGGTCGGCCTGCGGCTGCTCGGCCTCGGGCTGCTCGGCCTGTATCTCGGGCTGCTCGGCCTCGGGCTGCTCGGCCTGTGTCTCGGGCTGCTCAGCCTCCGTCGCCGGAGTCTCGGCGGTTGGCTCCGCCGCAACCGGAGCGGCCTCGGCGGCAGGCTGATCGGCGACAACCGCGGGACCCTCAGCTGCGGGCTGTTCAGCCGGTGCAGGCGCGGGACCTTCAGCCTGGGGCGATAACGGCGCCGCTTCTGTCGCGGACGGCTGCACTGGAGCGACCGCCATCGGCACCGCCCCGTCGAGCCAGGCCCGGACGATCTTGGTCGGCTGCGCGGGCGGTTCGCCCGCCGCGATACCGTCGACAAACTGCATGCCCGAAATCACGCGGCCAAGCCCGGTATATTTATGGTCAAGGTTGAAACTCGGCGCCAACATGATGAAGAACTGGCTGTTCGCGCTGTTCTCATCTTCCGCACGAGCCATGGAGAGCACTCCGCGCATGTGCGGCAAATCGTTGAACTCTGCCTGCAGGTCCGGAAGCGGAGAGCCGCCCGCCCCGGTACCCTGCGGATCGCCGCCCTGAGCCATGAAGCCCGGGATCACTCGGTGGAAGACCGTACCGTTGTAGAAGCCCGAGCTGGCAAGCTGCTGGATGCGGCGGACGTGGTTCGGGGCGACGTCGGGGCGCAGCTGGATGACAACCGTGCCGCCGTTGGAAAGCTGGATATTGAGGCGATTGGCGGGATCGGCGGCGATCTCCACCGGCGCGTTGATGCTCGGCTTTGGCTGGGCCGGCGCCTCGGAAGGCGCGGCGGCGGCCAGTGCGAGCGCAACAAAAGGCAATGCGAACAAGGGTTTGAACATCGATTACTCCCGCCCCAAAGCTGTGGGGCGCCCTTAGCGCAGAGAAAGCCGTGCCGCTAGCCCGCCAGCTTCGCCTTAACGTCGGCCGCAACGCCGGGCGTCACGAACTTGCCGATATCGCCGCCATAGCGGGCGATTTCCTTCACCAGTCGCGAGGCAATTGGCTGCAGCGAGACGTCGGCCATGAGGAAGACGGTCTCGATATCGTCGTTCAGCTGCTGGTTCATCCCGGCCATCTGATACTCATATTCGAAATCGGCGACGGCGCGCAGGCCGCGGAGGATCAGGCTTGCACCCTGCGCCTCGGCGAAATCCATCAGCAGCGAGTCGAACTCGACGACATCGATATTGGGGGCGATTTCGGAAACCTCCCTCCGTACCATGTCGAGGCGCTCGGCGACGCCGAACATCGGCTCCTTCGAAGGATTCGTGGTAACGCCGATGACGAGCCGGTCGACGAGGTGGGCCCCGCGGCGAATGATGTCCAAATGCCCGAGCGTGATCGGATCGAAAGTCCCAGGGTAGACGCCAATGTGCGGGCGGCGGCTCACCGGTCGCGCTCCGTGACGAAGGCGGCAATGGCGCGCAGCAGGTCGCCTTCCGATCCGTGGCTCGACAGATGCTCGATCGCCTGCTCGACGAGCATTTCCGCCTGTGTCCGGGCGCGGTCGGGGCCAAGCAGCGAGACGATCGTCGCCTTGCCCGACGCCGCATCCTTGCCGACGCGCTTGCCGGCCGCCTCGGGGTCGCCACTATGGTCGATCAGGTCGTCGGCGATCTGGAACGCGAGCCCAATATTGCGGGCATAGCCGCGATAGGGCGTGCGCGCCTCGGCCGGCAACCGGGCCATGATGCAGGCGGCCTCGACCGCGAATTCGATCAGCGCGCCGGTCTTCAGTTGCTGCAACCGGGTGACGGCCTGCAAGTCCAGCGTCTGGCCCTCAGCGGCAAGGTCCATCATCTGCCCGCCGGCCATACCCGACGGACCGGCGGCGCGAGCAAGATCGAGCGCCAGGGCAGCGCGGACGAACGGGTCCTCGTGAGTTTCGTGATCGGCGAGGATCTCGAACGCAAGCGCATGAAGGCTGTCGCCGGCGAGGATAGCGGTCGCCTCGTCGAAGGCCTTGTGCACCGTCGGCTTGCCGCGTCGCATGTCGTCGTCGTCCATGCACGGCAGGTCGTCGTGGATCAGCGAGTAGACATGGATCGCCTCGATCGCCGCGCCGACCCGCACAGCGCGGCGCTCATCGATGGCGAACAGGCGCGCCGCAGCCACCGCCAGCAGCGGCCGCAGCCTCTTGCCGCCGCCGATCGCGGCATGGCGCATCGCCTCGAACAGGCGGTCGCGGCTGTCGCCGGGCGCGCGCAGCAAATGGGCGAAGATGGCATCGACCGCCCGCGAAACGCGCCGCGACTCCAGGTCGATGGCGACGCCGGGCCGATCGAGCATGTCAATCGACATCGAACGGCTTCGTACCCTGAGGCTGGCCGTCCGGACCGAGCGCGATCTGTTCGATCCGCATCTGGGCCGCCTTCAGCCGCGCCTCGCAATGCCGCTTCAGCTTGTCGCCGCGCTGGTACAGTTCGATCGATTCATCGAGCGGCGCACTGCCCTGTTCGAGCGTGCGTACAATGGTTTCGAGTTCGGCCAAGGCCTCCTCGAAGCTCATTTCCTCCACTGCTGCGGCGTCCATCAGCCAAGCTTGTCCCTAGAGGGCCGTGTTGGCAAGCTATTCGGCGCGCTTGAATGGGTCCTTGATGCCCGGGACGATCTCGTCACTCGGCCCCGCTTCGCCAGCCTCGGCCGCGGCCAGGGCAGCTTCGGCATCGCGGGCATGCTGCTCACGCTGGGCGCGAAGCTCCTCGATCAGGGCCGACCGATCGCTGTCGAGGCGAGTGTCGGCCGGGGCCTGCATGCCGGCCGCCTTCTGCGCCTTGGCGACCGCGGCATCCAGCTCGCGCTGCGAGGTCAGGCCGAGCGTCACCGGATCTTTCGGCTGGATATTGGCCATGTTCCAGTGGGTGCGATCGCGGATCGAGGCGATGGTCGTCCGGGTCGTGCCGATCAGCTTCGAAATCTGTCCATCGCTGACCTCCGGGTGGTTGCGGATGATCCAGGCGATGCCATCCGGCTTGTCTTGCCGCTTGGACACGGGCGTGTAGCGCGGGCCCTTGGTCCGCCGCACCGGGTCCGGTTCCTTGTGCATGCGCAGGCGGTAATCCGGGTCCTTCTGGCCCTTCTCTATCTCCTCATGGGTCAGCTCCCCGGCGCGGATCGGGTCGCGCCCGGTCAGCTTGGTCGCCGCGGTGTCGTCGGCGATCGCCTGGACCTCGAGGATGTGCAGGCCGCAGAATTCGGCGATCTGCTCGAACGACAAGGACGTGTTCTCGACCAGCCAGGCGGCGGTCGCATGGGGCATGAGCGGCTGGGCCACTTTCCAGTCTCCCTTAAACAATAAGGGCCGCCCCCTTCCCGGAGCGGCCAGATCTGGCGGAGCGTCTAGACCCGCTTCAGGCGCGCCGCAAGGCGCTTCAGTCCATTGCGATGTGGCCCGGAAGGCCGGCGACACGGCCAAGCCAGGCGCGGATTGAGGGATAAGGATCGAAATCGAAGCAGTCGGAAGCCTCGGCGAGGTGGGTGTAGGCGTAAAGCGCGATATCGGCGAGGCTGAAGGAAGTGCCGGCGAACCAGTCCCGGCCCTGCAGATGGCGGTCCATGAGCGTGAGCGCGTCGGCAGCAGCGCGGCGCTTGCCGGGAATCAGAGCGCGCTGCTCCTCGCTGAGATTGTCTTCACCGAGGACAGCCAGCCAGAATCGCAGCGTCGCGACGTTTGGTTCATGATTATACTGCTCCCAGAACATCCAGCGCAGCATGTCGGCGCGCTCGAACCGGCCGGCCGGGATCAAGGCGGAGCCGTCCGCCAGATAGAAGCAGGCGGCGTTGCTCTCGGGCAGGAAGCGGTCGCCGTCCTGCAGCACGGGAATGCGGCCGTTGGCATTGACGCCGGCCAAAAACTCGGGCGTCCGGGTTTCGCCCTTCATGATGTCGTAGAGGCGCCGCTCGAGCGGAACTCCGAGATGCGCCGCGGTCAGCCGGATCTTGTAGCAATTGCCCGAGCGCGGGTCCTCGTGAAGCACCAGCGTCATCAGCCGACCTCGAGTACGATCTTGCCGATATGCTCGCCCGATTCCATGCGGGCGTGGGCGGCGGCGGCCTCGGCCAGTGGGAAGGTGCTGTCGATGAGCGGCTTGAGGCGATTGCCTTCGGCATAGGGCCAGACGGTGCGGGCCAGCTCGTCTGCGACCATCGTCTTGAAGAGAACGTCGCGAGGCCTGAGCGTCGACCCGGTCAGCGTCAGCCGGCGCCGCATGATGTCGGCGATCGGAATTTCGGCGGTTCCGCCGCGCTGAAAAGCGATGGAGACGTGGCGCCCTTCATCAGCCAGGCAGGCCAGGTTGCGCGGGACATAATCGCCGCCCACCATGTCGAGCACGACCGAAACGCCCCGCCCCTCGGTGAAGCCCCGAACCTCCTCGACGAAGTCCTTGGTGCGGTAATTGATCGCCAGGGCCGCACCCAGCTTCCTGGCTGCGGCGCATTTGACGTCGCTTCCGCAGGTGACGATCACCTTCAGCCCGAACAGCTTCCCAAGAGCGATCGCCATGGTGCCGATCCCGCTGGTGCCGCCATGGACCAGGACCGTGTCGCCGTCGGCGGCAAAGCCGCGTTCGAACAGGTTCACCCAGACCGTGAACAGGGTTTCCGGCATGGCGGCCGCCTCGGTCATCTTCATGACCTCGGGCACTGGCAGGCAGGTCCCGGCCGGAGCGACGCAATATTCCGCATAGCCGCCGCCGGCGACCAGGGCGCAGACCGGCCCGCCGACCGCCTGCTCGGCCCCTTCCCCCGCATCCACTACGAGTCCGGCGATCTCCAGGCCCGGTATGTCAGAGGCGCCTGGCGGCGGCGGGTACAGGCCCATGCGCTGAAGCACGTCCGGCCGGTTGATCCCGGCGGCGGCGACCCTCACCAGTACCTCGCCCGGTCCGGGCTTCGGAACGCGCCGCTCGGCCGGACGAAGCACCTCCGGGCCGCCGGGCTCGGCGATCTCGATCGCCTTCATCGTCTCGGGAATTTCCACGAGGTGCGTTATTGACAGGCGACCCGCATGGGTCAACGCTATGGCTCGCCATGGACGAAGATGATTTCTTCACGAGCCGGCCGCAGGACCCGCTGACGCAGGTCACGAAGCAGGACCTTGGGCCCTTGTCGATCGAGGAACTCAAGGAGCGGATCGAGATCCTGAAAGCCGAGATAGAGCGCGTCGAAACCCATATGGTCGACGCCACGCGCCACCGCAGCGCCGCCGATGAGCTGTTCAAGAAATCATAGACACGACGAACCGAGGCGCCGCGGCGCTTCCAAGCCCTTGATCGAGCGATCAATCCGACCGACATTCACCGGGTAAGGAGATTCCCCGAATGCCCAGTTTCGCCCGCGAGCTTGAACAGACCCTCCACAACGCGCTGGGGGAGGCGAGCAAGCGCCGGCACGAATATTCGACGCTCGAGCACCTGCTCATGGCGCTGATCGACGACGAGCACGGCTCGAAAGTCATGACCGCCTGCGGCGTCAACCGCGAGGAACTGAAGGCGACGGTCAAGCATTACCTCGACAATGAGCTCGGCGCCCTGGTCGCCGACAGCGCCACCGAGCCGACCCCCACCAGCGGCTTCCAGCGGGTGGTCCAGCGCGCCATCCTCCACGTCCAGTCATCGGGGCGGGACGAAGTCACGGGCGCGAACGTCCTCGTCGCCCTCTTCTCCGAGCGGGAAAGCTACGCCGTCTATTTCCTCCAGCAGCAGGACATGAGCCGCCTCGATGCCGTCACCTACATCAGCCACGGTGTCGGCAAGGGCGACACTGCGCCCGAACCGCGGGAGGTGACCGGGACCGAGGAGAAGGGCGAGCAGAAGGAGGGGAAGAAGGAGAGCGCCCTCCAGCAGTTCACGATCAACCTCAACGAAAAGGCCAAGGCCGGGCGGGTCGACCCGCTCATCGGCCGCATTCCGGAGGTCGACCGGACCGTGCAGATCCTCTGCCGCCGGGCGAAGAACAACCCGCTTTACGTCGGCGACCCGGGCGTCGGCAAAACCGCCATCGCCGAAGGCCTCGCCCGCAAGATCGTCGAAGGCGACGTCCCCGACGTCCTAAAGCCCGCGACCATCTACGCGCTCGACATGGGCGCGCTGCTGGCCGGCACGCGTTACCGCGGCGATTTCGAGGAACGGCTGAAATCGGTCGTGAACGAGCTCGAGAAGCTGCCGCACGCCATCCTCTTCATCGATGAGATCCACACCGTCATCGGTGCCGGCGCCACCTCCGGCGGGGCGATGGACGCATCGAACCTACTGAAGCCGGCGCTTTCGTCAGGAACGATCCGCTGCATCGGCTCGACCACCTACAAGGAGTTCCGCAACCATTTCGAGAAGGACCGGGCGCTGCTGCGCCGGTTCCAGAAGATCGACGTCAACGAACCGACCGTCGAGGACACGATCAAGATCATCGCTGGCCTGCGCTCATCGTTCGAGGGGCACCACAATGTCCGCTACACGACCGACGCAATCAAGAGCGCGGTCGAATTGAGCGCCCGCTACATCCACGACCGCAAGCTGCCCGACAAGGCGATCGACGTCATCGACGAGGTCGGCGCCATGCAGATGCTGGTCCCGCCGTCGCGCCGGAAGAAGGTGATCACGACCAAGGAGATCGAGGCCGTCGTCGCGACCATGGCTCGCATCCCGCCAAAGTCGGTCTCGTCCGACGACAAGCGCGTGCTCGAAACGCTCGAGGCCGACCTCAAGCGCGTCGTTTTCGGCCAGGACATGGCGATCGAGAAGCTGGCCTCGGCGATCAAGCTCAGTCGCGCCGGGCTGCGCGACCCCGACAAGCCGATCGGGAACTACCTCTTCTCCGGCCCGACCGGCGTCGGCAAGACCGAGGTCGCGCGCCAGCTCGCCTCGATCATGGGCATTCCGCTGCAGCGGTTCGACATGTCCGAATATATGGAGCGGCACGCGGTTAGCCGGCTGATCGGCGCGCCGCCGGGCTATGTCGGCTATGACCAGGGCGGCCTTTTGACCGACGCCGTCGACCAGCATCCGCACTGCGTGCTGCTGCTCGATGAGATCGAGAAGGCCCACCCCGACCTGTTCAACATCCTGTTGCAGGTCATGGACCACGGCAAGTTGACCGATCACCACGGCAAGATGGTCGATTTCCGCAACACCATCCTCATCATGACGACCAACGCCGGAGCGTCCGACATGGCGCGCGAGAGCATCGGTTTCGGGGCGATGACCCGCGAAGACGCCCAGGAGGATGCGGTCAAGAAGATGTTCACGCCGGAATTCCGCAACCGCCTGGATGCGATCGTCCCGTTCGCGTACCTGCCGCCGGCAGTCGTCGCCCGGGTCGTCGACAAGTTCATCCTCCAGCTCGAGCTGCAGCTTGCAGACCGCGGCGTCCACATCGACCTCGACGACGAGGCTCGCGAGTGGCTGACCGCGCGCGGCTATGACAAGCTCTACGGCGCGCGGCCGATGGGCCGGCTGGTCCAGGAGAAGATCAAGCAGCCGCTGGCCGAGGAATTGCTGTTCGGCAAGCTGGTCAATGGCGGCGAGGTCAAGGTCCGAATCAAGGACAACGCCCCGGCGTTCGAGATCGTGCCGGCCGCGCCGAGGACTAAGGCCAAGGCCAAGCCGCCGGCACCGCCGAAGGCCAGGTCGAAGCGCAAGGCCGGCGGCGAGACGCCCGCGGCGGAATGATCTTTCAGGGCCCGCTCCGGCGGGCAGCTATCCGATCGGGACCGTCACTTTCGGCTGGAAACGCGCCGCCTCCTCCGACCCTTTGGTGGCGTCGCCCTCGCTGTAGCTGTGTGCGCCTGCGCCTGCGAGCCGGCCACCGTCGACGATCAGATATTCCTCACGGATCGGTCGGCCCTCGAAGAAGCATTCCAGGATCTCGCGCGTGCCGGCGGCGTAGCGGGCCTGCGCCGACAGTGACGAGCCGGAGATATGCGGCGTCATTCCGTGATTGGGCATGGTCCGCCACGGGTGGTCGCGCGGCGCCGGCTGCGGGAACCAGACATCGCCGGCATAGCCGGCCAGATGGCCACTCTCCAGCGCGGCCGCGACCGCGTCGCGATTGACGATCTTCCCGCGCGCCGTGTTCACCAGGTAAGCGCCGCGCTTCATCCGCGCGATCATCGCCTCGTCGAAGAGATTTTCCGTTTCGGGGTGAAGCGGTGCGTTGATGGTGACGACGTCGCAGTGCGGCACCATGTCGGCGGCGCTTTCGTGGAAGCTAAGCCCCAGCTCCTGCTCCACCTCCGCCGGCAGGCGGTAGCGGTCGGTGTAATGGAGGTGCACGTCGAACGGCTTGAGGCGGCGAAGCACGGCGGAACCGATCCGGCCGGCCGCCACCGTGCCAACATGCATGCCCTCGATGTCGTAGGACCGCGCCACGCAGTCGGCGATGTTCCAGCCGCCCGCCTTCACGGTCTCCCATGACGGCAGATAATTGCGGGCGAGGGACAGGATCATCATCACCACATGTTCGGAGACGCTGATCGAGTTGCAGTAGGTAACTTCGGCGACCGTGATCCCGCGGTCGATCGCCGCCTGCAGGTCGACATGGTCCGAACCGATTCCGGCGGTGATCGCAAGCTTGAGGTTCTTCGCCTTGGCGATGCGCTCCTCGGTCAGGTAGGCGGGCCAGAAGGGCTGCGAGATGACGACGTCGGCGTCGATGAGCTCGCGCTCGAAGTCGCTGTCGGGGCCATCCTTGTCGGAGGTGACGACGAACTCATGTCCCTGCGCTTCCAGGAACTTGCGCAACCCCAATTCGCCCGAGACGCTGCCCAGCAGCGCGCCCGGCTGGAAATCGATGGCGCTGGGTGTCGGCAGGGTCTGCCCATCCGGATAGCGCTCGATCCTGGGCAAATCGTCGCGCGGGTAGGAGACCGGATAACCGTCGATTGGATCGTCGTAGAGGACGCAGAGGATTTTCGCCATGAGAGCGCCTTTCTTCCCCGTGGATAAGGCCGGCATTGGCGGCAGCCATTTACGCCCTTCGAACCGGGTTCGATAGACCCTTGTGCCTCAGCGTAGTTCTGCTTTGTTGCCGCCCGAGCAAGGGAGGCAAGCATGGGTTTGATTCGATTCGCGTTGGCGGCGCTGGCGCTTGGCACATCGGGACTGGCGCTGGGAGCGCCCGCGGAGGCGCCCAATCCGAGGTTCATCGGCGGCGACCTGTTCAACCTAACCGCCGCCGCAGATCCGCAGATCAGCCCGGACGGCCGCTGGGTCGCCTACGTCCGGCGGTCGAACGACATCATGACCGACAGCGTCCGCTCGTCGATCTGGCTAATCGATACGGCCAGCGGCGACCAACGGCCGTTGCTGACCGGGACCGGCAACCATATGAGCCCGCGCTGGTCGCCGGACAGCAAGCGCCTTGCCTATGTCTCGACCGCCGAGGGCGGCGCGCCGCAGCTTTACGTGCGTTGGATGGCTGGCGACCTCCCGCCGGAGCGCGCGCGAATCACCGGCCTGCCCGACAGCCCCCAGGGCATCACCTGGTCGCCCGATGGCCGGCGGATCGCTTATCTGATGAACGTACCCGACGAGGGCCTGAAGCTGGGCAAGGCGCCGGACAAGCCAGAGGGCGCCGAATGGGCGAAGCCGCTGGAGATCATCGACAAGGTCACCTACCGCACCGACGGCGGCGGCTATGTGAAGCCCGGCTTCGACCACATCTTCATGGTCGACGCCCTCGGCGGCGCGCCGCGTCAGCTGACGTTCGGCGCCTACCATGACGGCAATCCCGAATGGACCCGCGACGGCCGCGCCATCCTGTTCAGCGCCGTCCGCAAGCCGGACTGGGAACTGATCGCAACCGACAGCGAAATTTATCGCCTCGACCTCGACAGCGGCGCCATCGCGACCCTCACCGACCGCCGCGGCCTGGACGCCAGCCCGACCGTTTCACCCGACGGGAAGCTGATCGCCTTTGTCGGCTTCGACGACCACAAGAAGGGGTTCGAACAGGCCGACCTTTATGTGATGAACCCGGACGGCAGCGGCGTTCGCCGCATCGCGCCGGG
>DATFEO010000062.1:0-9535 GCA_035250985.1 Sphingomicrobium sp. | reverse complement strand
CCGGTCGAGCTTGAAGCGCACCCAGTCGCCAATGCCGTCCTGTGCGAGCAGCCGGCGGGTCCAGGCGATGAGGTCGTCGAAGTCGGCGACGCCGGCGCTGCGCTTGGCGGCCGTGTAGGCAGCGGCGAAGGTCTGCCCTGCCCTGAGGCCCGCCGCCATGTCCGCGGCCAGCTGGGCGCCATTCTGGATGCGGAGCAGCTCGCCGATCAGGACGGCAAGGCGGCCGGCATGCGCCTCATAATGCGGTTCGGCCCTGGTCTGCCCGGCGGAGATGCGCAGCGTCTCCTTGTCCGTCAGGACTACCTTGCGCAGCTGTGTCAGCGCCGCCGCCCGCTCGATCGGAGTCAGCGCCAGCCAGTCGGCGATGGCCTGCGCATGGCCGAGCCCGGTCTGCGCGCCCCAGCGCCGGTTGGCGTCGGCGATGGCCGTCAGCAGGTCGCAGTCGAAGCGGTCGTCGTGGCAGGCGTGGGAGATATAGTCCTCGATCGACTCCTCGGGCAGGCTCATGAGCCGGCGAAGTGCGGGCTCGATGCTGTCGGGTGAACCAAGACCGGCCATGGCCTCCGGGGCACGGGCGCAACGCATCAAGTAATTGACGGCATCGTCCTCGCCGAGGCGCAGACTGAGCCGCTGCACGTCGGCGATCAGCGCGGCGTTGCCATGCGGAAAGCCAGGCTCGTTTGGAGACGAGCCGTTTTCCCCAGCTTCCGCTTCCGACAGAAGGTTTGCGAGCGTCATCCGCGCCAGTTCCTGCTCGGCGCGGCCCTCGATCGGCTTGAAGCCTGGCGCGATCCCGGCTTCGTCCGGGAAAGAGGCCAGCAGTGCCTGCGCAAAACTGTGGATCGTCTGGATCCTGAGGCCGCCCGGGGCATCGAGGACTTTAGCGAACAGCCGGCGGGCGCGCTGCCGGGTGGCCGGGTCGTCGCTCTCCCCGAGCGCGAACAGGTCCTTCTTCAGGTCGTTGTCCGGCATCCGCACCCAACGCGCCAGCTGCGCGCCGATGCGATTGGCCATTTCCGCCGCCCCGGCCTTGGTGAAGGTCAGGCAGAGGATGGTTTCGGGGTCGGCGCCGCTCAGCAACAGGCGCAGCACGCGGCCGGTCAGGACCTGCGTCTTGCCGGTCCCGGCGGAGGCCGAGAGGGTGGCGTGGATTCGCGGATCGACCGCTTCCGCCTGCGCGCCCTGGAGCTCGGGCAGGACCTTGCGCCGGCTCGCCATCAGCCCGCGACTTCCCAAGTCCAATGTGAGCGCATAGAGGAACGCCCATGACAGACAGGAACGACGATCCCGACAAGGCCGGCGAGGAGCGCCGCGCCAAGCTTGTGAAGGCCGGCGTCGCGGTCGGCATCGGCTCGGCGGCGATCGTCGCCGCACTGCTCTACGCCTCCAAGGTCAAGCCGAAGAAGAAGTCCTAGCCTCATCGCCGGCCATACCATTCTTCCAGCCGCATGAGCTGGTCGTAGTCGCCCCAGGGCGCGTAGGTGGGATTGAGCTTGGCGGTGAAGGGCTCGCCGCCGGTCAGCCACTTCGCTGCCGCATCCAGGAAATTGCGCCTGGCATGGGCGAGGAATTCCTCCGGCCCCATGTCCTTGTCGGGACAGGTCTTGCGGCCGAACTGGCCCCGATATCGCGTCAGTGACCAATATTCGTGTGCGCGCGGGCTTCCTTCGATGCCTTCGAAGCCGCCGGCCTCGGCGATCAGGCCGAGCAGGCCCAACTGCAACGCGAAGCCCGCGTCCACGGCCTTTTGCGCGGGTGGCTTGCCGGTCTTGTAGTCGACGATCGCCATCCCGCCGCCGTCCAGCCGGTCGATGCGGTCGGCCTTGCCGTGCAACACGACGCCGCCGATCTCAGCCTCTCCCCTCTTCTCCGCAGCCAGTGGCTTTCGATTTTCGGCCCGATTGGCGGTTTCCTGCCCCTCGACCCAGCGTATCGCCTCCATCAGCCGCGGCTGCCACAAAGCCCGCAGCATGGGGTGGATCGCCTCGTCGGCAAGCAGGGCCTCGGCTCGGGGCACGAGCAGGTCGGGCCGGCAATCGTCCTCGGCCAGCCATTGTTCGAGCACTTCGTGGACGGCGGTGCCTCGCCAGGCGGCACTATGGCCGGCGTCGACCGGGTCGAGCCGGCGAAGGTCGAGGATTGCCTGCGCGTAGAATGCAAAGGGGTCGGCCTTGAGGCGGTCGACCGAGGTCACCGAGATGCGGCGGGGGCGCTGCTCGCGCGGCGGACTCGGTTGAGGCCGGTCGGCGGGCTTCGCCGGCCCGGCATCGTCGAGAGCGCCTACGAGACGCTCGAGCCGGTGGTCGCGCGCCAGGCCGCCGGTCATGGCTTCCAGCCGCAGCCAGAAGCGCGAGGCGACGGTCGGCGACTTGCTGTCACGCCGCGCCCGGGTCAGCAACACGCGCGGCGCGCCGAGCGCGCTGGCGAAATCATGCGCAGCAAGGCCGATGCGAAACTCGGTTCCCGGCAGGCCAAGGTCGGCGCGGACCTTCGGGGCCAGCCAAGGGTCGGGCGCCGCCAGAGCCGGCCAGACGCCTTCGTTCAGCCCGCCGAGCACCAGCAGGTCCGCCTTTTGCATCCGTGCCTCGAGCAGGCCCCAGATGAAAACGCGCGGATGGCCGCCATAGGGCGGGCGCACCGGCCGGGCGTCCATCATCCGGCGGAGGACCGGCGCCCATTCCTCCGCAACCAGAGCAAGGCCGCGCGCATCGTCGGCTGCTTCGAGTTCCGCAACCAGCTCGCCAGCCATGCGGCCATCTGGCCCCGACCAGGCCCGGTCGCCAGTGAGCGCGGTCGCCGTCTCCCGCAAGGCGGCGGCGAGCCGGTCGAGAGTCAATGGCCCCTGGAAACGGTCCGCCATCGCCTGCAGCAGCGGGCGAACCTTGCGCCAGCTCCGCGCGTCCTTCCCTTCGAAATGACGATCGAGGCCGGAGATCCCCGACGCCGGTCGCGGTCCTCGTAACGCCAGGTCGAGTGCGCGGACCTGGTCGAGCCAATCGAGCCTGGCGTCATCCTCCCCGCCCACCAATGGATGCTTGAGCAGGGCCAGCAGCGAGACCGGAGCGAAGCCCTCCGCCGCGGCTGATGTTATCGCCATCAGCAAGGTCCCGGCCGGCCATTGCGAGAGCGGCCGCCCGGCGCTGTCGTCGGCGTCGATGCCCCAGCGGGCCAACAGGGCCGAGACCCGGGCGGCCAGCAAGCGGTCGGGGGTAACCAGCGCCGCAGTCGCGCCTGCTGTCTCGACGGATTCCCTGAGCGCGAGGGCGATTGCCGTGGCTTCGGCCGCTGGGTCTGCGAGCTCAATGGCGCGGATGCCGGTCAGGCGGCGCTCCAATGGCGGAAGCCGGCTCCACTTGTCGCTGAAGTCGGCGGCGGTCATCGCATGGGCGACGGCGCGGCCGCGAACCGCCGGCGAGGCCGCCCTCGCCCGGCCCTTCCACACCCCAACCTCGCCGCGAGCAACTCCAAGCCGGTCGAGCAGCAGCTTCAAATGATATTGCGGGTGTGCCTGCTCGCCGCGCCCGTCTGTATCCGGGCCCAGCGCATCCCATTCCTCGTCGGGCATGACGTCGGCAAGCGCCAGTCCGGGAAGGACGACCGACCCTTCGGGCAGGCGGGCAATATTAGCCAGCAAGGCAGCGATGGCGGGCGCAGCGGTGGTGATGCCGGCGGCGATGGTGAAGCCAGCCGGCGGCTGGCCCCGCCAACGTCCGGCAATCGCTCGCAGCAGGAGGTTGCGGCGATCGGCGAGGTCGATCGCGCCGCGGCGTTTCAGCTCTCCTGGCCAGATCGCGATGATCGCCCGCAGCCGCTCAAGCGAAACCTGCCAGTGCCTCGCCAGCTCGGGATCGTCGGCGGCAATATCGGACAGCCGCGACGCGCCGACCTCCTCGATGGTCAGCGCGTCGAGGGTGCGTGCGAGGTCCGCCGCGACGCGCAGGGATTCCGCCCCGCTTGCGCCCTGGCTGCGGACGATCGCCGCCAAGGCTAGCTCCCGCGCCAGGGGGTCGATTGCCGGCGCCACCGGCTCGCCCAGGTCGGTCGGATCGAGCGCGCTGCCGATGCGGTCGTCGAGATCGGGATCGCCAACGGGAATCAGCCGCGGTAGGACGAGCCCGCCGCCGCTCGCCCGGACGAAGGCCTCGGTGAGTGCGCGCACCGCGCGGTTGTTGGGCAGCAGGATCCGGCCTCCGGCCAGCGACAGGGGCTCGCGGCCGTAGCGCACCATCAGCCCGGCGACGAGCGAGTCCGCGAAGCTGCGATGCGAGGGGATCGTGAAGACCGCGGGGGCCTCAGGCATCGACGAGAGTCGCCTCCGTGGCCCGGACCGAGGCCGGCGTGCCGACATCGAACCAGAGGCCCTGATGGACGGCACCGAAGCACCGGCCCTCCTCGATGGCCCGGTCCCACAGGACATTGGTCGAGAACGGCCCCGCAGGCGCGTCCCTCAGCAGCCGCCTGGAAACGAGTTGGATGCCGGTGAAGACATAGGGAGCGACCTTCGACCGGCCCCGCCGCTGCAGCCGCCCGAAACGATCCATGTGGAAGTCGCCAAGCCCCTTGTGGTTGTAGGCGCGGGCGTGCGGCACAAGCAGCAGCAGCGCGTCCATGGCATCGTCGCTCCACTGCGAAGCAAGCAGGCGCAGCGTGTCGCTGGGCCCGTCGATCCAGTAATTGTCGCTGTTGATGGCAAAGAAAGGATCGCAGTCGATCAGCGGCGCGGCTTGCACCAGCCCGCCGCCGGTTTCCATCAGCAGCTTCCGCTCGTCGGAGATGCGGATGTCGAGCCCCTCTCCGTGGGACTTGAGATGCGCCTCCAGGGCGTCGGCGAGATAATGGACGTTGATTACCGCCCTGGAGACTCCCGCCGCCCGCAACCGGTCGAGGACATGGTCGATCAGCGGCTTGCCGTTGATTTCGATCAGCGGCTTGGGCCGGGTCGCGGTCAGCGGGCGCATGCGCTTGCCGAGGCCGGCGGCCATGACCATCGCGGTGTCAGGCACCTTCACGGCGATTTCCGGACGCAGCCGGAGCGAACGGCGGGCCGCCATCAGGCCGCCTCCTGCCAGGGCTGGCGGCGCGCCGCATCGGGGACATTGGCGTCGAACCATTGCCGCACCGGTGCAAGCACCATATGCGCAAGGTCGCGCTCGAGCAGTCCCCACATGCGCGGCTGGAAGCGGCGGTAACCCGGTTTTCCGTCGCGTTTCCAAAGTCTTGTGAATACGCCGAGGATGCGCGTGTTGCGCTGCGCCGCGAGCGCCCAATAGGCGCGCTCGAACGCTTCGCCCTGGCCGGTAGCAGCGACATAGCGGTCTAGCATCGCCCGCTCGAGCTCCGCCGGAACGTCGCGTCGCGCATCCTCGAGCACGGAGGCGAGGTCGTAGGCCGGATGGCCGGCGAGCGCGTCCTGGAAATCGAGCAGGCCGAAATGCCCGACGCCCTCGCGGCCATCGACCAGCATGATGTTCTCGGCATGATAGTCGCGCAGCACCGTCACCGGGCCGAGGCCGTCCCCCGCGACCGGCGCGAGCACCTCGCTCCAGGCGGCGCGCCAGGAATCGTGATCGACGTCGAGACCGACCGCCGGGCAGTACCAGTCGGTAAACAGCATCAGCTCGTCGAGCCATTGCCGGAGTCCGTGGACGGGCAGACCCGGCATCGGCGGATGGGCATGCAAATGGACGAGGACGTCGGTCGCCAGCTCATAAAGCTCGCGTTCGCGCTCGGGCGAGACGTCGAGCGTCTCGCGCAACCGGTCGTCGCCGAAATCGTCGAGCAGCAGCAGGCCCCGCTCGAGGTCGCGAGCAAGGATTTCCGGAGCGCTCAGGCCCACCGACACCAGCCATTCGGCAACCGAGATGAAGGGCTGCGGGTCCTCGTGCGGTGGTGGCGCATCCATCAGCACCGCCTGCCGGCCGTCGTCCAGGATGACACGGAAATAGCGGCGGAACGACGCGTCGCCGGCCAGCGGCTCGATCCGGGCGTCGGCCCAGCCGCAGGCGGCGAGGAAATCTCCGGCAGATTCAGGCGGTTTCATCGGGGAGGCCATCGCCCTTCCCATGCCGCCGGGACCTCGGCTGTCAAGCGTCGGCGCTCCGGGCCCGTGATTTCCAGCGTCAGGCGCAACGCCTCGGGCCAGACCCCTTCCCCGGCGCGCTCAGGCCATTCGACGAGCAGCACGCTGTGCCCGAGCGAATCGAGGCCGAGCTCGGCAAGCTCCGAGGGATCGTCGACGCGGTAGAGGTCGGCGTGCCAGACCGGCGGATCCAACTCCTCATAGGGCTGGACGATCGCAAAGGTCGGGCTCGGCACTTCGCCCTCATGGCCGAGCGCCTCCAATATTGCGCGCACCAGGGTCGTCTTGCCGGCGCCGAGATCGCCGGTCATGGTGACGACATCGCCGGGTCGCAGTAGCCCGGCCAGCCTGGCGCCGGCGGCCCTGGTTTCCGCCTCGTCGGCAAGGTTCATTGCGGCGCTCGCGGAATCGTCAGGGTAACGCTGGTGCCCTTGCCCAGCTTCGATTCCAGCTCGACCTTGCCGCCATGGGCCTCGACGAACTGGCGGGTCAGCGGCAGGCCGAGGCCGAGCGCCGGGTCGCCACGCGTCGCCCCGCCGACGCGATGGAAGCGGGTGAAGACCTGCTGCTGGTCGTCCGGCGCGATGCCCGGGCCGTTGTCGGCGACGGTGACGACGACGTTCTCCTCGTCGCCCTTGGCGGACAGCTTGATCTTGCCGCGGTCGGGCGTGAAAGTGATGGCGTTGCGCAGGACGTGCTCCAGCGATTCCCGGAGGCGGCGGGAATCGCCGATGACCACACCGGTCGAGCCGTCCACGGCGATATCCAGCTTCTGCTTTTTCTCGGCCGCCTTGCCCGCAAAGGTCTCCGAGGCCGCGCGGATAAGGCCCGCCATGTCGACCCGCTCGCGCTCCAGCACGACGCCCCTGCGGTCGCCCCGTGTCAGGTCGAGCACATCGTCGATCAGCTTCGCCAGGCGTTCGACCGATTCGAGGATTGCCGAGACATAATCGGCGGCTGACGGCGCCAGCTTGCCGGCATAGCCGGCCGCCAGCATCTCGGCGAAGCCACCGATCGAGGTCAGCGGCGTCCGAAGTTCGTAGCTCATGTTGGCGACGAAATCCGTCTTCACCCGGTCAGCTTCCTCGAGCGCCGTGGCGCGCTCGCGCAGGGCCGCTTCGATGCGCGAGGAATCGGTAACGTCGATCATGGTGAAAAGCGCATTGCCGTCAGGCAAGGGCACGGCGGCGAACTCGAAATGCCGCCCGTCGGTCATCGATACCCGGCCCGTCCCCGAGCGGCGGCCGCTGGTCGTGCTGCGCACCATCTCGCGGACCTGGGCTGCGGCGGTGGGGTTGACCAGCTTCAGCGCCATGGCGGGAACCAGCTCGTCGACGCGCGGATGCTCCGACAACCATTCCTCGTCCAGCTCCCAAACCTCGCTGAAGCGCTTGTTCCACAGGTAGAGCCGGCCATCGCTGGCGAAGACGCTGATCGCCTCGAACAGATTGTCGAAGGTGGCGGTCCGCACGCGAAGCAGGGTGTCGCGCGCGCTCGCCAGCCGAACCTGCTCGGTGCGATCCTCGACGATCATGCGCATGCCGCCGTCGGGCAAAGGCTGGGCGACGATCCGCCAATGATCGCCATTGGCCAGGATCCAGTCCTCGGAAATCACCTCGGCGGGCGAGGTGAACCAGTCGCGTCGTTCCGCCTTCCAGGCCGGGAAGTCGCGGACCTCGGGCAGGCGCCCGGCCTCGCGCATGCGCTCGAGCAGGCGATCGAACTCGGGCTTCTCATTGAGCCATTCGGGTTCGAGCTGGGCCATGACCGCGAACGGCTGGTTGAAGAAGGACAGAGTGCGGTCGCCGTCGAATTGGACGACGCCCGCGGTCATGCGGTCCGCGAGCTCGCGCTGGGAATCGATATGCTGGGCAAGCTCGAAGCGGGCGTCCTCAAGGTCCTGGATGTCGATTGCAAAGCCGGCGACCGCCCCGGTCGCGAGGGGCACGTCGACCAGCTTCAGCATTCGTCGCTCGCCGCCGATGATCGCCGCCTGCGTTCGGACATAGGGGCGGCCGACTTCGAGCGCCGCCAGTGCTCCGCCACGGGCGCTGTCATCGCCGGGAGAATCGATGAGCTCGCTGCCGCGAGCGATGACCTCGGCCGCGTCACGCGCCTCGACGGCGGCGACGAAGGCGGTGTTGACGAGGCCGAGGCTGAGATCCGGCCCGCGATACCACATCGGGAAAGGCGCGCTCTCGATCAGCTGGGTCAGGCTGTCGAGCGCGAGCTCGGTCTGGCGCAGCTGCGTCGCCAGCTTGAACCGCTCGGCCTCCGCACCGCTGGTGTCGAGCGTCCAAAGCAGCATGGTGCCCGCCGGCCAGGGCGCCGCCGCAAGCCCCCCTCGAATTTCCAGCACTCTCTCGGTGCCGCTGATCCTGACCTGGCGCTCGATCGGCGGCCCGCCGATCGCCGCGGCGGCGATATCCGCCTTCAGGGCTTCGAGATCCTCTGGCCGGATGCCGTTTTCTCCCTGCGCCAGCTGGTCGAGTGTTTCCGGCTCCCGGTCGAGGCCGAGGTCGCGCTGCAGGTGGGCGTCGACCTCGATCTTGCCGTCGCGATGGACCAGCAGCGGCCGTGCCGGCCCGGCGCGCAGCAGGGCCGCGGTCGAACGGGCGCTGGCGAGGATGGCATTGGCGCGCGCGATGCGCCGCACGCTGGCGATGAGCAGCAGGGCAGCGATCGCCACCCAGAAGGCGGCGAGGATGATCACGACGGTCGCCGTGCCGCTACTCATAACTGTTGCTGCTTAAGCCCACCCGCCATGAAGAGGTCATAAGGCGCGGTCGCGCAAAGAAAAAGGGCGGCAGATGGCGACACTTCGGCTCGCTCTCGCAATGCTGGTGCATTGCTGACGCTCACTCCGTGACGTCGGTCCTGTCCGCTTTGCGGCAGGCCGTCCGGAGCTCAGCATCTCTCGACTAGCAAGAAAATTGCTTTCGCGATTTTCCCACTAGTCTCGGCGCTTCGCTCAGTACCGATAATGATCGGGCTTGAACGGGCCTTCCTTCTGGACGCCGATATAGTCGGCCTGGGCCTCGCTGAGCTCGGTCAGATGCACGCCGAGCTTGCCGAGGTGGAGCCGCGCCACCTTCTCATCGAGGTGCTTCGGCAGCACATAGACGTCGTTCTTGTACTGGTCGGACTTGGTCCACAGCTCGATCTGCGCCAGCACCTGGTTGGTGAAGCTGGAGCTCATGACGAAGCTCGGGTGACCGGTGGCATTGCCGAGGTTCACCAGCCGGCCCTTCGACAGGACGATGATCTTCTTGCCGTCGGGAAACTCGACCTCATCGACCTGGGGCTTGATCTCGGTCCACTTGTAGTTGGCGAGCGCCCCGATCTGGATCTCGCTGTCGAAATGGCCGATGTTGCAGACGATCGCCATGTTCTTCATCGCCCGCATGTGATCGAGCGTGATGACGTCCATGTTGCCGGTGGCGGTGACGAAGATGT
>DATFEO010000060.1:0-7533 GCA_035250985.1 Sphingomicrobium sp. | reverse complement strand
CAAGGCGAAGCCGGGCGACGAGCCAGGCCAGGGCCACCTTCGAGGCGTCGGTCATCCGGCTGAACATGGACTCCCCGAAGAAGGCGCGGCCGAGGCGAACGCCGTAGAGGCCACCCACCAGATCGTCCCCGGACCAGCATTCGATCGAATGGGCATGGCCGGCGGCGTGCAGGCCGAGCGTCGCGCGCTCGATCTCGGCATTGATCCAGGTTTCCTCGCGCTCCGCGCAGGCGCGGATGACCTGCGCGAAGGCGCGGTCGCGAGTGACGGTGAAACGGCCCTTGCGCAGCGTGCGCGCCAGGGAATGGGAAACGTGAAAACCGTCGAGCGGAATGATTGCCCGATTGCGCGGCTCGACCCAGAAGATGTCGTCGGCCTCGCGGCTGTCGGCCATTGGAAAGATGCCGGCGGCATAGCCGCGAAGCAGCAGTCGGGGATCAAGGCCGGTCATATGAGCGCGATTTTACAGAATATCGCGGACCTTGTCCTGCGGGCGGGCGAGGACGACGCCCCGTTCCGTCTCGACCAGAGGGCGGTTGATCAGGATTGGGTGCTGCATCATCGCGTCGAGGATAGCGTCATCGGTGACGTCGCCGGCCAGCAGGCCGAGCTCCCCGGCGAGCGGCTCCTTGGCCCGCAAGCCTTCGCGCGGGCTGATGCCGGCGCGCTCGTAGAGACGCTTGAGCTCGTCGCGGCTGGGCGGGTCCTTGAGGTATTCGATGACCTCAACGTCCGCGCCTTCTTCGCGCAGGATGTCGAGCGTCTTGCGCGACGTGCCGCACATCGGATTGTGGAAAATCGTCGCCTTCATGCCTTCACCCTTTGCGCCAAGACCAGGGGACTGCCGAGAAAGGCTTCCTGCGGGAAGTCCTCGGTCGCCCAAATCGGCTCCAGCCCGAAACGCTCCAGCCCCTTGATCGAGCCGCGGAAGTAGTTGCGGCTGAGCGCATAGAGGCGGCGCACGCCCCGCAAATTGGCGTCGCGAAAGGGCTCCAGCATGAGCACGTGGCCGCGCGTGACGCGGGCGATCTCGGCCAGTGCCTGGTCGCGGATGCGCTCCATCTGCTCCACTGCGAGCACCGTATAGACGAGGTCGAACTCGCCGTCGGCGAAGGGTAGCTCGGCGGCGCTGCCCTGGACGAAGGCGATCCGCTTGAAGGCCTTCGGGTCTAGCAGCTCGAGCGGGATATAATCGGCGAGTTGCGGCGGCAGCGCGTCCTCCGCCTGGATCCGCCTCGCCGCCTCGATCCCGGCCGGCGTCAGGTCGATGCCGGTGAATTGAACATCGGGAAAATGGCCGGCGAGCGACAGCAAGTTGATGCCGTTGCCGCAGCCGACCTCAAGCACTCTTTTCGGCTTCAGGCGATCGACCACCGCGCATAGCAGCGGAGCGCGCAGGCGCGCCGCGGCCAGCCCATCGAGCGCCAGCTTCCTTTCGTTCCATTGCCAGGCGGCGGGCTTCCTCGGTCCGGCGGAGACATCGTACTTGCCGTGACCCGAAGACCAGGCATCGTGATATTCGGCCTGGATCGCCTTCCTGTCGCGCTGCTTCAAACCGAGGATGCGCTTGATCATCCGGGTAAGGGCGCGGCGACGGCGGCGCGCATAGTCGCTCTTCCAGGCGCGCTTCCCCGCCTCGCCGTCGAGCAGAAAGGGCAGATAGGCCCGCTCGATCGCATCATGGTCGATCATCAGCGGCAGCTGCTCAAGCGGCGTCAGCGGGAAGGGCTCCTTCGCCATGGCCTATTCCGGGTTCCGCTCCAGCCAGGCTTCGAGCCACTTGATCGTATAGTCGCCGGCCAGGAATTCGGGTTCGCGGACGATGCGCTGGTGGAGCGGGACGGTCGTTTTCATCCCCTCGACGACGAACTCCTCAAGCGCGCGCTTGAGGCGCATGATGCAGCGTTCGCGAGTGGTGCCGTAGACGATCAGCTTGGCGATCATGCTGTCGTAATAAGGCGGGACCCTATAGCCGGCGTAAAGGCCGCTATCGACGCGGACGTGCATGCCGCCGGGCGCGACGAAATTCTTCACCAGACCGGGCGACGGCGTGAAGGTCTGCGGGTCCTCGGCATTGATGCGGCATTCGATGGCGTGGCCGTGGAGGTGGATCTGGTCCTGGGTTGCCGACAGGCCCTGCCCCTGGGAGACCCGGATCTGCTCGCGCACCAGGTCGATGCCGCTGATCATCTCGGTGACCGGATGTTCCACCTGCAGGCGGGTGTTCATCTCGATGAAGTAGAATTCGCCGTTCTCGTAGAGGAACTCGATGGTCCCGGCGCCGCGATAGCCCATGTCGGCCATCGCCCTGGCGACGATGCCGCCCATCCGATCGCGCTGCTCGGCGGTGATGACCGGCGACGGCGCTTCCTCGAGCACCTTCTGGTGGCGCCGCTGCAGCGAACAGTCGCGTTCGCCGAGGTGGATCGCCTTGCCGTCGCCGTCGCCGAACACCTGGAACTCGATGTGGCGCGGGTCGCCGAGATATTTCTCGATATAGACGGTGTCGTCGCCGAAGGCGGCCTTGGCCTCCTGCCGCGCCTGCATCATCTGGCTGTCCAGTTCGCTTTCCGAGCGGACGATCTTCATGCCGCGCCCGCCGCCACCCGACGCCGCCTTGATCAGCAGGGGGTAGCCGGTCTCGGCGGCGACCTGGCGCGCCTCTTCCGGCCCTTCGACCGGACCCTCGGAGCCGGGGACGAGCGGCAGGCCGAGCTTCGCGGCGGTGCGCTTCGCCTCGACCTTGTCGCCCATCACCCGGATATGCTCGGGCTTGGGACCGACCCAGACGATGTTGTGGGATTCGACGATCTCGGCGAACTGCGCGTTCTCAGAAAGGAAGCCGTAGCCTGGATGGATAGCGTCGG
Organism: Sphingomicrobium sp.; assembly: GCA_035250985.1. Taxonomy (GTDB): domain Bacteria; phylum Pseudomonadota; class Alphaproteobacteria; order Sphingomonadales; family Sphingomonadaceae; genus Sphingomicrobium. Next base: position 4,666 of record DATFEO010000060.1, on the reverse strand, counting down.
CGTGCGTGATCTCGGCGGCGGAGATGATGTTGGCGATGTTGAGGTAGGATTCGCTCGCCGGCGGCGGCCCGATGCAGACCGTTTCGTCGGCCAGCCGCACATGCATGGCGTCGGTATCGGCGGTCGAATGCACGGCGACCGTCCTGATCCCCATTTCATGGCAGGCGCGATGGATCCGCAGCGCGATCTCGCCGCGGTTGGCGATCAAGAGCTTCGTAATCGCCACCGCTGGCTAGCCGATCACGACAAGCGGCTGATCGAACTCGACCGGCTGGCCGTCGGTGACCAGGACCTGCTTGACGACGCCGCTTGCCGGCGCGGCGATCGGATTCATCACTTTCATCGCCTCGACGATCAGCAGGGTATCGCCGGCCTTCACCGCCTCGCCGACGGCAATGAACGGCTTGGACCCGGGCTCGGGCGAGAGAAAGGCGGTCCCGACCATCGGCGACTTGACGGCGTTGCCGGCGGCTTCGGCTTCGGCAGGTGCCGCTTCGGCGAGCGCCGGCGGAGCGGCGGCCGGCGCCTGCGCGTGCGAAAATGCGGCCGTCGCCGGCGCGGCCATGAAGACCTCGCGCCGGACCTTGATCTTGCGGTCTCCGTCCTCGACCTCGATCTCCGTCAGATCATGGTCGGACAGCAGGTCGGCAAGCTCGCGAATGAGGTCGGTATCGACCCGCATCGCATCATCGTTCGGCTTGCTTGGCTTCGGTTCGGCCATGGGCGAATCCCTGTTCGTTTCGGCGCGCACCCCTGTCAGAGCGCGGCGGCGGCGTCCAGTGCGAGAATATAGCCACGCGCACCTAGGCCGGAGATGCTTTGCTTGCAAACGTCGGTGAGGAAATTGGTGTGGCGGAAGGGCTCGCGGACGAGAGGGTCGGAGAGGTGCACCTCGATGACCGGCACGGCAATGGCGGCGACGGCATCGCGCAGCGCCACGGAGGTGTGCGTGTAGCCGCCGGCGTTGAGGATAACCCCCCTGGCGCCGGCCGCCGCAGCTTCGTGCAGCCAGTCGATCAAGTGACCCTCGTGGTTGGACTGACGGATGTCGAGCTCGACGCCGAGTTCTTCCGCGCGCTCGGTCAGCATGGCCGCGATGTCGTCGAGGGTGTCCGTGCCGTAGACCTCGGGCTCGCGAGTTCCGAGCAGGTTGAGGTTGGGGCCGTTCAAGACAAAGACGGTCGCACTCATTGCGCGGCGCCGGTGCGACACTTAAGTGGCCCAAGTCAATGAGTACGGCCACCCTGCTATCGGTCACCGTCAACGGCGAGCCGCGCCGGATCCATCCGGGCGGGACCATTGCCGCCATGCTGCGCGAGCTCGGCATCGACCCGAAGCGCGTGGCGGTCGAGCGCAACCTGTCGATCGTTCCCCGCTCGACGTTGGACGAGGTCGAGGTCGAAAACGGCGACCAGTTTGAAATCGTCCATTTCGTAGGAGGCGGTTGACCATCTCCAGCCGGTCGAGACTCATCCTTGGAACATTCATCCTGACGCTCAGCGCCGCCACGGGCCTGGTGGCCTGGTCGGTGCTGACCTGCGCCGGAGGTTCGGTCGGCGGATTATGGCTCGGCGCCGTCACGCTGTTGGCGAACATCCTCGCCTGGGTACTCGTTGGCAGCCGCATGCCGTCGAAGCTCGTCCTGGTGATCGGCCTGCTGCCCGCGCTGGCGGCGTTGTCCTATACGACATCGACGATCCAGCTGGCCGCCGGCTATTTCGGCGATGGGCTCAGCGCCTGCTCCATCCTGAGGGACGGCCAGGAATTCCCGGAGGACGGCCGCGAGCCACTGTTCATTACCCTGTGGTTCCTGGTCTGCACGAGCTTTTGGGGCGGGCTGGTGCCAGTCGTAGTCAGGGCATTGCGAGTTCATGGAGGTATTGCGAACGGTGAGTGAAGGCTTGCGCACTGACGACCAATGGACCGTTGCCGGCCGCAGCTTCACTTCGCGGCTGATCGTCGGCACCGGCAAGTACAAGAGCTTCGAGGAAAATGCGGCGGCGGTGGAGGCGTCGGGCGCGGAGATCGTCACGGTCGCCGTGCGCCGGGTCAACATCGCCGACGCCAGCCAGCCGCTGCTGACCGACTTCATCGATCCGAAGAAATATACCTATCTTCCCAACACCGCCGGCTGCTTCACCGCCGAGGAAGCGATCCGCACTTTGCGGCTGGCGCGCGAGGCGGGCGGCTGGAAACTGGTCAAGCTTGAAGTCCTGGCCGAGGCCAAGACGCTCTATCCCGACATGCTCGAGACCGTGCGCGCGACGGAGCTGCTGGCGAAGGAAGGCTTCGAGGTCATGGTCTATTGCACTGATGACCCGATCATGGCGAAGCGGTGCGAAGATGCCGGCGCGGTCGCAGTCATGCCCTTGGGCGCGCCGATCGGTTCCGGCCTCGGCGTCCAGAACCAGGTGACCATCCGGCTGATTGTCGAGAATTCCAAGGTGCCGGTACTGGTCGACGCCGGTGTCGGCACGGCGAGCGATGCGTCCGTCGCCATGGAGCTTGGCTGCGACGGTGTGCTGATGAACACCGCCATCGCCGAGGCCAAGGATCCGGTGATGATGGCACGCGCGATGAAGCTCGCAGTCGAATCCGGGCGTCTGGCCTATCTCGCGGGCCGCATGCAGAAGCGCCGCTATGCCGATCCGTCGAGTCCGCTAGCGGGGCTTATTTAGTCGCCGTCACCAGGTGCGCCGACATGGGCGCGTCGAAGCCGCCGGGGCCTTCGAACTGACGCAAAGCTTCCTCTGCTGCATCGGTTGCGGCGTTCAATTGTCCCGGCGCGACCTCTTCGATGTCGGCGCGCATCGGCGTGCCCTGGACCAGTGCGAGGGCGGCATCGCGGGCGGAAGGCGCACGGCTCCGCCGTTCGAGGGTTTCGATGTCGATCCTTTCGAAGCCGGCAGCGCGCAGGTCCCGCTCGATTCCGGCGGGGTCGTGGTAGCGAAAGGGAATGCGCTCATAGAAACGGCCGGCCTCGCCGGGGATCAGCTCCGCGACAGCCCGGCCGGCGGCCATCGTCGCCAGGTTGCGCTCGACCTGATCCCAGATGACAAGCATGTAGCGCCCGCCTTCGCGAAGCACCCGCCGCGCCTCCGCGTTACCGCGCACCTTGTCGGGAAAGAACATGATTCCGAACTGGCAGACGACCAGGTCGAAGCTGTCACCATCGAACGGGAGATCGAGCCCGTCGGCGGGCAGGAAACGGACGTTTGGAGCGCTGATCCGCCGCGCGGCCTGTTCGAGCATTGGTTCGTTGAGGTCGGTGGCGACGATCTCCGCTTCCGGCAGGGCTCGATGCAGTGCCTCAGTGACGGCGCCGGTCCCGGCCGCCGTTTCCAGGATTCGCCCTGGCGCAAGCGCCGCTGCCCGATCAGCCACCAGTTCCGCGTAAGGCGCGAAGATCAATGGCACCATCAAGCGATCGTAAATCGCCGGGATCGAGCCCGAGAAGACGGGGTTTTGTGTCGCCATTGCGCGTCCTCGTTTGGGTCCAAAACGGATAACTGTTTCGGATCAGGTTCAAATCGCGGCGGAGCGCGCCTTCGCATAGTTTTGCGCAATGCTCCAACAGCGTGCCGAATCCCCGCTGCGCCTCAACGGGTTGAAACAGGCGCGCCGCTTCTTCGCCGACTGCCTGGCGGAAGCCGACCCCGCCCGGGAGCATCTTTGGATCGCGCACGTCGACGACGAGGCGCGCTGCCTTCACCTCAGCCGGCATGACGGTTGTTCCGATGGCGCCGACCTGCCGATTCGTGAAATCATCATCGACGCCGCCCGGCACGGCAGCAAGGGCCTGATCCTGGCGCACAACCATCCCAGCGGCGATCCAAGCCCGAGCGCGACCGACAAGCGCATCACGCGCAGGCTGGCGCTGATTGGCGAGGCGATGGACGTCGCGATCCTCGATCACCTGGTGATGGCCGGGAGCGAGTACCGCTCAATGCGGCAGATGGGGCTGCTTTAGAATTACTCGCCGGGTTCGACGGGCGATTTCCGCTTGAGGCCAGACAGGCCCCAATCGTCAGTCCGCGCCGGCTCCATCATGGCAATTCCAGCTCCAACCGTCAGCTCGTCGGCGTGGCCGAGCCCCTCGCTGAAATCGAGAATCGAAACATATTTGCACATGGCCCGCATCATCGCCGCCCGCGCCGGATCCGGAAGCTCGAAATCAGCGAGATTGGGGTGACGTTCGGTCAGCAGCTTCCAGGCGCGCTCGCGCTGCTCCGGATCGGTGACCTCGGACGCCAGGGCTCCAGCGTAGACTGCCTTGATGTGCCGGACGTCCGCCGGCTCCTTCGCCACCGCGATGGCGACGCGCTCGTCGCCCTGGATATTGGCGAACTTCTGACTGTCGCGGGAGATCAGGAAATAGAGGAGCAGCCCGTCGTTCGCATAACCCACCACGGTATTCTGGGGCCAGCCATCGGACCGCACTGTCGCAATCGACATGATGCGTTGTGAATCAAGAATCTCAATTGCCTTGTCGTCCATGACAATTCTCCCCGTAGCCTGGGCAGGGCAGCCGCGTGATACGCAATTCCCCGCAAGGGCAAAACGTCGGACTTGAAACTCGGCCGCATGGTCGCGACCCGAACGCCAGTGATTCCGCTATCCGTTTATCTCACAGGGCTTGATCGCCGACGGCTCCGGAAGCGGCGCG
>DATFEO010000003.1:0-10023 GCA_035250985.1 Sphingomicrobium sp. | reverse complement strand
TTCACCGGGGGCCGCGGCGACGCTTCGCAGGACTGGACCGACGTCGACAGCTTAGCGGTGATGGAGCCCGCGGCCGACGGCTTCCGCAACTATCAGAAGACCAAGCATAGCGTGAAGACCGAGGAGCTGTTGATTGACAGGGCATCGCTGCTCGGCCTGTCAGGACCGGAAATGGCGGTGCTGCTGGGCGGGCTGCGCGTACTGGGCGCCAACTACAAGGATGCGCCGCACGGCGTCTTGACCGACCGCAAGGGCCAGCTGACCAACGACTTCTTCGTCAACCTGCTCGACAACGACACCTTCTGGGAGGTGGTCGACGAGAGCGGCGACCAGGAGTTCATCGGTTACGATCGCGGCGGCAGGCAAGAGAAATGGCGCGCGACCCGGACCGACCTCATCTTCGGATCGAACAGCCAGCTACGCGCCACCGCCGAGGTCTATGCCGAGCGCGGCAATGAGGAGAAGTTCGTCAAGGATTTCATAGCCGCCTGGACCAAGGTCATGAACGCCGACCGCTTCGACCTGCCGCAGAAGACGACCGGAAACGAGCCGATCGGAATCGCCGAGCCAGCTCTCGCGAAATGAGTTCGTCGGGCCGCAGCCGTCTCCCGGGCTGCGGCCAGTCCGCGTCTCAGGCGGCGAGCTGAGGAATCACCTCGCGAGCGATTTCGCGCAAAGTCCCGGCGAGCAGTCCGAACTCCTCCTCGCGCGGGCTCGACTTGCGCCAGGCGAGCGCGATCCGGCGATAATTGTGATTCGATCGGAGGCGCCGGGCGACAATGGCGGTATTGTCGAGAATGCCCGATTCAATCGCCATCGCCGGCACGAATGTCTGGCCGAGCCCGTTGTCGACCATCTGCACCAGGGTGTGGAGGGACGTGCCCATCATCGTCGCCTCGGCGCGCAGCTCCGGCCGGTTGCAGGCGGACAGCGCATGGTCCTTCAGGCAATGGCCGTCTTCGAGCAGCAATAAGCGGCTCTCGTCGATTGCCCGCGGGTCAACCTCGGCCCCGCGCGGCGCCTCCCCGCTCGGGAAAGCGACATAAAGCGGGTCGTCGAACAATTCAGCGATTTCCACCTCGCCGCAGGCATAAGGCATGGCGAGCAGAACGCAGTCGAGCTGACCGCGATGCAAGGCATCGCAGGCCGCCTGGCTGGTCTCTTCGCGCAGGAACAGCTTGAGGTTCGGCCATTCGCGGCGCAGGCGCGGCAGCATCGCCGGCAGCAGGAAGGGGGCAATTGTCGGGATGACGCCCATCCTGAGCTCGCCGGTCAAGGGCTGGCCTTCGGCGCGCGCAAGGTCCGCCAGCTCCTCGCCTTCGCGCAGCACCCGCTGGGCCTTGTCGGCAATCTTCTGGCCCAAGGGCGTGAACCGGACGACCCGCCGCGTCCGTTCGACAAGCGTGACGCCAAGCAGGGTCTCGAGTTCGCGGATGCCAGCTGACAGGGTCGACTGGGTGACGAAGCAGGCCTCCGCCGCCCTGCCGAAATGACCGTGCTGCCGAAGCGCGACCAGATATTGCAGCTGCTTGATCGTGGGCAAGTGAACGGTCATTGGCCGATCCGATTAATACAATCGATATAATCGGTTTGCCCGATTAACTCCATCAGCGCTAGATGCCGGCTTTCCCGACGGCGGGAGCATGCCCCTCCCGCTCCCGCCGTCCACTTGCTAGTTCACCGCCCGATACAAACCATAGCCGCTGGTCAGCGTGACGACGAGGCCGACAAAGGTCAGCAGCCGATCGGGATTGACCCGTTTCGCGATCCAGGCACCGAATGGCGCAGCGATCACCCCGCCCATTAGCAGGCCGATCGTCGCCATGGTGAAGACCTCCCAGCCGAGCGTGGCGATGAAGGTCGCGGAGATGGTGACGGTCAAGAAGAATTCAGCGGTGTTGACGGTGCCGATGGTCTTGCGAGGATTGCTGCCCTGGACCAGCAGGTTGGACGTGACGATCGCACCCCAGCCGCCACCACCCGCTGCATCAAGGAAGCCGCCGGCAAGGCCGAGGGGGGCGATGACTTTCGGCCGCCTTTCCGTATGGCGGTGCATGACGCCGCGGTAAAAGAGGTAGAGGCCAAGCGCGGTCAGGTAGACAAGCACCACCGGCTTGGCGACCTCGGCGCTGACACGGGTCAGAAGATAGGCGCCGGCGATGCCGCCGATCACGCCCGGGATGACGATCCTGAGGAACAGCCACCAGTCGACGTTGCGGTGAGCAACATGGCTGACACCGGAAACGGCGGTGGTGAAGGTCTCCGCGGTATGGACCCCCGCCGACGCAGCCGCTGGCGGCACGCCGAAGGCAATCAGCAGCGTGCTTGAAATCTGGCCGAACGCCATGCCGAGCGCGCCGTCCACCAACTGGGCGGCGAAGCCGATCAGGACGAAAGGCAGCAAGGTCGCCGGATCGGCCAGCCATTCGGGGGAAATATGGACCTCCACCCCTGTTCAGGGATTCGCCATTGGCGCAGCGCAGCAAGGCCCGCAAGCGGCTTCGGCGCTGAAATCGGGCATACCGGCTGGCATTTGCCCCGCCGGCGACATAAATTAGGCAGGCAAAGGCAAAAGGAAGCACGCGCTTGGCGTTGGCGCTGATCGATTATCTGGACTCGGTAAAATCGCGCGATCCCGCAGCGCGCTCGCGCTGGGAAGTGCTCATCTATCCGGGCGTCTGGGCGCTGGCCCTCCACCGCGTCGGGCACTGGCTGTATGGCGGCGACCTGTTCTTCCTGGCGCGCGCGGTGAACCATCTCGCTCGCTTCCTGACCGCCATCGACATTCATCCGGGCGCCAAGATCGGCCGCAACTTCTTTGTCGACCATGGTTTCACGGTGATTGGCGAGACCGCCGAGATCGGCGACAATGTCACCATCTACCAGAGCGTCACCTTGGGCGGCACGAACCCGACGACGGGCGTCGGCGGCAAGCGCCACCCGACCTTGCGCGACAATGTCGTCATCGGCTCCGGCGCCCAGGTCCTGGGCCCAATCACCGTCGGCGAGGGCGCCAAGATCGGCGCCAATTCGGTGGTGACCAAGGACGTCGTGCCGGGCTCGACCGTTGTCGGCATACCCGCCAAGCCGGTGCCGATCGACACCGTGCATTACAGCCCGGGCTTCGTTCCTTACGGCACGCCGTGTGGCGAAGACGTCGACCCGACCCGGGTCCGGCTCGCCGAACTGGAGGCCGAGATCGAGGCGCTCCGTGCCGAGGTCGCGCAACTCAAGACGAGGCGCGCGCCAGCGCCCAAGGCTAAAAGCGCTTGAGCGTCGTGACGTCGTTTCCGCATCCGCGGGATCGGCGTCCTATCACCTCATTCGACCGCGTCGAGCTGCGCCGCCTGCTTGACCTTTATGGCCGCATGGTCGCCGCCGGCCACTGGCGCGACTATGCCATGCACTTCGACATCGACGTCGCCAGCTTCGCCGCCTTCCGCCGCTCCGCCGACCGCCCGGAAATCTGGATACACAAACGCCCCGAACTTCATGCGAAGCAGGGGGCGTTCGCCTTGGTTTCGGAGCATGGCGCGGTGCTGAAGCGGGGCCACGACCTGTCGCTGGTCCTGGCCCCGCTCGAGCGCCGGCTCATGCGGCTGGTACGGGACTAGCCGGCCGGTCGATCAGGGGCAGCCTGGCCTTGAGGCTCTCGGGCAGCGGCCGCACGACCATACCGCGCGCCTGGTGCCAGAAGGCGGACAACATCAGCAGCGACGAGCCGATGATCAAGGCCGTCAGCGCCACGTTCAGCTCGACCGCGCCGAACTGCCGGAACAGCTCGTTCAGAGCGTACAACACATAGGCGAGCGCCGAGACCAGCAGCGCGCGGCGGTCGATGGCGAGGGCCGTCACACCAATGATGACGTAAAGCACGATCACGACCAGGCCTTCGCCGATCGTCGCCGTATTGTTGTTGAGGCCGAGCAGGGTGAAGATCGGGTGGACGATCATCGGCGCCGCCAGCAGGTGCAGCCAGAAGGCGACATCGGTGCGGCGGGTGACGCGGGCGGGGTCCGAGGAATCCCAGCGCATGGCGAACAGGAAGACGCCGATGCCGAGCAGCAGCACGAAGCCGAGCATGATGTCACGATTGACGCCGTCGAGGTTGCCAAGAACCGCGATTAGCAGGCCGGCGGCGATTGCCGAGGCGGCCAAGGCGCCGGCGGCAACCGTGATCGGGACCCGGAAGCGCTTCCAGTGCAGCCAGGCCGCGCCGGCAGCGAGAGCGCCTGAGATCGCGGCGATGATACCGGCGTAAATGGCTTCCTGATTGTCGGGCGGTTCGCCCACCCCCATGGCCAAAGCGAAGCCGGCCGTGGCGAAGACGCCGCCGACGAAAGCCAGCAGCAGCAGGATGGACGGCAGCGCCATCCGCCGGCTGGCGGTGAAGAAGAGCGCGAGGCCCCAGGCCGTTGCGGCGACGAACAAGGGCGCAATCGGCGACGGGCCGTCAATGTCGACGGTCAGGCCAAGATTCTGGCCAATCGACTGGCCGATGAAGCCGACTGCGAACAGCAGGATCGCGGCGGCGATGGAGACGAAGATATCGTTAAAGCCGGTGATCAGGCGGAACTGCTCCTCATCAACCGCCGGCGTCGCCCGCTGCTGCTCGATGAAGGCGCGCAAGGCATTGGCCTGGTCGGCGCTGAGCGCCCCGGCCGCCACCGCCTCGTCGAGGTCGTTCTGGCTGTACATGATCCAAGTCCTCCCTTTGGCACCAGCCTAAAGGAGGTGTATTATTATGTCAATACAGTATGGCACCCCAGGAATGGCCGGCGCCGGTAAGTGGGGGTGGGTGCGCGGCGCCGGCCAAAGTGATTCCATCAGCGGCAGCGATAGCGGCTCCGCTCGACTTCCCGGCCTAGAAGCGCCCCGGCCGCGGCTCCAAGGATGGTGCCGGTCGCGCGCTCACCGCCCGTGTCGATTGCGCGCCCGACGAGCGCGCCGCCCGCCGCACCGATGATGAGTCCGGTCGTGCCGTTGGGTCGCTTGCAGCGCAATCGGCCGTGCGAATCGCGCCACACCTTGCCCTCATAATAGCCGCTGTCGCTGGCCAGGGCCGGGGCTGGAAGCACCGGCACCGCCAGGGTGGCAACCGCCAAGCCGGTCAGCGTTTTACGCAATGAGGTCTCCCTGTTTGGAACTCGGTGCCGAGACTGGCGCATGACGATGACAGACGCGAGACTCGATTAACGTTATTTCGGACCGTTAACGACGAGTCGAGCGGGAACTGGCGCGAGCGCTTGCAGTTCCGTCGCAACGCGCCGACATGCATAGGGCCTGGCTGGGTTCGGACGAAGGGATGACAATGGCGGAGAAGAAGAAACCACGGGCAGCCAAGCCGGCGAAGAAGTCGCCGGCAAAAGCGAAATCCGCCCCGTCAAAGAAGTCGAAGGCTGCACCGGCGAAGAAAGCGGCCGCGAAAAAGCCGTCACCGCCCAAGCGCAAGACGCCCCGCCGCGCTTCCCGCCCTGCCTCATCCGGTTTCGACGTCACCAAGCTGATCGACCATCCCCTGGTGGCCGACTTGCTGGCGGTCGGCGCCATGGCGGCGGTAGCGGCCATCGCCGATCACAATGTGAAGACCCGCACCGGCGAGGCTGAGAGCGGGTCGAGCAAGGCGGTCAAGGCCGCTGGAAAGGCAGCTGCCGCTGCGATCGGCAAGCGCCTGCTGACCGAAGTCGACGCGATCAAGAAGGCGTCGAAGCCGAAGGATCCCAAGCGCGGATCAAAGTAAGCCGGGCCCGCCCGACACGGCGTTCGGCATCCACTCTCCAGCCGCCGGCGTCTACCGGGTCGGCCGCCGCAGTTTCGATCGCCAGCCAGGCGCCTTGGCCGAGACAGCCGGCACGCTTGACTTCCTCGACCACGGCAGTTCCCGAACCCGGCGCGTAAGGCGGGTCGGCGAAAACCAAATCGAAAGGTTGCGATGGCGCAAGATTTGCGACAAACAACGGTCGTACGTCGGCGCGATCTTCTGCCTTGAATGCCAACAGGTTAGCGCGGATCGCGGCCAAGGCCTGGCGGTCATTTTCGACGAAGGTGGCGTGCGCCGCGCCGCGCGACAGGGCCTCGAGGCCGAGCGCGCCGCTGCCGGCGTAAAGGTCGGCGACACGCAGCCCTTCGAAGCTCCCGAGCCGGCTCGCCAGCATCGAGAACAAAGTCTCACGAGTCCGGTCGGCCGTCGGGCGCGTGCCCTGCCCCGCCGGCGCCTTCAGCGGGCGGCCGCGCCACTCGCCGGCGATGACCCTCATTTCAGTGACTGCCGGAAGCGGAACAGCTCCTCGCGCTGGACCTCCGCGACCTGGCCAGGTTCGAGCCCCTCGAGCGTCAGCGGGCCGTAGGCGGTGCGGATCAGCCGCGAGACCTGCAGGCCGAGATGCGCCAGCACACGGCGCACCTCCTGGTTCTTGCCCTCGGTAAGAGCCATTTCGATCCAGCAATTGCGGCCGGTGCGCCGCTCAAGGTTGGCATCGATTGAGCCGTAATGGACGCCGTCGATCGTGATGCCCTCGGCCAGCGATTCGAGCCGGTCCTGGCTGATGGCGCCGAACGCCCGCGCCCGGTAGCGGCGGACGACCCCGGTCCTGGGCAGCTCCAGCTGGCGCTTCAGCTCGCCGTCGTTGGTCAGCAGCAGCAGGCCTTCGGTCATGAAGTCGAGACGGCCGACCGGCATCAGCCGCGGCAGGCCGGGCGGGAGCCGGTCGTAGATGGTCGGCCGACCCTGGGGATCGCGGGCCGCGGTCAGGGTTTTCGGCGGTTTGTAGAATCGAAACAGCCGCGGCGCCTCCGGTCGCTTTACCGGGCTGCCGTCAACGGTCACGCCCTTCAGGCTCTCGAGCAAAGTCGCGGGGGTTGTCAGCACCTCGCCGTCCAGCGCGATCCGCCCTTCGGCGATCATCCGCTCGACGTCGCGGCGCGATGCGACCCCCGCCCGGGCCAGCAGCTTGGCAATGCGTTGCGGCCCCTCGTCGCGCGCTGGCGGCGGACCCTTCCGGCGCGGCACCGGATCGCGCTTCGTTCGTTGCGGCGGCACGAGGTTCGTCCTACTGTGAAAGCCATGCTGTTCGGCAAGCGCAAGCGTAACGTCAAGCGTATCCTCGTTATCGAGGATGAGCCCCTAACCGCCTTCGACAATGAGGTGATGATCAAGGACGCCGGCTATGATGTCGTCGCGACCCATGACGACTTCGAGGAAGCGGTGGCTGCGCTCAACCGGGAGAAGGTCGACTTGATCCTAAGCGACGTGCGGCTGCGCGGTTCGCGCAGCGGCATCGAGCTTGCCAAGGAAGCCAAGAAGCGCGGAGTCCCGCTCCTCTTCGTCACCGGCCAACCGCCCGAGAACGCGCCGGAACTGGCTCTCGGCTGCCTTCGAAAACCCTATAGCGAGCGGCAGCTCAGGCGCGCGCTGGACGCGGTCGACCAGCATCTCGGCGGCAAGCGGCCGAAGATTCCGGACGGGCTGGAAATCTACGAGCCGGGCGGCAGCGCGAGCTAGAGCAGCGCCGCGACCTTGGCGTGAAATTCGGCGATGCCATTCTCTAGCGTGCCAAGCGTCACTTCCTTGAGCAAGCCGCTGTCGAGACCGCGCTGGCACAAGGCCGCTGCGTGGAAATCCTCCGCCGCGAAGGTGCCGCCGTCGAGCAACTCCCAGCTTCGCCGCCAATGGGCCTCGGCTTCGTTGGTCTGCGGCGGCTCAGCGATCAGCATGAAATCCTCCACCAGGCAGCGGCCGACCGACTGCGGCATGACGACCAGGACATTGATATAGTCCGGGCTGACGATGATCACCGCATTGGGGAAGATCTGGTAGGTGTAGGTCACCGCCTTGCGCAGCGCCGCCCAATCGTCGCGGTCGATCTCGGCGAGATAGTCGGCGCGGCCGACAGCCGCGCGCTGGTGCGGGCCGATGCAGTCGGCGGCGGTGATGCCGTCGGCGAAGAAGCCGGCGATGGTCTGCGCGTGCAGGCGCTGGACGTGATAGCTTTCGAGGAAAGCGTCGATCACCAGCTTCCAGTTGGCGCCGACCTCATGTGTGCGACGCCTGTAGAGATAATGGCTGGAAATGCCGAAGGCGTCGAAGTCCTCGCACAGCATGTCGATCTCGGCGAAATCTTCCTTGGCGTCGCGCGAGAACCAGATAAGCCCGCCGCACTCATAGTCCCTGAACGCCAGCAGCGAGTGGTCGGCCTTGTCCATGCCCGGGAAGCAATCGGCGCGCGGCAGGCCGATGAGCGCGCCGTCGGCGCGATAGGTCCAGGCATGGTAGGGGCAGACGATGCGCGAGGCCGGGGTCGGCTCGTCGCAGGCCTCCACCAGCCGCGTGCCGCGGTGTCGGCAGACATTGGCGAGGACATGCGCCTCGCCCTGCCCGTCGCGGGTCAGGATCAAGGGCGTCCCATAGCCGTCGTGGGCGACCGCCAGATTGGGTGCCGGGACCAAGGCTGACGGCGCGACCAGCAACGGCAGCCTGGCGTAGAGCGCGCGCTGCTCCGCCTCATAACGGTCCGGGTCGATATAGACCGACGCAGACACGGCCTCGACTGCCTTGCCCATTACCGCCTCGCCGCGGGCGAGAGCTTCGGCGAGGGCACGTTGTCCGGGGCTTGGCCGCAGGCTGCGGGTCGGCGCGTCCATTGACTTATGTTGCGCCCCTAAAACGACGCTTGCAAGTTTAGCCGAGCTTCTTTTCGACAAGCGCAATTGCCGCGGCGACCGCCTGGTCGATGTCCATGTCGCTGGTGTCGAGCAACAGTGCGTCCTTCGCTTGCGCGAGGGGTGCCCTTTCCCGACCGGAGTCGCGGGCGTCGCGGGCTTTCAAGTCGATGATGACGTCTTCAAGATGTGCCGGCATGCCGCGCGACAGCAGTTCGGCGACGCGGCGGCGAGCACGCACTTCGACCGAGGCAGTGACGAACAGCTTCACATCGGCATCCGGGGCGATGACCGTGCCGATGTCGCGGCCGTCGAGCACCGCGCCGCCGGCCTGGCCGGCGAAGCGGCTCTGCCGGTCGAGCAGCTTCTCACGCACCGATGGATAAACAGAGATGCGTGAAGCGATGGAGCCGACGATTTCCGAGCGCAGGTCCGGATCGTCGAGCGAAACCGAGGTGATGTCGCAGGCACGCATGGCCTCGAACTCGCTGCCCGGGTCTCCGCCGAAGCGGAACAGGTTCAAGGCTACCGCACGGTAGAGGAGGCCCGTGTCGAGATGCGGCAGCTTGAAATGCCGGGCGAGCGCGCGGGCGATGGTGCCCTTGCCGCTCGCCGCCGGGCCATCGACGGCGATGACGATGGCTCGGCTGGTGGTGGTCTCTTCGCTCACAAGCGCGGCGCTTTGACAGGGCTCAAAGCCTATGGCAAGGCGCGCGCCGCGGTGCCGCCGACCAACCGTCGATGCGGCGGACCAATCGACTGCAGACTGGAGTTTTTTGACAATGGTGAAGCCCGAGTGGGGCACCAAGCGCACCTGTCCCAAATGCGCGACCCGTTTTTATGACCTCGGCAAGGACGAGCCCGTCACCTGCATCGAATGCGGCAATGCCTGGATGCCGGAACCGGTGCTGAAGTCGAAGCAGCCGCTGCCGTTCGAGGCGGCTACCGAAGCTCCGGAAAAGGCCGAAACGCAGGACGACGACCTGGCTGCCGAGGAGCTCGTCCCCGACGAGGATGAGGAGCCCAGTGCCGACGACGAGGTGGACCTGGCGACGGACGACGACAACCTTGGCGTGGCCAAGGGTGACGACGACGAAGATTGATCTTGTGATTTGAGGGTCAGCGCCGCGACCGTGACGAAAAGGCGGCGGGGAGCGCCCGCCTTTTCCGTCACTTCCACTTGCACAACGGGAAGTTTCGCCTAAATGCGCTTGCTCTGGACAAGGGGCCGTAGCTCAGCTGGGAGAGCGTCGCAATGGCATTGCGAAGGTCAGGGGTTCGATCCCCCTCGGCTCCACCACCTCATCCTTGGTTCCGCAGTTATCCGCGAGCGCGGACGCTGCGCCTATTGGGGGAAGGCGGGCC
>DATFEO010000001.1:0-13488 GCA_035250985.1 Sphingomicrobium sp. | reverse complement strand
AGGCGAGCCAATGGACCCTGCCGCCCCGATCCTCTTTTTCGATTCCGGTGTCGGCGGCCTGTCGGTACTGGGGCCGACGCGGACGCTGCTGCCGCAGGCACCGATCGTCTATGCCGCTGACAGTGCGGGCTTCCCTTACGGGACCAAGACAGAGGCGGAGCTTGCTGAACACGTACCTGCATTGCTGGGCAGACTGGCCGAGCGTTTCCGTCCGCGCATTGCGGTCATCGCCTGCAACACCGCGTCGACCATCGCGCTCGATCATGCCCGGGACGCGCTCGACCTGCCGATTGTCGGTACGGTCCCGGCGATCAAACCCGCAGCGGAGATGTCGAAGACACGCGTCATTGGCGTGCTCGGGACCGAGGCAACCGTTCGGCAACCCTATGTCGACAATCTCGCGGCCAGGTTCGCGTCCGACTGCATGATTATCCGCCACGGTTCGGCCGAGCTGGTGGCGCTTGCGGAGGCAAAGCTGGCCGGCAAGCCAATCGACCCGGCGGCCATTGCGGCGGCGGTCGAGCCTCTGAAAAGGGCGGAAACGTTGGATACCGTCGTCCTCGCGTGCACCCATTTTCCCCTGCTCTCGGACGAGCTGGCCGATGCACTGCCCGGCGTCCAGTTTGTCGATGGCGGGCTGGGCATCGCCCGCCGCATCGCCTTTCTCACGCAAGGCCAGCCGTGGCCCGACGAGCCGTCGCCGGGCATCGCCGTCTTCACCGGGCCGCGCGCGCCGGGCCTGGACCAAGCACTGGCCGCCCGTGGATTAAGCGACCTACGTGCGCTGTGAGGGCGGTGCCGAGGTCTCGCCTTCCCGCTCGATGGCGGCGCGACGCTGGAGGATGGCGGCGATGATCGAACAGAAAATTGCCCAGGCTGCACCGACGGCCCAGCCGGCAAGGACGTCGGTCGGCCAGTGCACACCAAGATAGACTCGAGAAAATCCCACGATCAGCGTGAGGATGACCGCCGTGGCCATCAGATAGATCTTCAGCCGCGAGTCCTTTTGCGTACGGCTGAGCAGCACTCCCAGCGTCAAGAAGGTCACCGCCGAATTCATCGCATGAGCGCTCGGGAAGCTGGCTGAATCAACCGAGACCAAGTGGGGAACCAGGTCCGGACGGGCCCGAACGAACATCCATTTGAGCAGGTTCGCGGCCAGAGCGCCGCTGGCGATGGCGACGACCACGAAGACGGCCATGCCCCACTTGCGCGCTGCCATGAGGAAACCGGCCGTTCCGAGAGTGAGGACGGTCAGGAACGAGCCACCGCCCAGGGCGGTCAGGTCGAGCATCGCCTTCTTGAGCCATGCCGGGCCGACTGGCGAGGCTGGATCAGCCGGGTCGCGCAGGCGCTCGATCAGCCAGCGATCAAACGCCAGCGTGTCGCCTTCCACGACATCGGAGGCGAGGTTTCCGACGCCCGCAAGCAGCAGCACCAGCGCCAGGAAGGCAATCAGGACATTCCGGTCGAGGTTGCGGACGAACGACGGCAGCATGTCGACACGCGCGGCCTAGAGGCGCCGGTCCAGGCTGACGACTTGGGCGGCCTCGTCCAGCGGCACCTCGTGAATCATGCGGAAGCGCGCCTCGACCATGCTGAACAGGCCGAACAACAGCAGGCCACCAGCCACGAGCATGTCCGCCGGACTGTCGAGCCAGCGCAGGGCCTCCTCCATGCCACCCGCTTCGCTGGCGCGCGCCGCCACGCCGGCGCCGAAGATGAAATAGCCGCTGACGATGAAAATCAGCCCGCGCGCAGAATAGCCGGCCCGGCCGATCCATCGAACCGACGGAAGGTGGGCGACCTTGGGATCAAGGCGATCGCAGAAGCTACAGCGATAGGCCTTGACGAGCTGGTAGATGCCGACGCCGACCAGGACCGCTCCAGCGGCGGCGAGCAGCAGCGGACCGCCCGGTAGTTGGAGGGCTTCGCTGGCACGCTCGTCGGCGTCGGCTGCACCGGAAGATTTGCCGTCGATTAGCCGGATCGATTGCCAGGCAAGCAGCAAATAGATGATTCCGCTGCCGGCGGCTGCGAGGCGCTGGCGACCGCCTTTCGCCCCCGGCTCATGATATTCGGTGTTGAGCGCCGCATCTGCCAGCCGCCACAGTCCGTAGGCGATGAAACCGGCAGCCATCGCCAGCAGCAGGGGATCTCCACCGTCCCTGCCCAGCTCGATGAGCGCGCCGCTGACATCCTCGCTCTGCCCGCTGCGGATGAGGAGCATGGCGATCACGATGTAGAGCAGGCCGCGGGCCGCAAAGCCCAGGCGGGTGAAGGTCACAAAGCCGGTTCGCGCGCTCATGCCCACTCCTTCCAACCGCCGCCAACGGGTGGAATGGCAGCCGCGTTCCGGCGTGAATTGTTCACAGCCCCCATGACTCTTGGCCTGCCCTCGGGAATCTTTGGGACCCAGCACACGGATTCGTGACCTTGCCTCCCCAGCGCCGGCTGGGGACCCGGCGGGCATTGATCCAGCGTGAGGGCCAACGGCGAGGAATGAGGAAGCGGAACATGGCGAGCGACGCGGGCAAGATCCTCAAAAGCATCGAGGACAATGAAATCGAGTGGGTGGATCTCCGGTTCACCGATCCCAAGGGCAAGTGGCAGCACCTCTCCATGGTCGCCTCAGCGATCGACGAGGACCAGCTGACCGACGGCTTCATGTTCGATGGCAGCTCGATCGCGGGCTGGAAGGCGATCAACGAGTCAGACATGATCCTGAAGCCGGACCTCACCAGCAGCTACATCGACCCGTTCAGCGCGACGCCAATGCTGATCCTGGTGTGCAACATCGTCGAACCCGCCACCGGCGAGCTTTATGGCCGCGACCCGCGCTCCACCGCCACCCGCGCGGAGGCCTATCTCAAGGCGAGCGGCGTCGGCGACACCGTTTACGTCGGCCCCGAAGCCGAATTCTTCATGTTCGACGATGTGCGCTTCGAGGACAGCTACAACGCCTCCGGCTACAAGCTCGACGACATCGAGCTGCCAACCAACAGCATGCGCGAATATGACGGCGGCAACCTCGCCCACCGGCCGCGCGCCAAGGGCGGCTATTTCCCGGTCGCGCCGGTCGACAGCGCCGGCGACATCCGCGGCGAGATGGTGTCGACCATGCTTGAAATGGGACTGCCCTGCGACAAGCATCATCATGAGGTCGCCGCGGCGCAGCACGAGCTCGGCCTGACTTACGGCACGCTCGTCCAGACCGCGGATCGCATGCAGGTCTACAAATATGTCGTGCACATGGTCGCCCAGGCCTACGGCAAGACCGCGACCTTCATGCCCAAGCCGATAGCCAAGGATAACGGCAGCGGCATGCACACCCACATGTCGATCTGGAAGGGCGGCAAGCCGCTGTTCGCCGGCAATGGCTATGCCGGGCTGTCGGATCTCGCGCTGTATTTCATCGGTGGCGTCATCAAGCACGCGCGCGCCCTCAACGCCTTCACCAATCCGACGACCAACAGCTACAAACGGCTGGTCCCCGGATTCGAGGCGCCGGTGCTGCTGGCCTATTCGAGCCGCAACCGCTCGGCCTCCTGCCGCATCCCCTATGGCGCCGGCGACAAGGCCAAGCGCGTCGAGTTCCGCTTCCCCGATGCGCTCGCCAACCCCTATCTCGCTTATTCAGCACTGCTGATGGCCGGCCTGGACGGCATCCAGAACCGCCTCCATCCGGGCGACGCGATGGACAAGAACCTCTACGACCTGCCGCCACAGGAGCTGGTCGACGTGCCGACGGTCTGCGGCTCGCTGCGCGAGGCGCTGGTGTCGCTGCACAACGACCGCGCATTCCTCACAAAGGGCGACGTCTTCAGCGACGACCAGATCGACGCCTATATGGAGCTGAAGTGGGAAGAGGTCATGCGCTGGGAAACGACCCCCAGTCCGGTCGAATTCGACATGTATTATTCGGCCTGAAAATGCTCACTTTCTGGTAACCTAAATCGGTTACTGGGGAGGAATGACAGCAGAGCCGTCGCAAAACAGTTTCCGCGCATTGGTGCTTCGCGGTGAAAAGCAGCCGCTCCTGGCTGACAAGAATCGCAGGCACATGAGCGAAGATTCGCTTGATGCCCACATGGTTTCGCGTGCCGAGACCCGCGCCAGCAACCACCGGCACAAGGACCGGCATCGCTTGAACGACGAGACGGCAACCGTTGTCCGCGGCGACCGCGAGGAAACGGTCGAGCTCGTCAACCTGTCGGCCGGCGGTGCGATGATCCGCGGCCTGTCAGGGCTCAAGCTGTGGGACATCGTCGAGCTGAAGCTCGGCAACGGCTTCAGCATCGATGCCGCCGTCCGCTGGATCAAGGGCGACCGGGTCGGCATGGAATTCGCCCACGAGACCCGCATAGAGTGCGACCCTGTCGCCCATGCCGCCTTGCTGCTCGAAGTCATCCGCCGCAGCTTCGACGACCAGGTGGTCGGGCTGGTCCCCGCGGAAATCGTGTCCGCGGTCGAGGTGCCGAAGGGCGGGCCCAATGACCGCAATGAGAAGCGCCATCCGCTCATCTGGGTCGGCGAGATCCATTATGCCCACGACAGCCATCCGGCGCGGCTGCGCAACGTCTCGGAAGGCGGGGCGCTGGTCGACGTCAGCACCGACTATCCGCTCGGCTCCGAAATCATGCTCGACTTGCGCGAAGCCGGCCAGTTCTTCGCGACAATCGTCTGGGCTGGCGGCGACCAGGTTGGCCTCAAGTTCCAGGAACCGTTCGACATCGGCTGCCTTGCCAACGCCAAGCCGCAGATCGCGCCGACGAGCTGGAGCGCGCCCACCTTCCTCAAGGACAGCACCACCGGCGAGGATTCGCCGTGGAACGAGAACTGGAGTCGCAGCTCGCTGTCCGAAATGCGCGACGACCTCGAAGGCTTTCTCAAGCGCTAGAGATCAGTCCTCCTCGATGAGGCTGTTGGTCTTCGTCTCTCGCATGCGGACGTAGGCGATCAGCGACATCGCCGCCAAGCCTGAGATATAGATGTAAAACCAGCGCTCGTGGCCGACATCCTTGAGGTACAGGGCCACATATTCCGCCGTGCCGCCGAAAATCGCGTTGGCGATTGCAAACGGCAACGCCACGCCCAGCGCGCGTATATGCGCCGGGAACATCTCCGCCTTGATGATGGCGTTGATCGAGGAATAGCCGGTGACCATGAGGAGGCAGGCCATGACGAGCGCGAAGGCGGCCGGAACGCTCTTGACCGTCTCCAGCGTCGTGAAGATCGGATAGGTGAAGAGCATCGCTGAGACGCCGAAGAAGATCATGAGCGGCTTGCGCCCGATTCGGTCCGACAGGCGCCCGGCGAGCGGCTGAATCAGCAGCATCATACCCAGCGCCACGGTCATGATCCGGGACGCGGTGGCGCGGTCGAAGCCGCTGGTGTTCACCAGGAACTTCTGCAGATAGATGGTGTAGGCATAAAAAGCGGCGGTGCCGCCGGCGGTCAGGGCCATGACCAGGAAAGCCTGACGCGGATGCTCCTTGAACAGGTTGCGTGCGGTCGACTTCGGCCGGTCGGCCCTGCCGGCGACATTGGTGAAGCTCAGCGTCTCATCGAGCCGGCGGCGAATGAAGAAGACGACCACGGCCAGCACCGCCCCGGCGAAGAAGCCGAGGCGCCAGCCCCAGGCCTGCATCGCTTCCTCGCCGAGCAGCGCCTGCAGGGTTACCAGGAGGGCCAGCGCGGTCAGCTGGCCGCCGATGATCGTCACATATTGGAAGCTGGACCAGAAGCCGCGCCGCTCCCGGTCGGCGATCTCACTCAGATAGGTCGCACTCGACCCATATTCGCCGCCGAGGCTGATGCCCTGCAGCAGCCGCGCGATGAGCAGGATGGCAGGCGACAGTAGACCGGCCTGGGCATAGGTCGGCGCAACCGCGATCAGCAGCGAGGCTGCGCACATCAGCGATACCGACAGCGTCAGTCCGGCCTTGCGGCCCTTGTGGTCGGCGTAGATGCCCATCAGCCAGGCGCCGATCGGCCGGACGACGAAGCCGACCGCGAAGATGGCGGCGGTTTGCAGGAGCTGCGCCGTCTGATCGCCCTGCGGGAAGAAGCTCGGCGCGAAATAGAGCGCGAAGGCGGCGTAGACGTACCAGTCGAACCACTCGACGAGATTGCCTGCCGAGCCGCCGACGATATTTGTCAGCCGCTTGCGGTCATGCATTCGCGCGCGCCTTCTCCGCGGCGCGGCCTCCATAGACGAAGTAGAGCAACAGGCCGATGATCTGGGCGACGACGAAGAAGATTTGCGTCCGGTTCGGCAGGCTGATGAAGAGGTAGAGGCAACCGACAATGCCGACGATCCCGACCAGCCAGGGCGCCGGCGTTCTAAACTTGCGTTCGCGGTTGGGTTCGCGCCGGCGCAGCACCAGCATTGCGGCGCAGACGGCGACGAACGCCGCCAAAGTCCCGGCATTGGCAAGCGCGGCGATCGCGGTCAGTGGAATCAAACCGGCAAAGATCGACGTGACGATGGCGGTAAATATGGTGATTCGGACCGGCGTGCCGCGTTTCGATACATTCGCCAGCTTACTGGGGAGCAGGCCGTCACGGGCGATGGTGAAGAAGATACGGCTTTGACCGTAGAAGAAGGCGAGGATAACCGTCGGCAAGGCAATGACCGCCGAAGCGCCGAGCACCTGCGCCGCCCAGCCCTGTCCGATCTCGCGCAATATCAGCGCCAGCGGTTCCGCGCTGTCGGCAAAGCCGGTGTAGGCGACGGCGCCGATCGCGGCCGCCGCGACCAGCATGTAGATGAGCACGCAGACGACCATCGATCCGACAATGCCGATTGCGAGGTCGCGGCTGGGGTCCTTGGCTTCCTCGGCCGCCGTGGCGATGGCGTCGAAACCGTAGAAGGCGAAGAAGATGATCGCCGCGGCCGCCATGACGCCGACTTCGCTGCCGGACGGACCGGTGCGCGGGAAGCCGTAGGGCATGAAGGGCGTGAAATGGTCAGCGTTGAACACGGGCAGCGCGACCGCGATGAACAAGGCCAGCGCCAACATCTTGATGACGACGAGGATGGCATTGACGGTCGCGCTCTCACGCGTTCCGGCGATCAGCAGTCCCGCGACGACGACGATGATGAAGATCGCCGGCAGGTTGATGATCCCGCCAAGCTCTGGACCTTGAGTCAGGTCGGTTGGCAGGCCCATGCCGATGCTGGCCAGGAAGCCAGCGGCATAGCCGGACCAGCCGACGGCGACCGCACTGACCACCAAGGTGTATTCCAGGACCAGGGCGACACCGATCATCCAGGCGATCAGCTCGCCGAACACGACGTAGGAATAGGTGTAGGCGGAGCCCGACGCTGGGATCATCGTCGCGACCTCCGCGTAAGCGAGCGCCGCGCAGGCGCAGATGATGCCGGCGATGGCGAAGGAGAGGATCACCGCCGGACCGGCCTTGCCGGCGCCAACGCCGATCAGGGTAAGGATGCCGGTTCCGACAATCGCGCCGACTCCCAATGCAACAAGATGGGGCCAGGACAGGGACTGTCTGAGGCGGTGATGCTCGGGCATGTCCTCACGCGCCATCACGGACTTGCGGGTTCGCCAGCCGGGAAGAATGCCTTGCGGCGTAATACTTGGAATCTGTTCTTCGGCCATTGATGTCCCCCGGTCCTGTCGGCAGCCCGAAACTAGCGCCGCCAAGCACAATGACAACTAATAGTCCTTCGACACCCTCACGTTGGCGCTGGTGCGGCCGATGGTCGAGATGCTCGACAGGATCGAGAGCCAGCGCGTCACCTGATACTCGACGCGCGTCGCCGAATAGCCCTGGCCGTCGGTGATTACCTCGACGAACAATTTTCGGCCGACATATTTGCCCGCCGAGATGGCCGTCTTTTGGCCGGTGGCGACGTCCGCCGGCACGACGCGGAGCCGATCGAGCCCGACGGCGCGGCGGACGGCGTTAATGGGGTCGAGGCTGCCGCTGCCCGACTGCAGGGCCGCGACGGCCGAGGCGAGCTGTACCGCCTCCGGCGCCGACAGGTTGGTGATCGAAGTGCCAAAGAGGATGCGCGACAGCAATTCGTCCTGCGGCAACGCCGGGATGCTGGCGAAAGTGATCTCGGGTTTGAGTCCGGTGCCACGCACCAGCACGCTGGCGTTGAGGCCCTGAACCTGCGCCTCGGCGCGGATGTCGAGAAGCGGATCGACCGGGCTCTCGCCGCGGAAGCGGATGACGCCATGCTCCAGCCGGAAATTGCGGCCGGCAAACTCATAATCGCCGCGGTCGAGCTCGGCGCGCCCGGTCAGGCGCGGCGCGGCGACGCTGCCGCCGATGCTGAGGTCGGTTCGCCACAGGCTGTCGATTCCGAGCCCACGCACGGTCAGGTCGTCGCCAGCCACTTTGACGTCGAGCTCCCAGGGCGCCAGCTGCTCGATCTCGATCATGTCTTCCTCGTCGCGGCCGACATGCCGGACCTGCAGCTGCGGGACGGCTGCCGCGGCGCTCGCCTGGCCGAGCGTGAAGCGGCCGCGATTGAGCCTGAGATTGCCCGAGATGCGGCCGCCTCGGCCGCCGGAGCGGATCGAAATCGGGCCGGTGACGGTGGCGGCGAGGTCGTCGCGATTGAGGAGCTGGGCCTCGCGCACGTTGAAGTCGAGGTCGAAGCTTGGGCTTCCCCCGGAGAAATTGACCGAGCCCGTCCCCGAAATCGTGCCGCCGCCCGGTGTCGCTCCCGAGATGGAATCGAGCAACAGCCGCGACCCGCCAAAGCGGCCGTTGGCATTGAGGCCGGTGACCACCATGCCCGTGACCGCGCTCTCGATCCGCGCATTCTGCGCCTTCAGCGAGCCGCGAATGACCGGCTGCACCAGCCGCCCGCCGATGTCGGCGCCAATGGCAACCGGCCCGGAAAGATCGAAGACCTCGACGCCCGACAGGCGCCATAAAGTGTCGGCGGGGCCGGCATAGCGCAGTTGCAGCACCATTGGCGCATTCATCAATGCCGCCACGACCGGCCCTGGCCCTAGCGGCGCGAAGCGCGCCTGCGCCCGGCCGATGGTCTTGCCGTCACTTACCGCTACCGCGCGCATCGCAGCCCTGCCGCCCGACAGCACTGCGGCGAGCCCGACGTCGATCGGCTTCGACGATAGCACGAGACCGGCGCGGCTGAGGCCGCGGATGCGGAGGTCGGCGCGCCCGCTCGGCCTGCCATTCTCGCCCCGCCAGCGATAGTCGAGGCGGCCGTTGGCGCTGCCCCTCATATCGAGGTTGGGCCAGAAGATATCGAGCACTTCGAGCGGCATGGCCTGGACGGTCGCGTGCAGTTCGGGATCATCGCCCGTCCGTCCCGAGACGCTGGCGCGGCCGCCGCCGAAGCGGACCCGCGTCGGCGCGATCTGCCAGCCGCCAGTGGCCCTGGTCAGGACCGCCGGGCTTTCCAGCACCAGGGCCCGCCGCTCGACTTCGCCACGGCCGGTTATGCTGATCCGGTCGGGCGAGATGTCGGCGAGGCCGACCAGCTCGAATGCCTGCCCGCGGCGGCCGGCCAGCGCCGCACGAATTTGGCCGGAGCCGTTGACCAGCCTGCCGCTGGCCGTCACCCGGGCAAGGTCGAGCGCGCCATAGGCAATGCCGCGGCCGACGAATGTGCCGTCGAGCGAGGTCCGCGCCTCTTCCAGCAGGATGCTGCCGTCGAGCTTGCCGGTGCGGATGGCAATGGCCGTTCCGCCCGGGATCCGGGCGTTGCTCGCCACGAGATGCGCCTCGATCCGCTGCGCGCCATTAACCGGCAAAAAGCCCAGCGTGCCGCTGATCGGGCCCGACAAAGCCAGCGTGCCGGTAAAGCCGCCGGGATCGGCGCGCAGGTCGCCGCGGCCAGTCGAACCTGCGACGTTCAGGGCGGCGATGGAAATGATTGTCCGCCCGCCCTTCGGCAGCAGGATCCGCCCGTTGCTCGTGAACGGTCCGAGTTTCGAACCGCCGGCCGCGCGATAGTCGAAGCCGGCCGCCGTCGGGTCGAGCAGCAGCCGCATGTTGCGGATGCCCATTGCTTCGTTGGGATGGTCGAGGAAAATATCGAGCTTCGGCCGCTCGATCCGGCCATCGAGCACCAGCCGCAACGTCCCGTAGGTCGCCTGGCGCCCGCGCGCTTCGATATGGAAGGTTCCGTCGCGGCGGCGGATTCCCGAGCCGGACAGCCTCAGGTCGCGCGAATAGATTTGCAGGTTGGAGAAATGCAGCACTCCGTCGGTCGTGCGCTCGAGATCGGTGGTCAGGCGCGGCAGGCTGCCGGTCAGCTCGCGGAAGAAACTATTGTCGAGCCGCCGCACCCAGGCCTCGGCCTTGCCGAGCACTCGTGCCTTGCCGCCCGGACCGGGGACGACATGCAGGTCGCTCTTGACATCGACGATGCCGAGACCGGGGATCAAATAGCGTGTCATTCCGCCCGAGATGACGATGTCGAACCGGCCGGTGCGGAGGTCGATCATCAGCGAGACCTTGCCGCGGAGCTTGTCGCTCTGCAGCGCGAGGTTGTCGCCGCGGACCAGCTGCGGCGTCACGCTAAGCATGCCCTCCAGCCTGACGTTGGCGAGGATGGCGCCGGCGACGTCGCCGACCCCGGTCACCGCCCGCGCCTGAAGCCTGAGCGGCACGCGCATCGGCCAGGCCGAGCCGCGTCCCCTTCCCTCGGCGCGGACACTGACGAAGCCGGTATTGTCGAATTTCACGAGCGGCGAGGTCAGCCGATAGGAATAATCGGCGCGTCCGAACGGCCCGTCGAGGGTCCAGACTAGTCGCACGTTGCGCCCGGTCATGTTCTTGAACAGCGACGGCGGGCGCAGCAGGTCGACGCCGAGGCGAAGGTTACGATAGGCACCGTCGGCCAGGTCGACCATGCCGCGGGCCACCGCGCGCAGCGATTGCGAGGCCAGCCGCAGCTCCCCGTCCAGCTGGCGGCGCTCGAAGGTGCCGTTGCCACGGACATCGATGACCGGCGCGGTCAGCCGCTGCAATTTGCCCTTGAGGAAGGGCGCCGGCGCCAGCTTGCCGGACAAGCGGTAGCGGCCATTGTCGGCGCCAAGCGCCAGCCGTGCCGCCGGCCTTCCGGACAGGTTCATCGCCGCCCGCCCACGCCACGCCTTCCACGTACCGTCGCCGGCGACGACCAGCTGCATCGGCCGCTTCGATCCGAACAGGGCCGGCAGCAGGCCGTTCGCCGGCGCATTGGCCCGGACCTCGAGGTCGAAGCGATTGCCGTCGGGCTCGGCGTCGAGCTTGACCAGCAGCCGGTCGCCGCCCTGCAGCGCGCCGTCGAGCGTCACCTTGGCTCGGCCCGATCGGATGTCCGCGCTGCCCGACAAGCCGCCAACCATCGGTCGGCCAGTGACGGCGGCCGCGACCTCGAAGCGGCGGATATCCAGCTTGTCGATGCGGATATCGAAATCGGGAAGCACGGGCCCCTTGCGCCCGGTTGGCCTGAGCTTCGGCAGCCGTTCCAGCCGCAGCCGGTCCGCCTCCAGCCGCTGAATCTTCAGGCTGTTGGTCAGCCATGCCATAGGTGTCCAATCGAGCGTGATTTCCGGCGAGGTCAGGAAGACGCCCTGCGGGTCGAGCACCTGGACGTTGCGCAGCCGGCTCTCGCCGAAAATCGAGCCCTCGATCCGGCCGATACGGAAGCGGAGCCCCGACCTGGTTTCGACCTCGGACAAGCGGTCGACGAGCCAGCGATGCCCGGGCGCCGTGTCGAGCGCAACCAACCCGATGCTCAAGAGGATCATCAGCGCAACCAGCAGGGTCGCCAGTTCACCCGCCAGCCGCCGCGACCAGTGCGGCTTGATCCTGAGCGGCGGAGTTGGCGCTCCCTCGCCTTCGCGGATGACCGCCTCGGCCATCAGAAGGCCTGGCCCAGCGAGACGACCACGGCGATGCGGCTGTCGTCGGACTGCGGATTGAGCGGCGTTCCGACGTCGACGCGGATCGGTCCGAAACTGGAATAATAGCGCAGGCCTAGGCCCGCGCCGAACTGCCAGTCGGCCAGGTCAGGAGTCGATTTGGTCGACAACGTGCCGCCGTCGAAGAAGGGAACGATGCCGAAGTCGCCGCCGAACGCCCTCAGGCGAATGCGCGCCTCGAGCGCAAATTCGGCGAGGCTGCGGCCGCCGATCGGGTCGCCGTCGGCATCGCGCGGGCCCAGCCGCTGATAGCCGTAGCCGCGCACCGAACCGCCGCCGCCGGCGTAGAAGCGCCGCGACGGGGCGATGTCGTCGCGGTCGGCGCCGAAGATGGTGCCGAGGCGGACGCGGCCGGCGAGGACGACCCGGTCGGAGATCGGGCGATAGGCGCTCGCGTCCACCTGCGCGCGCGTGTAGCCGAACGTGCCGCCGTGCAGGCTCAGCTCCGGGCTGACCCGCCCGCCGAGCCGGAATCCCGTCGTCGGGTCGAGCAAGTCGTCGCTGCCGTCGTAGGTCAAACTGGCGGGGAGCGCGGCAATGTAGAAAGTCCGGCGCCTCGCCTCGCCAGTGGACTCGATCGTGTCGCGCTCATCCGAATAGATGAGCTCGCCGATCAGACTCCATGTCCATTTCTTGTGCCAGATGAAATTGCTCTGCCGCTCGATGCCCGCCGACAGCAACAGGGTCCTGGCGGCGAAGGCATCGCGGTCGACATCGCTGGCCGAGATCTGGGCAGTCAGAACCTGGTCGCGGCGCCTGAAATTGCTGCGCCGGAGGGACACGGCCGCCAATTGCTCCTGCGTTCCGGCCACGCCGCGCAGCGTCAGCGCGCCCTCCGGATTGAAGAAATTGCGGTGCTGCCAGCTCGCCTCGAGCCGTACGCCCTCGCCGGTACCGTAACCAAGCTCGCCGGCGATGGTCCGCATCGGCGCAGGTTCAAGATGCACCGCGACGTCGACCACCTGGCCGCCGTCCACCGGGACCAGCTTGGTTTCGACCGAGGCCACAAGCCCGGTCGCGATCAGGGCGCGGCGCAGGTCGTCGACCTCGGAACGCTCATACATGTCGCCCTTCTTGAAACGGGCGATGCGGCCGACATGGCGCGAGGAAAAGGGCGGGCGGCCGGTGACGCGGATATCCCCGAAGCGCGCCTGCGGCCCGGGCGTCACCGGCAAGACAAGTCGCGCCGTGGCGGTTTCGTGGTCGAGGACGATATCCTGCTCGCCGACCTCGGCCAGCGCGAAGCCCTCCTCGCCGAGCGTGACCCTCAGCGCTACGCCGGCATCAATCACCTTCTGCGCGACGACCGGATCGCCGGCCTTGACGGCGAAGGCGTCGCGCAACATCCCCGCCTGGGCGCCGGCCGCCTCGACGCCCTGCAATTCGACCGACTGGAAGGTGTAGCGGGGACCCGGCTTCGCCTCGAGCTCGACGGCGATGCGCTCGCCTTCGAGCGCAATGTCCGTCTCGACCTCGGCGTCGTAATAGCCCTCGGACTGCAGCAGGGTCGTCAGCAGCTCGGCGTCAGCGCGCGCGCGGCGATCGATTTGTGCGGCATTGG
>DATFEO010000016.1:0-6699 GCA_035250985.1 Sphingomicrobium sp. | reverse complement strand
TATGCGATGACCGGCATGGTCGCGTATCTTTTCCGCAAGAAATCGGTGCGCGCCCTGCTCATCTGGTCGGTCGCCTTCTTTGTGCTCAGCGCCGCGATGATGACCGCTTCCTCCGCCTACTTTCGATCCGCCGAGGCCGAGGCGAAGGCCGCCAATGCGACCCAGGAGGAAATCAAGGAATGGAGCAAGGCCGGCGCCTGGGGTCAACAGAGCAAGGAGAAGACGGCCAAGGACATCGCTCTGCACCGAGGCTCGGCGATCGAGCGCGCGGGGCATATGCTCACCGAACGCACGGCCGAGCCCCTGGGCAGCCTGCTTTTCGTCGGACCGGAGACGCTAGCGCTGATGCTGCTCGGCATGGCCGGCTACAAGAGCGGCTATTTGACGGGCCAGTGGAGCGATCGCCGGTACCGAAAGATCGCTTTATGGACCCTGTCCATCGGCGCCGTCGGGTCCGCGATCATCGCCTACACGACTTGGCGGTCGAACTTCGACTTACCGACCGTCTTCTTCAACTTGGTGGTCGCTCAGTTGCCATTCCGTATCGCGATGGCGCTCGGCTATGCGGCGCTGATCATACTCATTTTCAGCAAAGGCAGCTGGATCCGTGATCGCTTCGCAGCGGTCGGCCGCGCCGCCTTCACCAACTATCTCGGCACCAGCATCGTCGCCGCTCTCATTTTCTATGGTGACGGGCTCGGCCTCTATGCGCGGCTTTCCCGCTTCGAGGCCTGGTTGGTCGTACCGCTCGTCTGGCTGATCATGCTGCTCTGGTCGAAGCCGTGGCTCGACCGATTCCAATACGGACCTTTCGAATGGCTGTGGCGAAGCCTTGCCCGCGGCAAGCTGCAGCCGATGCGAAAGCAGGAGCGGCTGGCGACCGCTTAAATCCGCCCGAAGCCCTGGTTGTTGACCTTGCGGCCGAAGCCGCCGACCCCCGCCGAGCCGCGGGTCAAGAGCGGGTTGGTCGCCTTGTCGAACAACTCGATGGTTTCGTTGAACAGTTTCCTGAGCTGCACGACTTCGGGCACCAGCTCGTCAGGGAAGCGGTGGGTTTCGACGCACAGGCGTGCGGTCTGCTCGATCAGCTCGGCGATCGTCGCCAGCGGCTCTGCGCCGAACTGCCGTGCTTCGCCCTTCAGCGTATGCGCCGGGATGATCAGCGCGACCGTATTCTGCTCGCGCATCGCCTGTTCGATGTCAGCAACCGACTTGGTGCCGTCCTCGCGGAAATAACTGAGGATGCGGATAAAGCCCGGCCCGAGTTCGGACCGGCTCCGCTCGAAATGCACCCAGTTGACGATATCCGAGCTCTCGTCGCTCAACGTCATGCTCCTCGTGCCCCAACCCCGGGGCGTGGGTCCCACGGGCAATGTCTAGCCTGAAAAGGGTAAAGAGGCGGTTATTGCCGCTTTTCGTGAAACGGGTTCTTGGGCGCGCGCATGGTGAGACGCAGCGGCACGGCGCCGAGCTTCAGGTCGCGGCGCATCGAATTGAGTAGATAGCGGCGGTAGCTGTCGGGCAACTGGTCGACGCGCGTTCCGAACACAACGAAGCTGGGCGGCCGCGTCTTCACCTGGGTAATGTATCGCAGCTTGATCCGCCTTCCCCCAGGCGCGGGCGGCGGGTTGGCCTCGACTGCCGCCTCGAACCAGCGGTTGAGCTCGCCAGTCGGCACGCGCCTCGACCAATTGTCGCGGATCTCGAAGGCAGCGCCGATCAACTGGTCGATCCCTTTGCCGGTCTTCCCGGAGACGGTGAGCAACGGCACGTCCTTCAATTGCGACAGCCCTTCCTGAAGCGCTGCTTTGACCCCGTTGAACAGGGCCGATGCGTTCTCCGCCACGTCCCATTTGTTGAGCGCGATCACCAGGCCCCGCCCCTCCTCGATCACCTGGTTGGCGATCTTGAGGTCCTGCACCTCCAGCCCACGTGTTGCGTCGAGCAGCAGGACGACGACCTCGGCCATGTCGATCGCCCGGCGCGTGTCGGCCGCCGACAGCTTCTCCAGTTTGTCCTCAACCTTGGCCCGCTTCCTCAGGCCCGCGGTGTCGACCAGCCGGACTGCCTTGTCCTTCCAGGTCCACTCAACGCTGATGCTGTCGCGGGTAATGCCGGCCTCGGGCCCGGTGATCATCCGCTCCTCGCCGAGCATGGTGTTGACCAGGGTCGACTTGCCAGCATTGGGCCGCCCGACAATCGCGAGCTTCAAGGGTCCTATCCATTCCTCCGCCTCCTCGGCCTCGGTCAGGAAATGCTCATGCTCGACATGCGGTCGGATTGCCTCGAACAAGTCCACCAACCCTTCGCCATGCTCGGCCGACAAAGCGAACGGCTCGCCGAGGCCGAGCGCGAAAGCTTCGAGCACGCCCGCCTCGCCCGCCCTGCCTTCGGCCTTGTTGGCGGCGACCACAACCGGCGTCGCATGACTGCGCAGCCAGCGGGCGATTTCCTCATCGAGTGGGGTTACGCCTTCGCGAGCGTCGATAAGGAGCAAGGCAACGTCAGCCTCGCGAACTGCGGCCTCGGTCTGGGCGCGCATCCGACCGGGGAGGGTGCGCGGGTCTTCATCCTCGAAGCCGGCGGTGTCCATCACGCGGAACTTAAGATCGAGCAGCCGGCCCTCGCCTTCGCGCCGGTCGCGAGTGACGCCGGGACGATCATCAACCAGAGCGACGCGCTTGCCCACCAGCCGGTTGAACAGGGTCGACTTGCCGACGTTCGGGCGGCCGATGATGGCAACGGTGGGAAGGGGCATGGCGGCAAGCGCCCTGCCCGTCCCCACTCTTGCGGTCAACCTTATCGGAACGCGGTCAGCCGCCCCTTGTCGTCGAGGATGTAGAGCGTCGAGCCGGCGACGACCGGCTGCAGGCTGACGCTCGCCCCGATATTCGTCTGGGTCTGGAAGCTGCCGTTGTCCGGATTGATGTTGATCAGGGCACCCTCGGATGAGGCAACGATCAGCCGGTCGCCGGCGAGCACCGGCCCAGAATAGAAGATCGGGCCGCTCTTGCCCTTTTCATTTTTCCAGCGCGGCAGCTGGTTGATCCAGCGCACCCGGCCGCTGCTGCGATGGAGCGCGATCACCTTCGCCTCGTCGGTCGCGACGAAGACCCATTCGCCGGCAACCCACGGGGTCGAGATGCCGGCGATGTTCTGCTCCCACATGCGCTGGCCGCTGGTCAGCTCGAGCGCGACCATGCGGCCGCCCTTGCCGATCGCGAAGACCTGGCCGCCGTCGATCACGGGGTCGGCGTCGATGTCGGAGAGTGAGGCGACGCTGGTCGAGATGCTGGTCCGCGACAGGATGTCCTGCCAGACCTGTCGGCCGTTCTCGTAACGATAGGCGTTGAGCTCGCCAGAAGAGAAGCCGGCGACGACCGTTCCGGAGCCGACGGACGGCGAGGCCGAGCCGAACACACCGGCGATCTCCAACGCAGCGGCGCTCGACCAGTTGGTCGCACCATCGCTGACCTTGAGCGAATAGAGCTGGTTGTCCTGGCTCATCACATAGACCGAATCACCAGCCACGGTCGGCGCGCCGCGGAGCGGTCCGCCCGGCTTGACGGTCCAGGCCGCACCGCCGGTCGCAGCGTCGAGCGCGGCGACATAGCCGGTGCCGTTGGTCGCATAGACCCGGCCGTTCTCATAGGCGACGCCGCCGCCATAGTTGGCATCGCGGCTGACGTCGGCGCCAAAGCCAGTACTCCAAACCTGCCCGCCGTTGCGGGTATCGAAGGCCCGGACCGTGCCGACCGTGTCGATCGTGTAAATCCGCCCGCCGCCGACCACTGGCGAGCTTGCCAGCCTCGCAGAACGGCTGTTGCCTTCGCCGATCGACACCGTCCAGGCCGTGCCGAGGCTCGACCCCAGCGCAAGATGGCCCATGGACTTCGCGGCATTGCCGCCCGGCTGGGTCCACTCCTCGTTGGCGGTCGCCGGCGGCAGCGAGAAGGGCAGCGCGGCGGTCGCCTCGTCGATAGCAATGTCGGCCTCGCCCGTCAGCACGGCGATGCGCTCGCCGACCGTTGGCGTGACCTTCCGGTCTTTCTTGAAGGGATTGCAACCGCCGAGCAAAGCGGCGGCGGCCATAACCAGGGCAATTTTCTGAACGCTACTCTTCATCGGTCTTTCAGTCCTGTCGGGCTGCGGCCGCCGGCAGCGACGCAGTGGCGTCGACGCCGAGCGTTCCGGCGATTTGCACGGCGCGGCTGCGGATGGTGTTGGGAACCTGATCGTCGGCGGCCAGGGCGGCGAACATCCGTCCGGCCTCCGCCTTCTTACCCTGCTTCAGCAGGGCCATGGCGGTCATCTCACCGGCGCTGCCAAACCAGGGCTTGCCAGCAACGGCCAAATCCTTGAGCCGGGCGATCACATCTTCGGGCTTCATCTGGTCGAATTCGAGCGCCGTCAGGCGGATGGTCGCGAGATCGCGATAAGGTTGCGCCAGGCCTTCGTCGTCCATCACCGCGCGATATTCGGCGATGGCGCTCTTGCGATCGGCCTTTTCCAGCGCGACGGCAGCGTTGGTCAGGCGCGCTGCGGCACGGACGCCATCGGCTTCGGAGGATTCGAGCGGCGCGAGTTGCGTGGCCGCTTGGGCGGTCTGGCCGCTGCCAATCTGGGTCAAGGTGGCGTTGAGCCGCTCGGTCTCGGCCTCGGCCTGCTTCACCTGACGGTCCTGCCAGTAGAGCCAGCCGGCGATGGCGGCGAGCAACAGCAGGGCCGAGCCGATGATCCACGGCCCGTTCTTCTTCAGGAAGTCGCGAGCCTGGTCCCGGCGCAGATTTTCGTCGACTTCGCGGACGAAGGATTCGGCTGGGTCGGTCGGAAGCGCCAAGTCAGTCCTCATGCGAAGGGAAAAAGTTGCACGATGCCGCTTCCTTCCCCCTCTTCAATGAATGGAAGCTGGCTTGGGCGCTCGTCTAGCGAACCGAAGCCCAAAGGCAAAGGCCTGACGCGATTGCACTGCGGCCTCTTTTGGAACAATCTCCGCGACAGGGGGGACGGATGGCGAGCATCTTCCTCAGTTACTCGCGCGAGGACGCGGCCAAGGCCGACCGCATCGCCCATGCCCTCGAAGCCGCCGGCCATCAAGTCTGGTGGGACCGCCGGATCGGCGCCGGATCCCGATTCTCGAAAGAAATCGATGCAGCGCTCAAAAGCGCCGACCTGGTGGTGGTCCTCTGGTCGAAAGCGTCAGTGGACTCCGCCTGGGTCCAGGATGAGGCCGCGGACGGCAGGGACACCGGCCGGCTTGTTCCGGTGCTGATCGATCCGGTTTCGCCGCCGCTTGGATTCCGGCAGTACCAGTCGATCAATCTTGCGCGGCGGCGGGGATCGAATGCCGCGGGGCCTCTGCTCGAGGCCATTGCGGCAAAAGCTGGCCAACCGCCCGCCGCGGCGACGCCCAGGCCCTCTTGGTCCTGGAACGCTTTTGGCTGGAGAATCCCCGCACTTATTGCGGTCATCTCGATTTTACTGGTGGCCGTATACCTTGTCCTATCTCGCCCCGGCGGTGACGACCACACGATCGCCATTGCAGCTCAGGGCGGCGACATGCCAAAATCGCGGGACCTGGCGAGAAGCGTTGCGCTCGATCTGGGCAGGTACACCACAGGACCGCTAGGCTCGCTGACCATTGTTCAGGAAGGCGACGAAGGCGCATCGGACGCCGAGTATCGGGTCGAGGTCGGTGTTTCGGGCGATGGAACGCAAGGATTCGTTGATCTTGCATTGTCCGCGACCGGCGATCCCGAAAAACTCTGGACAACGTCGCTGAAAGGCGACGCCGGCAAGCTTGTGGACATGCGCCAGCAGGCAGTTGCGAGCCTTGGGAACGTGCTTTCCTGCTTAAGTGAAATCAGGTCGCAACGCACAAAGATCAGGCGTGATGTCCTTGGTCTCTATTTGAATGGCTGCGGCAAGTTTAGCGACATCAATTCCTCAACGCCAGGCGAGGAGATCCTCAACCTGTTCCGGCAGATCACGGACCGCGCCCCAGATTTTGCGCCGGGCTGGGCTTATCTGGCGTTAGTGGAAATCCAATCGTGGCCGAGCGTGCGGCCGGAAGATCACCACGAACTCGTGATGTCGGCGCGTGCGCACCTGAAGCGCGCCAGGCAATTGAATCCTGACTCGGCAGTCGCCTTTGCGGCCGACGCGTTCTTGCCAGAGCATGCGGGCGGTCCGGCGCTTGCGATCCTCGATGAGGGCCTGAAGCGTCACCCGGACAATGCGATGCTCCGGGAATCGCGCTCCTATTACCTGGCGTTCGTTGGCCGCACCAACGAAGCCATAGCCGACGCCTTCAAAGCCATTGAACTCAATCCGCTGTCTCCGACGCTCCGGGATGCCTATGCCTCGGCACTGGCCTATGCCGGCCGAACCGACGCCGCCTTCAATGAGTTGCGGAAGGCTGAAGCCCTCTGGCCCGGATCGACAGTGCTTCGGCAGGCGCGCTACCGGCTCGACCTGCGCTACGGTGATCCGCGAAACGCGCTGCGACTGCTTCGGGAGAGCGGAGCCGGCGAACTCACCGATTCTGCCGCTGGCCCCGTCTGGCACAGCTTCCTGGAAGCGAGGATTGACCCGACCCCCGCGAACATAGAATCTGCGCTCGATGCCTTCCGCGAACGCAGCCGGAAGGTCGTAGGCGACTGGGGCTATTTGCAGGCGCTGGGTACGTTCAACCGAGTC
>DATFEO010000007.1:0-8923 GCA_035250985.1 Sphingomicrobium sp. | reverse complement strand
GGCAATTTCCTGCGGGTCTACAAGGAGGCGTGGGGCGGGTAGGCTAACTCCCCTCCCCTTGATGGGGTGGGCTTTTACCTCAGTCGATATGCTCGATATGGTTGCCGATGATGGCGACCCAATCGTGCTTGCGCTTCTCCCACACGGAGAATTTGGGCGAGAGGAAATAGGGGTCGTCGAAGGCGCCGAGCGGGATGGCGATCTGGCCGTCGAACTTGCCGTTGATGTCGTAATGCACGTCCGAGCCGCAGTCGGGGCAGAAATGGAACGTGCCGCGGTTGCCGCTGTCGGCGACAATGACCCAGCTCTTCGAATTGCCCTCGATGGTCACCTGCTCCTGCGGCCAGCGCGCCTGGACCGCGAAGGCGCTGCCGCTGCGCTTCTTGCAGTTGAGACAGTGGCAGACCGAGACGCGGACCGGCTCGCCGGTTACGGTCGCCTTGAGCTGTCCGCAGCGGCACGAGGCGGTGCGGGTCATTTCGATGCCTTTCTGAGTGCCAACCGCACCAGCGCATCCAGGCTGGCGTCGGGTCCCAACTCCTCATTGGCCGCGGCCACGGCGGCGCTGGCTTCGGCCGGCTTGAAGCCCAAGTTAGCGAGCGCCGACATGGCGTCGGCGGCGGCGCCTTGGCGGGGGAGGGGACTGCTGGCGGCGCCGGCGAGGCCGGGGGCGCCGAGCTTGCCCTGCAGCTCATTGGCGATGCGGGCTGCCAATTTGGGGCCGACGCCATTGGCCCGGGCGATCATCGCCTTGTCACCGGAGGAGACAGCGCGGGCGAGTTCGTCCGGAGTGAAAGTGGACAGGATGGCGAGGGCGACCCGCCCGCCGACACCCTGGACGCCGGTCAGGATGCGGAATGTCTCGCGCTCGCCGGCCGAGCCGAAGCCGAAAAGGGTCCAACCGTCCTCGCGGACCTGCAATTCGGTGAGGATGAGCACGGCGCTGCCCACCGGGCCGAGGGCGTCGAGGGTTCGGGCGCTCGCCAGCACCTGGTAGCCGACCCCGCCGACGTCGACTACGGCGCCGTCGGCGCTGGTCTCGGCAAGGATTCCGGTGAGGCGGGCGATCATTGGAGTCACCGTATCCATTCGTCACCCCCGCGCAAGCGGGGGTCCCGCTGCCTTCAAGAAAATCGGGATTCCCGCTTACGCGGGAATGACGAGTTAGGGCTTCAAGGCTCGAGCGCTGGCCAAGTGGTGGGCATGGGTGATGGCGACGGCCAGCGCGTCGGCGGCGTCAGGGCCGGCGATGGCCGTGCCGGGAAGCAGGCGCATCACCATGGCGTGGACCTGCGGCTTTTCCGCGCCGCCGGTGCCGACCACAGCCTTCTTGACCAGCCGCGCCGCATATTCCCCGACCGAGAGACCGGCGCGGGCGGCGGTTGCCAGCACGACGCCGCGGGCTTGGCCGAGCTTCAGCGTCGACTGCGGGTTTTTGTTGACGAACACCTCCTCGACCGCGGCCGTGTCCGGCTGGTGCTCGTCGATCAGCGCCTCGAGCTGGCGAGCGAGGTCGGCGAGACGCTCGGGCAGCGGCGCATCGGTCTTCGTCTTCAACTGGCCGTTGGCAAGGTGGGATAGGCGATTCCCCTCGGCGCGGATGAGACCCCAGCCGGTGGTGCCGAGCCCGGGATCGAGGCCGAGGATCAGGCTCAGGCGAGCCTCTCAAGCTCGTCGTCGGGCACCGTGAAATTGCCCGAGACAGTCTGGACATCGTCGTCCTCTTCGAGCGCGTCGATCAGCTTCATCAGAGTCGCCGCGTCATCGCCACGAACCTCGACTTCATTGGCCGGCTTCCAGGCAAGCTTCGCGGATTCGGGCTCACCGAGCGCGGCTTCCAATGCACGGGCGACGGTGTGGAGATTGTCCTGGGCCGTCCAGATTTCGTGGCCGTCCTCGTCGCTCTCGACATCGTCGGCGCCAGCCTCGATGGCGGCTTCCAGTACGGTGTCGGCATCCCCGGCGGCGGCGGAATATTCGATCAACCCCATGCGCTCGAAGCCGTGGCTGACGCTGCCGGAAGCGCCGAGATTGCCGCCGTTCTTTGAGAAGATCGTACGGACGTTGGTGGCGGTGCGGTTGCGGTTGTCGGTCAGCGCCTCGACAATCAGCGCGACGCCGGCGGGGCCGAAGCCTTCGTAGCGGATTTCCTCGTAATTATCGCCTTCGCCCTTGGACGCCTTGTCGATCGACCGCTGGATATTGTCCTTGGGCATGGACTGGGCCTTGGCGGCAAGCACCGCCGCGCGCAGGCGCGGGTTCATGTCCGGGTCGGGCAGGCCCATTTTCGCGGCGACGGTGATTTCGCGCGACAGCTTGGAGAACATCGCCGAGCGCTTTTTGTCCTGTGCGCCCTTGCGATGCATGATGTTCTTGAATTTGCTGTGACCGGCCATGGAGCCCTCTTAATGCAGGCCGAGCGCCTGACGATAGGTTTCGAGAAGTGCGTCAGCCTCCTGCCGGACATGGGTTTCCAGCCGCCTCAGGCCGACGACCTTGCGCATCGTCTTGGTGTCGTAGCCGTTGGCTTTTGCTTCCGCATAGACGTCGCGAATATCGTCGGCGATGCCCTTCTTCTCCTCCTCAAGCCGCTCGATCCGCTCGATAAAAAGCCGCAGCTGCTCCGCCGCGACGGTGCCGTCCGCCATCTCGTCACTCCGATTCTTTGCATGATTTCGGGCGGCCTTAAGCGACAGCAAGCGCCCGCTCAAGCCGGTTGAACCGTCACCGGGACGGGCTATGCAACGCTTCGTGACCAATGCGATCAAGCCTCGCGCCCGCAAGGTGCGCATTCTCGCCACGCTTGGGCCGGCGAGCAACACCCCGTCCATGATCCGCCAGCTGAGCGAGGCCGGCGCCGACGCCTTCCGAATCAATATGAGCCATGGGACCCAGCCGGAGAAGGCGGTGTTGGTCGAAGCGATCCGCGCGCTGGAAGCTGAGATCGGCCGGCCGACGACGATCCTGTTCGACCTCCAGGGGCCGAAATTGCGCGTCGGCAATTTCGACGGGGGTTCGGCAGTATTGACGGCGGGATCGAGTTTCACCCTTGACCGCAATTCCAGCCCCGGCGGCTCCGAGCGGGTTGAACTCCCGCATCCCGAACTATTTGAAGCCGTAAGCGCGGGCGACCGCCTGCTGATCGACGACGGCAAGGTCCGGCTGCGCGTCGCCGCCGCCGGTCCAGAGCGGATCGAGACGATCGTCGAGGTCGGTGGCCGGGTATCCGACCACAAGGGGGTCAACGTGCCGGACGTGCTGGTGCCGATCCCGGCGCTGACCGAAAAGGACAAGGGCGACCTTGCCTTCGCTCTCGACCAGGGCGCCGACTGGATCGCCTTGTCGTTCGTCCAGCGACCGGAAGATTTGGCCGAGGCGCGCGCGCTGATCGGGGACAAAGCGGCGCTGATGGCCAAAATCGAGAAGCCGGCGGCGGTCGAGCGGCTGGACGCAATCCTACAGCTGGCGGACGCGGTGATGGTGGCGCGCGGCGACCTGGGCGTGGAGCTCCCGCCCGAGGGCGTGCCGCCGCTGCAGAACCGGATCGTCGCGGCCGCCCGGCAGCTCGGCAAGCCAGTGGTGGTGGCGACGCAAATGCTGGAATCGATGATCCATTCGCCGAGCCCGACGCGGGCCGAGGTTAGCGACGTGGCCACTGCAATCTATGACGGCGCCGATGCGGTTATGCTTTCGGCCGAAAGCGCGGCCGGCGAATATCCCTGCGAGGCGGTCGAGATGATGGACCGCATCGCGGTCAGCGCCGAAAGCGACCCCATCTATCCGGCGCGGGTCCACTTCACCTCGACCCCGGCGGAGCCGACCACCGCGGATGCGCTGTCGACCTCGGCCAAGCATATCGCACAGATTGTCTCGGCCAAGGCGATGGTCTGCTACACCAGTTCCGGCTCGACGGCGCGGCGGATCGCCCGCGAGCGGCCGACCGTGCCCATCCTGGTGATGACGGCGAGCAAGACCGTCGCCCGGCGCCTCGGACTGCAGTGGGGTGTTCATGCCGTTCACACCCGCGACGTCACCAACTTTGAGGAAATGGTCGGCAAGGCGCGGCGGATGGCGTTGCGGCACAAGATCGCCGGTGCGGGCGATCGCCTCGTAATCATGGCCGGGGTGCCGTTCGGCGTGTCGGGATCGACCAACGTCATCCACGTCGTCAAGCTGACCGGCGACGAACTGGAGAGCTATACCGGGCCGGCCGAGGCCTAACCCGGCAGCAGCGCGGGAACTTCCGCCGGAATTTCGCGAGCGAGGAAACCGACCTTGCCTACCTTGCGCGACAGGGAGGCGCCGGCTTCGCCGTGAAGCCACACTGCCCAGAGTAGGCCGGTCAGCGGGTCCGCGCCGCGTGCCAAAAGGCCGCCAAGGATGCCGGCAAGGGCATCGCCGGAGCCGGAAATGCCGAGGCCGGGGCCGCCGCCCTTGAACTTCCAGACCCGGCCATCGGGGCAGACGACATGACTTTGCGGTCCCTTGATCAAGGTCAGGGCGCCATATCGGGCCGAGCATTCGAGGCCGCAGGCGAGCGGGTCCTCCTCGACCTCTTGCGGATCGCAGCCGAGCAGCGCCGCCATTTCGCGCTTGTGCGGAAGGAGAATGGACATCGCAGCTTCGCGCGCCGCGTCGTCATGCGGCGGCAAGGCGTAAAGCATGGCTGCGTCAAGCACGAGGCGATCGAGCCCGAGCTCGAAGAGACGCCTGGCAAGCTCGGCGCAGACCTTGCCCCTCTTCATGCCGGGTCCGGCGACCACGGCATCGACGCTTTCGCAGCGTTCGAGGACCGACCCGATGGCCGTGCGTGCAAAAGCGCCTTCGCGTGTTTCCGTCACACCCAAGAGGAAGGCTTCAGGAGCGGCCAGGGCGACATGGGGCGCCATGGTTTCGACCGTCGCGATGCTGACCTTGCCGCAGCCGGCGCGCATGGCGGCGGTCGCCGCGATGGCCACAGAGCCCGGGGTGTTGCGGCTGCCGCCAACGATCAGCACCCGGCCGCGCTCGTCCTTGCTCGCCGCGGCGATTGGCGGCAGCGGAAATTTGTCGAGCTCGCCGCGGGTGAGCGCGATCGGCTGGGCCATCATCTTGTGCCGATCATCGCGTCGGGCTCGGCAGTCTGCGGCTCGCCCTCGTCGAGCGGTGCGCCATGGTTCCAGAGCACGAGCTTCGGCACGCACAGCTCGTCATCGCGCCGCTCGAACTCGTAAGCGCAAATGCCGCAATTCAGGACTTCCGCCTGCTTGTCGATCGCGAGGATCTGCGGCTCGTCCAGCTCTTCCAGGATATAGCGCATGCACAGCACGACCACCTGGTGGCAGACGATGACGATGCGGCGGTCGGCGTAGAGCAGGTTGATCGTGTTAAGTACGCTCCTGAGGCGAAGAATGACGTCGGCCCAGCTCTCGCCGCCCGGCGGCCGATGATAGAATTTACCCATCTTGGCGCGGTGGGTGGCCTCTTCGGGATATTTTTCGCGGATGCCGCGGGTCGTCAGCCCGTCGAACACGCCGAACTCGCGCTCGCGGAGGCGCTCGTCGATCACCGATTTCGCCTTGTCCCCCGCCAGCGCGCCGGCATCGCAGATCGCGGTGGCGGTCTGGCGGGCGCGCAAATAGGGCGAGGAGAGAATTACCTCAGGTCGCTCGTGATGCGGCAGCCCGGCAAACCATTCGCCTGCGGCAATCGCCTGGCGTTCGCCTAGCTCGGACAAGGGAACATCGACGTCACGCACGTCGAGGTCGATGACGCTGTGCCCGGCGGCGTTGGCGCGGTCCCGGGCGACATTGCCCTGGCTTTGCCCGTGCCGCACCAGCCACAGGCGCTGCGGCCAATTTTGACGCATGCTGTCGCTCCTTTCCCGTGAAAAACCCCGGCCCCATCAAATGTTCAACGTCCGCGGATCGTGCCGTTTCCGAAATGTTATTGGGCTCGAATCGCGTTTTCGCGCATTAATGGCCCCGATGAGCGGCCATTTTGACAGCTTCTTCCAGGCCGGGTTCGAATGTTCGTCCCACCGCCGGCGCGACGGGGTCCGGCTCGACCTGATCCGAGCGACGTCACACGATCGACACATCGCGTCCGACTATCGGCAGTGCGCCGATCTGGGCCTCCGGACGCTGCGCGACGGGCTAAGGTGGCACCTGATCGAGGTGTCCTCCGGCCGCTACGACTGGTCGAGCTGGATGCCAGCGCTCGAGGCCGCCGAACGACTGGGTCTGCAGATCATCTGGGACCTCTTCCATTACGGGTCGCCCGATCACGTCGACCAGGCCGCGGCAGATTTTCCGGACCGTTTCACCGAGTTCGCCATGGCCGCTCTGGAGGTCCATCAGTCGGTCAGCGGCAGGCCGCCCATTGTCTGTCCTCTCAATGAAATCTCTTTCATGTGCTGGTCGGTCGACTCCGGATACTTCCCCCGCATCGGTCCGGCCGGGGAAGGCTGGCTAAAGCGGCAGCTGGTCAGCACCGGCATAGCGGCGGCCAAAGCCATTCGGACACAATGGCCTGAGGCGAGGTTCATCTGGGCGGAGCCACTGATCCACGTGGCGCCCCACGATCATCGGCGCAGGACCGTGCAGGCTGCCGAAAGCAATCGCCAGGCACAGTTCGAAGCCTATGACATGCTTATCGGTAAGGCGCAGCCCGAGCTGGGCGGCGACCCGTCGTGTGTCGACGTGATCGGCCTCAACTTCTACCCTCACAACCAGTGGTACTATAAAGGCCCGACCATCCCCATGGGCCATCACGAATACCGGCCGCTGGCCGACATGCTCGTCGAAGTGGCGGAGCGCTACGACAAGCCGCTCTTCCTTTCCGAAACCGGCGCCGAGGGATCAGGCCGGCCAGCCTGGCTGCACTATGTCTGCGATGAGGTGCGTGAGGCGCAGCGACGCGGCGTCCGCATCGAGGGCATCTGCTTGTACCCGATCACCGCCTACCCCGGCTGGGACAATAGCCGACATTGCCACGTCGGCCTGTTCTCCACTGTCCATTCGGACGGCAGGCGGCAGGTCTATGAACCGCTGTTGGTGGAGCTGCAGCGACAAAGATCCATATTCGGCGACGATCAGGGCCAGGATCGGTGGCGCGGCCCACGGGTCGTATCCGGGCGGCGCTGAGGGCTATCAGGCTGGTGTCGATGATTTCTCCGCCCTGGGCGGGCATTCGTGCGCACCTCCGCAAGCCACCGGTTGCCGCGACGCCATCCTTGCGCTCTCGATCCTTCCACACGAACATCGAGCATTCGAAGCCGGTCATAAAGAAGGTCGGGAAATCCCATCTCCGGCCATGGTCAAACAATCGGAGCGCTTGACGGCTTGTCAGACGGCGTGCCGATATGCGGCCAGCCGTGCCGCCATTCGATGCGGTCGATCAAAAGGACCCGGCGGCTGTTCACGTCATCCTCCTGCCGCTGGCGGGGACGGTTCACGTCGATCGCGTGATAGAGCATCCACAGCTCGCCCGCCTTGTCGGCAATGACGCAATTATGGCCGGGCGCGAGCCAGCGCTCGCATTTGAACAGCATCAGGCTGTGAGGCACGCCCCTGGCCTGCTCCA
The DNA here is from genome assembly GCA_035250985.1 of Sphingomicrobium sp. Lineage (GTDB taxonomy): Bacteria > Pseudomonadota > Alphaproteobacteria > Sphingomonadales > Sphingomonadaceae > Sphingomicrobium. Next base: position 1,360 of record DATFEO010000007.1, on the reverse strand, counting down.
GCGTCTCGAACGGCCCGGTAGCGCTGCGCGATCGGGCGACCATGACTCCATAATGCGCGTCAGGTCCGCAGCAATTGTCGCCTGAATAAAAGAGATAATAATAGTCATCGTGGTGCACCATCCAGGCGGCCTCGACCAGCCGTGGGAAGGCGCCCTTGACCGGATTGGGCCAAACCAGGTCGATCGGCGCGCTTTCGGGCGCGAATGACAGGCGATCTTCGGCCAGTTCCTGCACTTTGATCGGCTGGAAGCCGGAGCCCCAGTAAAGCAACCGCTTTCCAGTGGCCGGGTCGTCGAAAGCCATGGGATCAATATATTCGAAGCCCGCGCCGAGGAGCAGCGGCATCCCCATGTCGACGAACGGGCCTGCGGGCGTGTCGGATGTCGCGACCGCCAGGCAGTGGCCCGCTTCCGGTCGATGACAGACGTCCGGCGTGGCCGAATAGTACATGTAGTAGGTGGTGCCGTCGTAGAGAACGCTCGGCGCCCAGAAGTCCTGCGTTTCCTGGGCCCAGTCAGGCTTCTCCGGCAACGCGTCGCCGAGATTTTGCCAATGAACAAGATCCAGCGAACGGGCGACCTGAATGTTGATCCACCGATCCTCGCGCAGGGTCTGGGTGGCATAGGCGTAGTAATAGCCGTCACCGGCGAGAATCACCGCCGGATCGGGGAAGTCCGCGTCGAGAATCGGATTGAGGTAAAGACCGGACGGCAGCCCGGCGGCGGCAGTCGAATCGAGCGCGTTTCGCATGTCGGCCACATATGGCCGCACTGCGACCCGCGCGAAAGCCATTAACCCTTCACTCCGCAGCAACCGCGAGAGGATGCGCCTCCTTATCGATCAGTGTCGAACGGCGCGCTGCGTCGAGCCGCCGGAAGACGCTGAGCGCCTGTCCGACAATCTGGTCCATGTTGTAATAGCGATAAGTCGCCAGCCGTCCAACGAAGGTGACGCCCTTTGTCGCGTCGGCGAGCGCCTCGTAGCGCTTGTAAAGCGCCTGGTTCTCCGGCCGCGGGACCGGATAATAGGGATCGCCCTCGGCGCTTGGATATTCGAGCGTGATGCTGGTCTGGCGGTGCTGCTGCCCGGTCAGATGCTTGTACTCGCTGATGCGCGTGTAGGGCACGTCCTCGGCCGGGAAATTGACCGTGCCGACTGGCTGGTACTGCTCCGCATCGATCGTCGAATGGACGAACTTCAGGCTGCGATAGGGCAGCTTGCCGAAACGCCAGTCGAAATATTCATCGACCGGCCCGGTGTAGATGGTGTGAGCGGCTTCGATCTCGCCCTTGACGTCGCGATAGTCGGTGCCAAGCGCGATGGTGATGTTGGGATGGTCCAGCATCCTGCGGAACATCG
>DATFEO010000005.1:0-6965 GCA_035250985.1 Sphingomicrobium sp. | reverse complement strand
GGCAATTTCGGTGTCGCGATCATCTGCCTGACCTTCATCGTCCGGCTGGTGATGTTCCCGATCGCCGACAAGCAGTTCCGCTCAATGGCCGGCATGCGCAAGCTCCAGCCGAAGATGAAGGCGCTCCAGGAGCGCTACAAGGACGACAAACCACGGCTTCAGCAGGAAATGCTGAAGCTTTACCAGCAGGAAAAGATCAACCCGGCGGCAGGCTGCCTTCCGATCCTGCTGCAGATCCCGATCTTCTACGCGCTCTACAAGGTGCTGCTGGTGGCCGTCGAAATGCGGCATCAACCCTTCGCTCTATGGATCAAGGACCTGTCGGCTCCGGACCCGCTGACCCCATTGAATCTGTTCGGCCTGCTGTCCTTCCAGCCGCCGGCGATCATCGCCATTGGCGTGCTGCCGATCCTGCTCGGCATTACCATGTGGCTCCAGTTCAAGCTGAACCCGGCGCCAATGGACCCGGTCCAGCAACAGGTGTTCAGCATTATGCCCTGGGTCCTGATGTTCGTCATGGCGCCGTTCGCGGCGGGTCTGCAGCTCTACTGGGTCGTGTCGAACATCCTCACGATCGCCCAGCAGTGGTGGCTCTACAAGAGGTACGACCTGCACTATGCCGACACGCATCCGATCAAGACGTAGCCGATGAACGACTTGCTGGACCTTTCGGATCGCGCGCGAAGGCTGTTTGCCGGGCCGATCGATTTCCTGAAGTCCGCGCCCGGCCTGCAGTTCCTGCCCGATCCGACTGTGCCGGAAGTCGCCTTTGCCGGCCGCTCCAACGTCGGCAAGTCATCGCTCCTGAACGCGCTGACCAGCCGCAAGGCGCTGGCACGCACTTCAAACACGCCGGGGCGGACGCAGGAGCTGAATTTCTTCGATGTCGGCCGGCCGCTTCAGATCCGCCTGGTCGACATGCCCGGCTATGGCTTCGCCGAGGCGCCGAAGGACTTGGTCCGCAAGTGGCGCCACCTGGTCAATGATTACCTTCGGGGCCGGGCGTCGCTGAAGCGCGCGCTCGTGCTCATCGACAGCCGCCATGGCCTCAAGGACGTCGACCGCGAGGTAATGGGCATGCTCGACGCCGCCGCGGTGAGCTATCATCTGGTCCTGACCAAAGCCGACAAGGTCAAGCCGACCGCGCTTGCTGAGACGCTGGAGGAGACCAAAGCCGAGGCGGCCCGGCATGCAGCCGCGCATCCGACCCTGTTTGCCACGTCGAGCGAAACCGGGCAGGGCATCGCCGAGTTACGAACTGCGATCCTGGAGGCGGTTCTCACATGAAGCTGATCATCGGCAACCGCGCCTATTCCAGCTGGTCGATGCGCGGCTGGCTTGCCCTCAAGCAATCGGACCTTGAATTCGAGGAGCTGGTCGTTCCCTTGTTCGACGAAGCCTGGGAGAAGCGTCGCGAAGGGCACGAATTCGCTCCCTCCCTCGGCAAGGTGCCGATCCTGTGGGACAGCGAATGCGTTGTCTGGGACAGCCTGGCGATCATAGAATTCCTCGCCGATCGCGTCGGCCGGGAGAAATATTGGCCCAACGATGACGCGGCGCGCGGCATGGCTCGGTCGATGGCGGCCGAGATGCATTCCGGCTTCTCCAACCTGCGCCGCGAGCTGCCGATGAACATTCGCCGCATCATCGACAGCGGCCCGCTGTCGAACCAGGTGCGCGAAGAGATCGACCGGATCATGCAGCTCTGGGCCCAGGCCCGCGCTCGCTATGGCGGCACTGGAGAATTCCTGTTCGGCGACTGGTGCGCCGTAGACATCATGTTCGCGCCGGTCGTTACCCGCTTCGTCACCTACCGAGTCGCCGTGCCGCCCTTCGCAGCAGCTTACATGGAAGCGGTGCTAGCCCAGGACCATGTCGTCGAATGGATCGAGCTCGCCCAGGACGAGCCCTGGGTCATCGAGCAATATGAGCCCGAGAAAGAAACGGCGGACGTGGACTGACTGCTACGCCCGCTTTGGGTACTCCGTCCCGTCGCGGCGGCAAAAGCGGCCATCCTCGCTCCAAATCATGTCGATGTCCGAATAGCCTCCGGCCTTCCTCTCACCGGCGCTGATGGCGATGAAGGTGCAAGGCTCGGCAGACCTGTTGATCAGATGGTGACCATTGGTAACGCCCTTCGGCCAGGCGGCCACGTCCCCGGGTCCAAGCTCCCGCTCGCCGTCGTCCTCGACCAGCACGGCGCGGCCCGAAAGCATGATCACCATCTCATCCTCGCTGTCATGCCAATGGCGCTGGCTCGACCATGCGCCGGGGTCCAGCGTGACGTGGCTCGCGCCCATCTCGGTCAGGCCGGCCGCGGGCGCGATCCGCTTCCACCAGCGGCCTTGGACCTCCTTGTGGAAGGGGTCGGGATAGCCGGTCGCGTTTGAGGGCGTAATCGATTCCAGGTCGACCTTGGGCATTCGCAAGTCCTTTGCTAGGCGACAGTCATGTCAGTCGACCCCATTGCGCTTGCGCAGCGCCTTATCAACTGCCCAAGCGTCACGCCGGCCAGCGGCGAGGTCTTCGACATCCTCCACGATGCGCTTCGAAAGCTCGGTTTCGAAGTCCATCGCTGGATAATGGGCGAGGAACCTGACGGGCCGACCGAGAACATGGTGGCAATTCGCGGGAGAGGTTCGCCGCACTTCGCTTTTGCCGGCCACCTCGATGTCGTCCCTGCCGGCGAAGGCTGGAGCCAGGATCCTTTCGGAGCGGTGATCGAAGACGGGCGCCTGGTCGGGCGCGGGGCCAATGATATGAAGAGCGCGATTGCCGCTTTCGTCGCCGCGATACCGGAGCAGCAGGCCAGCGGAACTCTATCCTTGCTCATCACCGGCGATGAGGAAGGCTATGCGACCTTCGGCACGCCACGGATCATCGACTGGCTCAATGAGCGGGGCATCCGACCCGACATGATCCTGATCGGGGAGCCGACTTCGGTTGAGCTGCTGGGCGATACCGTCAAGATCGGGCGGCGCGGCTCGGTCAATATGTGGGTCGACGTGCCCGGCACCCAGGGCCATGTCGCCTACCCGCACCGTGCTGACAATCCGGTGCCAAAGCTTGCCAAGGTCGTCGAAGCACTCGCCGGCCTGCACCTCGACAACGGCACCGACTCCTTCCCGCCGTCGAACCTGGAATTCACTGCCATCTCAACGCCGACCAGCGCCAGCAACGTCATTCCGGCTTCGGCGACGGCGCAGCTCAACATCCGCTTCAATAACCTGCACAAGGGCGTTGACCTAGTCCGCCTGGTCGAAGAAACGGCCGACGCGGCAGCTCCCGGCTCGACTGTCCGCGCGCGAATCTCGGGCGAGGCCTTCCTGACCCCGCCCGGTCGAATCTACGATCTGGTCGTCTCGGCGATCCGCGAGGAAACCGGGATTGAGCCGGAACTGTCGACCAGTGGCGGAACGTCGGACGGACGCTTCCTCATCCAGCTGTGCCCCGTGGTCGACTTCGGCCTCCCCAACGCGACCATGCACAAGGTCGGCGAAAGCGCCGCGGTCGCTGACATTGAAGCCTTGAGCCGGATCTACCGGCGAGTGCTGGACAAAGCGTTCGCTTAGGCGACGCTACGCGAGCCGCGGTCGCCGCCCGCGGTCCAGGCGTCATATTCCGCCTGGTACATCGGACCGGCGAAGAGGAAGCCCTGGATCGTATTGCAGCCCATCGCCCGCAGGATATCGGCCTGGGCGGCATTTTCGACAGCCTCCGCGACGACGTCACAGCCGACGCCCTTGATCAGCTCGATCACAGCCTGGACAACAACCCGGGCCTTCTCATCGTTCTCGATGTCCGCAATTAGCGACGGATCGAGCTTGACCCGGTCGAGCGGCATGGCCCGCAGCCGGGCGATGTTGGAATAGCCGGTGCCGAAATCGTCGATGGCGATGAAGGCGCCTTCGGCGCGCAGCGCGGCGATCTCGGCAAGATCGGCCTCCGAGCAATGCATGGCGGCCGTTTCGGTGAACTCCAGCTCGACCATCGAGAGCGGCACGTTCTGCTCGGCGAAGGCGGCGCGCAGGCGGGTAAAGAAATCGACCCGGTCGAGCTGCCGGGGGCTGACGTTGAAGGCCAGGCGCCGCTTGATGCCGTCCCGCTGCCAGCCGGCAAGCGTTGCCGCCACTTCGGCAATGACCCAGTCGCCGATCTCGGCGATGATTCCGGTCTGCTCGGCAATCGGGATGAAGCTCGACGGGTTGCGGATGCCGTCGCGCGGGTGATGCCAGCGAACCAGCGCCTCGGCGCCGGTGACCTCTCCGGTCGCAAGGCAAACCTGCGGCTGCAGGGCCAGTCTTAGCTGCCCGCGCGGCACCGCGTCGGTCAGCGCGGTCTCGACCTCGATTCGCGTCTGGTGCTCCCTCGCCAGGCTCTCGGAGAACAGATAGTGCTGGCCGCCACCACGCTGCTTGGCGCGATACATGGCAAGGTCCGCGGCGCGCATCAACGCCTCGATGGTCTGGCCGTGGTCGGGCGAAATGGCGACGCCGATGGAGGCGCCGATGTCGATGCTGTGGCCCTGCAGTTCGAAGGGCTCGGATATGGCAAGCGCGATCCGGCGCGCCAGCATCTCGAGCTCCTCGACCGACTCTACACGAGGGAAGAACAAGGTGAATTCGTCGCCTGCAAGCCGCGCCAGAAGCGGCCTTGGTGTGCCCGTGTCGCCAAGCTCGGCAGTGACGACGACGCGCAGCCGGTTGGCGACCATCACCAGCAGCTGGTCGCCCCGGGCATGGCCAAGGCAGTCGTTGACCGACTTGAAACGATCGAGGTCGACGAACAGCATCGCCGACCGGCCGTTCTTGCCAATCTGGCTCAAGAGCTTGTCCGCCTCCGAGCGAAAGTGCAGCCTGTTCGGGAGCGAGGTGACCGGGTCGTACATGCCTAGCGCATGGGCGTTCTCGATCGACGAGCGCACCTCGTCGAACAAGCTGTCCACCGCCGCCGCCAGCTTCGGCATGGTGCGCTTGAGGATCGCTGGTACCGGCGTCGCGAAATCGCCTCCCTCGACGGCAAGCAGGCGATCTGCGAGCGCCGACAGCGCCCGCGCGCTCTCGGTGTTCGGGCGCTCCGATGCAATGTAGCTGATCAGCAGGCAGAAGGCGCCGGCGACAATTGAAGCGAGGACCTGCTCGTCGAACTCGGTGATGTAGAGAAAGGCGGCGAGCGAGAAAATGAACGAGGCGAAACCCGCCATCCCCGAAAGGATCGCGTTGCTGACCTTCTGCGCCCTTCCGTCTTTCATGATCGGTGCGATCGCCTTCGAGCAAAGCGGTATTGCAGCTATCGCCCGCGATTAAACGGCCAGCGTTAAAATTGCGTGCGGCGGGAAGGTTAACGCCGCAGTATGAGGTAGAGGCTGCCGCCTCCGCCGTGCCTGCGATGCGCTCCTCTCACCGCGGCGATTTTCTCTCGGTGGCGGGACGCCGCGAGCCAGTCGTGGACGGCTGCGCGGATACGGCCGCGCGGGACGGGCGGCTCGCCTGCCCGGGCGTGGCCAGTGACCAGCAGGATGACCCGCTCCTGGTCAACGATCGCCTGCTCGAGCGCCCGGTCAATCGCCTGCCAGGCGCGGTCGAGATTGTGGCCGTGGAGGTCGACGACACGGTCTGGCTGGACATTGCCGGAGCGAAGCTTTCGGTCCCAGCTTGAGTCGAGCGTGTTGCCGATGGCTGGACGCGCCCGCGCCGGCATTCTCGGCGCGTTCGGTGCCGGGCCCTTAACCTTGTGGGCGATGGGCGGTGGTGCCGGCCGCATTGGCGATGCGATGTTCGGGGCTTTCGGCAGCGGATCGCGTGACAGCGGCCGGATGGTTTCGGTGACCTTCGCCCAGAGGGCCTGTTCGTCAGGGGACAGGCCGCGCACTGGCCGCTCGGATGCGCGCGAGGCTGCCCTTGGGCAGCAGGATCAGGGCCGTCCCGTTCGCAGACATGCCCCCGGCCATGTGTTCGGCATAATCGCCTGCCCCCCAGAAGGTGTCGAAGCGGTTGGCGCCCTTGATCGCGCCGCCCGTGTCCTGCGCGACCCAAAGCCCGTCTGCCTCGCTGCGGTCGAGGTCCAGGAAGATGGGAGCGCCAAGCGGCACGAACAGCGGATCGGCTGCGACGGTCACCCGCGCGGTTACCGGTACGTTCAGCGCGCCGAGCGGACCCGGGCCGGTGAGCTCCTTGAAGAAAATATAGCTCAGGTTCTCGCGCATCAGGGCCCGGCCGCCGTCCGGCTGCGCACGCATCCAGGCGGTGATGGCGGCCATGTTGGCGCCGCCGGGCGGCAATATGCCGCGCTCGCGCAGTTGGCGGCCGACCGCGACATATTCCCGGCCGTTCTGGTTATCGTAGCCGATCCGGATGATGCTGCCGTCTGGTGCCTTAAGCCGGCCGGATCCCTGGATATGCAGGAAGAAAAGATCGATCGGGTCGGCAGCCCAGGCGATTTCAAGGCCCTTGTCTGCGAGCACCCCGTCCTCGATCTCGCCGCGCGTGAAATAAAGTACGCAGGTGCCCGTCTCGTCGATCCGGCCGCGCCCGGTCGTTCCGTCGGCCTTGGTGCAACGCGTCAGGTCAGGTGGCGTGCGGTAGATGGGTACGTCGAAGCCCGGCTGCCTCATGCGAACGCCGGCGATCTCGGGCTCGTAATAGCCGGTGGCGAAGGCCTTCCCCTCGCCAACCCGGACCCACTCGAAGCGGTCGCGGAAGAAATCCGCGGGGCTTCGCAAGTTAGCGAGCGTCGCTTCCGCGCAGAGCGCCCGCCAGTCCTGGGGTTGTGTCAATCCCGACCGATCCTGGCGGCGCATCAGGACTGGGCAGCTGAGGGTGAACGCCGCCAGGGCGCGACGCGCCTGGTCCTCGGTCAGGCTGACCGGGGATGCCAGGAAGACGCCCGCGGCAACGGCATTGGCAGGCGGTGGCGGGACAGGCCGCGGCGGAGGCGGAGTCGGAACGATCACCGGCGGTGCCGGC
>DATFEO010000163.1:0-7219 GCA_035250985.1 Sphingomicrobium sp. | reverse complement strand
CGTTGACGAAAGTGATGGAGGTCGCATCCGATTCGACCGCCTGGAAACCGACGGCAGGAGCGCCTTTCGGCGAGCCGTAGAAGGTCAGCGTGCCGTCGGCGCCGCGCTCGATCCGCATCCATTCCCAATGGCCGACCTTGTCGCTGATTCCTTCGCGCCCCGACCCGATCATCAGCCCGCCGCGCGTATCGGTCCAGCACTCCTCGGTCCAGCCGCCGCCCTCGCGCTTTTGTTCCCAGCAGCCGGACAGGAAGGCGGGCATCGGCAAGGCGGCCGCTTCGGCCAACATCAGCAGGACGATCATTGGTCCTCTCTCTCCCTAAAACTCATCGGCGGCGCGCATCAGCTTGGCCAGCCGGGGCGGAGCACAGGCCCGCCAGCTCCGCTCCAGCCACTCCCGGACCTGGTCCCAATCGACATCGCGGCGGTTAAGCTTCAGCCCGAGCCAGCCGCTCGCGCCATAATATTTGGGCCAGTAATAAATCTCGGGCTGGGCCTCGATGAGGCCCGTCATTTCGTCGGCACCACTCGCCTTGACCAGCAGCCCGATGGCTTCCTCACCGTGGTGGCGGTCGGCAATGATCGCGAACAACTTCCCCTTATCGCCGCCGACCGACCATCCCGGTGAACCGTGACTGGTCTTGCGGCCTACCTCGGGGAATTGCCTGGCAATTTCGTCGACCCGGGATTCGATCCAGCCGGCATCGAAGGGGCGAGAGGCGTAACTGGCCAGCACTCGCGGGTAGAGCTGGTGCTCGGCGATCAGCACCCGCTCGGCCAGTGTCTCTGGCGTGTCGTCCGCCAGCACCGCTACCTCGACCTGTCCGAGGATCTCGCCCGAATCGAGATCGGGCGTCACCAGATGGACGGTGGCCCCGCTGACCGTCTCGCCGGCGTCTAGGCAGGCTCGATGGCTCTTCAGGCCCTTGTGCCGCGGCAGCAGCGAGGGGTGGATATTGAGGATCCGGCCTTCCCACCGGGAGATAAAGTCGTCGGGGACGATTCGCATGAAACCGGCAAGCGCCACCAGGTCGATGTCGGCTGATTCCAGGACCTGCTGCAGCTTGTCCCAGTAGCTTGGCCCGAGCGACTTGGCATCGAGCGGTTCGACGGGGATTCCCTCCGCACGGGCGATTTCGAGGCCATGGGCTTCTGGCTTGTCGCCTGTCACGAGCGCAATTTCGAAGCAGCAATCCTCAGCCCGGGCGGCATAGACCAAGGCGGCCATGTTCGAGCCTCGGCCCGAAATCAGCACCGCCACCCGGCTGCGTTCAGCCATGATGTGTGGCCGACCAGCCGTCGCGGGCGCTCCAGCTGCCGGCCGGTCCGCGAACCGTACAGCCGCGCCGGCCCGCTTCGATCTGGCCGATGCGATGCACAGTCTCTCCGGCTGCCTCCAAGGCTTCCGAGACCTGATTCGCATTGTCGGGAGCGACGATCGCGACCATGCCGACGCCGCAGTTGAAGGTCCGGGCCAGTTCGCCGGGCTCGATCGCGCCGCCCGCCTGGAGGAAGGCGAATACACCCGGCAGGGGCCAGGCAGCGGCATCGACCGTTGCGTGGCAATCGTCCGGCAGCACCCGCGGGATATTCTCAAGCAGCCCGCCGCCGGTGATGTGGGCCAGCCCCTTCACCTGACCGGCGCGGACCAGGGGCAGCAGGCTCTTGACGTAGATGCGCGTCGGTTCGAGCAGCGCCTGCCCAAGTAGCCGGTCATGGTCGAACAGGGCCGGGCGCTCGAGCTTCCATCCATTGTCCGCGATCAGGCGGCGCACCAGGCTGAAACCGTTGGAATGAACGCCCGAGCTGGCGAGGCCGAGAATGGCATCGCCCGCCTGGATAGCCTCCCCGGTCAGCGCCTGGGTGCGCTCGACCGCTCCGACACAGAAGCCGGCGAGGTCATAATCGCCCGCGGCGTACATGCCGGGCATTTCCGCCGTCTCGCCGCCAATCAGGGCGCAGCCGGCCTGCCGGCAGCCTTCGGCGATCGAAGCGATGACTATCTCCGCAACGGCGCTGTCGAGCTTGCCGGTCGCGAAATAGTCGAGGAAGAACAACGGCTCGGCGCCCTGGACGATGAGGTCGTTGGCGCACATGGCAACCAGGTCGATGCCAACGCCATCGTGCCGACCGATGTCGATCGCCAGCTTGAGCTTGGTGCCGACCCCGTCATTGGCGGCGACCAGCAAGGGATCTTCGTAACCCGCGGCCCTCAGGTCGAAAAAGCCGCCGAAGCCGCCGAGTTCGGCGTCGGCGCCTGGCCGGGCGGTGGCCTTCGCGAGCGGGGCGATCGCTTTCACCAGCGCGTTGCCGGCGGCGATGGAGACGCCGGCATCGGCATAAGTCAGTGGCTTTTGCGGCGCATCGGGCATCATGGGATCAGGCCGCTAGCGACATCGCGCTTGGATTTCCACGCCGTTGTCGCCAAAAGCCCCTCATGCATCTTCGCCGGCGCCTGCTCACCGCCACCTCCTGCCTCATCGCTCTTCTCGCTCTTGGCGGGACGGTCATCGCACAAATGGAACCGGGTGAGCGCGGAATCCTGCCGATCGACAGCTCCGGCACGCTGGAAATCACCGGCATCCATGTCGATGTCGGCGGGAAGGACGCCGCCTCGGCGCGCTTTGCCGGTTGGCGGGTCGCCCAGCGCGAAGGGTTCAAGAAGTTTTGGGCCAAGCAGCACAAGAGGCCCGAATCGCAGGCGCCGAACCTGAGCGATTCGACGCTCGATGGTCTGGTGAGCTCGATCATCATCGAGCGGGAGAACATCGGCCCGAACCGCTACATTGCCGACCTCGGAATCCTGTTCGATCGCGCCCGCGCCGGCGAGCTGCTGGGCTTTGCCGGCGAGGTCCGCCGCTCAGCGCCGATGCTCCTGGTCCCGGTTCTGGTGACGGGCGGGACCGCGATCAGCGTCGAAACTCGCAACCCCTGGCAGCGCGCCTGGGCCCAGTTCCGTACCTCGCAAAGCCCGATCGACTATGTCCGCGTGAGCGGCATGGGAGTCGACCCGCTGCTGGTGAACGCGGCCCAGACCAAGCGCCCCGGCCGCGGCTGGTGGCGGAACATCATCGACCTTTACGGTGCCGCCGACATTTTGGTCGCCGAGGTCTCGCTGCAGCGGCTCTACCCCGGCGGGCCTGCTTATGCCCGCTTCATAGGCCGCCATGGCCCGGACGGTGAAATGCTCGGCGGTTTCGACCTTCGCGCCAGAGACAGCGCCGACATCCCGCGCATGATGGCGGAAGGCGTCGCCCGTATGGATGCTTTGTTCGCCCGCGCGCTTGCAGCCGGCGAACTGGTCCGCGATCCGAGTTTGATCATCGTCGAGCCTCCGCCGCCGGTGGAAGATGAGCTTGCCGACGTGCAGCCGATCATAGTGCCTGTCCGCAGCATCCAGATCCAGATCCTCACGCGCAACGAGGCCGGTCTCGCCAACGCGGCCGCCACGTTGCGAACGATTCCGGGAGTTGAGGCCATTGGCGTGCGCGGCAACGAGGCCGGCTGGTCGCTGCTGATCGTCAATTTCCGCGGTGACAATGCCGGACTGGCAGCAGCGATGCGGGCGCGTGGCTGGAGCGTCAGCGATGTGGGCGTTACGCTGCGCGTCGTCCCTGCCTTGCCGCTGCCCGTCCCGCCATCCTCAAGCCAATGAAGTCCGGGGCCGACCAGATTGCATTGCCGCTGGACTGGCCGCAGGCGGGCGACGAGCGGCGCTTCATCCTGTCAGATGCCAATCGCGACGCCTTCGAGCATTTTCGCCACTGGAGCATGTGGCCGGTCAAGGCGACCGTGCTGACGGGCCCGCGACGATCCGGCCGTTCGTTGCTGGCGCGCGGATTCGTCGCGCGCGTGGGGGGGCGCCTGTTCGACGATGCCGAGCGGCATGAGGAGGAGGCGCTGTTCCACGCCTGGAACCAGGCCCAGGAGACCGGCAGGCCACTGGTCATGGTGGTCGACGACAGCGACGAATGGGCGATCAAGCTGCCCGACCTCAAGACCCGGCTGGCGGTGACGCCGGTGGCGCGCATCCACCAGCCGGACGACCGGCTGTTCGCGGCGCTCATTGAACTGCTGTTCGCGGACCGGGGGCTGCACATTCCCGGCGACGCTCTCCGGTTCATCACGGGCCGGGTGCATCGCGACTATCTGACTGCGGAGAAGGTGGTGGAGGCGATCGACCGCTTCGCGATCGCCGAGCGAGCTCGGCTGACGCTGCCGACCGTGCGCAGGGCTTTGATCGACGCCGGGCTAATCGACGGAGCGGACTAGCCTAGCCGCAGTTGGCGCGTTCGACGCGATTGTCGGCAGTCAGGAACACCCGCAACCGTTCGGGGCTGAAATCCATCGTCACCATCATGCCGTGGCCTACCCATTGCAGGACCCGCGCTCCGGAGACGCGCCGCATCTCAGCGCCGAGCGCCTGGGTGGCCGGTTGCCCGACGAACCGGCCCAGATCTTCGCCGCGGCAGACATAGCCGCCGGCTCCGCGAACGGGGACCTCGGCCGGCTGTGCCGCACAGGCCGCCAGGGACAGCGTGGCCAGCAGGGCAGAGTTACGCATCGACAGTCTCCCGCGCGGTCTTGGTCATCTTCAGCTTGCCGCCCTCGATCGCGAAGGCAAGCCTGCCTTCGACCAGGTCGAGGGCATCCTGGCCAAACTCGTCGAACCGCCAGCCCCGCAAAATGTTCAAGCCATCGCGAACGCCGGCGGCCAGCGCCTCCAGTTCGTCGGAGCGGGCGATGAGCTTGGGCGCGACGCCGCTTTCCTTCGAACGGATCTTGAGCAGCAGCTTGAGCAAGTCGCTGACCAGGATGGCATCCCTGGTGAGGCCCGGCTGCCGCGGCTCGCGCGCCGGCATTTCGTCCGGCGAGAGCGGCTTCGCCGAGGCCAGGGCCGCCATCAACCGGGCGCCGATGTCGTTGTTTCGCCAGCCGGCCGACAGCCCGCGCACGCGGCCCAGATCCTCCTGCGTCCTTGGCGGATGGCTCGCCAGCTCTTGCAGCGTGTCGTCCTTGATGATGCGCCCGCGCGGCAAATTCTTGTTGCGCGCCTCGTTCTCTCGCCAGGCAGCGAGGGCCTTCAGGCGGCCGAGCAGCTGCGGGTTGCGCCCCGGCAGCTTCAGGCGCTTCCAGGCGTCTTCCGGGGCGAAGGCGAAACTCGACGGGTCGGCGAGCCGCTCCATCTCCTCGTCGAGCCAGGCGCCGCGGCCGTTCCTCCTCAATTTGTCGACCATGCGCGGGAAGATGGTCGCCAGATGCGTGACGTCGGCGATCGCATAGTCGATCTGGCGCTTGTCGAGCGGGCGGCGGCTCCAGTCGGTGAAGCGGGCGCCCTTGTCGAGCACGTGGCCGAGCATGGACTCGATGAGGTTCGAATAGCCGACCTGCTCGCCATAGCCGAGCGCCATGGCGGCGATTTGCGTGTCGAACAGAGGCGAAGGCGTTTTGCCGGTCAGATTGTGGACGATCTCGAGGTCCTGGCCGCCGGCATGGAAGACTTTCAGGACCTCGTCATTACCGACCATGAGATCGAGCAAGGGCTTCAAATCAATGCCGTCGGCCTTGGGATCGACGGCCGCGGCTTCGTCGGGCGAGGCGATCTGGATGAGGCAGAGGTCGGGCCAGTAGCTGTTCTCGCGCATGAACTCCGTGTCGACGGCGATGAAGGGCGCGGCGGTCATTCGCTCGACAAGCGCGGCAAGCGCGGCACTGTCGGTGATCAATGGGTGAATCTTCATGTTCCTTCACGCCATAGCGAGGGCCGCGAGTTGACAAAAGGGGAGGGATAGGATGAGCCGCGCCGGGATTCGGGTAAATAGGGGGGAAATATGCCTGAATCATCTTCGGCTGAACTTAGCTGGCCATCACGTGCGCTCCTGCTCGCCTGCGCGGTAGCGGTCTATGGGGTTCATTTCTGGCCGTCGCCGTACCTGCGTGATGCAGCCCTCGCTTGGCTTGATTATCCAGAGTTTGCGGGTTTCAAGGGGATGTTTCTTCCCCATCTGCTACTTTACTCGACGCTTACCGCACTATGCGCGGCGATCGTGTGGTTCGTGCTGGTTGCCAATCGCCTTCTCCCTCCGCCTCTTCTCGACAGCTTCTCGCGCCGGCAGTTCGGGCTCGGCGTGCTTGGCGGGCTGGTCGCGCTCGCCGCGACCCTGCTGTTTGTCTATTTGATTTTTCCGTCAGGCAGCCTTCGATGGATGGATCCGGTCGGGTGGAAGATTGCCGGCAATGTCTTTTCCAATTTTTACGAGGAATTCCTCTATCGAGGTTTTTTCGTGGTGGCGCTGACCGCGGCTCTTGGCTTCTGGCCGGCCGCCGTCCTTTCGTCGGCGATGTGGGCCTATACGCACACCCAATATCCCATGTCCCTGCAGCTCCTGATTGCCGGGACTGGCGTTTTCTGGTGCTGGCTTGCGCGTAAGGCTCGGTCGCTCTGGGCTCCTTACACTTCACATATGGTTCTCGATGTCGTCGCGGACAGCTTGATCGGCTGACTGACGCCAGCGTGCCTTGACAAAGGCCCGCGCTATAGCGAAGCGCCCGGCGTCCTTCCTGCCAACTTAAGCAGATTCAAGACGATTATGCACGCCTACCGCACCCACCACTGTGCCGCGCTCCGCGCTTCCGACGTCGGGTCGACGGCCCGCCTGTCGGGCTGGATCCATCGCAAGCGCGACCATGGCGGTGTCCTGTTCGTCGACCTGCGCGATCATTACGGGCTGACCCAGATCGTCGGTGTCGCGGGCTCCGAGGCGATGAAGCTGCTGGACAGCCTCAAGCTGGAGTCGGTGGTGACTGTGACGGGTGAAGTGGTCGCCCGCGGGCCGGCGATGGTGAACCCGAAGCTTGCAACCGGCGAGATTGAGGTCGTTGCGCGTGAGGTGACGGTGCAGTCCATCGCGGCCGAGCTGCCGATGCCGGTCGCCGGCGAGGCGGACTATCCCGAGGAAATCCGGCTCAAGTACCGCTACCTCGACCTCAGGCGCGAACAGGTCCACGCCAACATCATGCTGCGCTCGGCGGTGATCGCCTCGATCCGGCGGCGCATGATCGAGCAGGGCTTCACCGAGTTCCAGACGCCCATCCTGACCGCCAGCTCGCCGGAAGGGGCGCGCGACTATCTGGTTCCGAGCCGAGTCCATCCGGGCAAGTTCTACGCGCTCCCGCAGGCGCCGCAGATGTTCAAGCAGCTGATCATGGTTGCCGGCTT
>DATFEO010000152.1:0-4786 GCA_035250985.1 Sphingomicrobium sp. | reverse complement strand
TCGGATGGGCGGTTGACCCAGTGACACTGCCGTTCAGGCTCGCCTTGCGCGACTTGAGGGGCGGACTGTCCGGCCTCGGCCTGCTCTGGCTTTGCCTCGCCGTGGCGATCGCGGGCCTGGCGTCGGTCACCAGCCTTGCCTCTTCGGTCGATCGTGCGATCGCCGACAACGGCCGCCAGCTGCTGGGCGGCGACATGATGCTTACCGTGTCACAGCGACAGGCGAGCGCCGAGGAAAAGGCTGCGATCGACGAGCTGGGAGCGTCGTCGAAGAGCACCACGACCCGCGCGATGCTTGTGGCATCAGGCGGACGCAGCATTCTTTCCGAACTGTCCGGTGTCGATTCCGCCTGGCCCCTGGCCGGTAGGCTCGAGCTACAGCCTGGCGGGAAGCGACCGCAGGGCGCGGAAATCGCGATCGGCCGAGAGATTGCCGAACGGCTCGAACTCAAGCCTGGCGATCGAGTCGGCGTCGGCCTCGGCAATTATCGTGTTTCCGCGGTCATCGACAAGGCGCCCGGCGCGTCTGGCTTCGCCCTTGCGCCGCCTTCCGTGATGGACGAGGCGGGACTGGCAATGAGCGGGCTGATCCAGCCTGGCAGCATCAGCAGCACCAGCTATCGCATCGTTACTTCTGCTGGCGTCGATAGAGAGTCCGTGGGGAAAGAATTCCAGCGCCGTTTCCCCGAGGGCGGCTGGCGGGCGACCACTCGTGAGGAA
The DNA here is from genome assembly GCA_035250985.1 of Sphingomicrobium sp. Lineage (GTDB taxonomy): Bacteria > Pseudomonadota > Alphaproteobacteria > Sphingomonadales > Sphingomonadaceae > Sphingomicrobium. The sequence goes on along the minus strand of DATFEO010000152.1, from coordinate 4,067 downwards.
GCGGGGGCCGGGACCCGCCGCTTCATTGATCGACTGGGACAGATGCTGCTGCTCGTGGCGCTTTCGGCGCTGGCGATCGGCGGTCTCGGCATGTCGAGCGCGGCGGCGGCCTTCGCTTCGTCGAGGCGGGCAAGCATCGCCATCCTGAAATTGGTCGGGGCCACGAGGCGAACCGTCGACACCATGCTGTTGGCGCAAATCGGGCTGATCTCACTGACCGCCATCCTTGCGGGGCTGGCCGTCGGTGCCGCGGCACCTGCGCTGGTCGGAAAGCTTACCGCCGGGATGTTGCCCGTTTCACCGGACACGGGTCCGCAATGGCTAGCGCTCGGCGAAGCTGCCCTGTTCGGCCTATTGATCAGCTTCGCCGCCAGCTGGCGGATGGTGGCCAACGCCGGCGAAACCAAGCCAGCCCGGTTGCTGCGCGGGGAGGTTGGCAATGGGGAGCCCTTGCGCTGGCGCACTTACCTCCTTCCCGTCGCCGCATTGATGGTGGCGGCGGCCATTGCGATCGGAAGCGCGAGCGATCCCGAATTCGCGGCCATGGGGATAGGGGCAATCGCGCTGCTGTGCGGCTTGTTCGCACTGATCGGCATTGGCGTTCGAAGAATCGCCCGCCGGGCAAGGCATTGGGGCGGCCCGGTAACCAGGCTCGGAATTGCAGCGCTCGATCGTCCAGGAGCGGCGACCGGCCGGTTGGCCGTCTCGCTCGGCCTCGGCCTGACCCTTCTTGTTACCTTGGCGGGTACGGCATCCAGCGTGCTTGCCGAGATTGACACGTCCATACCGAGGCGCGCGCCGGCCCTTTTCCTCGTCGACATTCCGCGGGCACAGGAACAGCGCTTCCGCGACATGGCGGGGCGCGAGGTACCCGGTGCCGAGCTGCGGCTGGTGCCGTCGCTTCGCGGTCCGGTGACCGCCGTCAACGGCGTGCGCGTTGCCGACATGAAGCAGATTCCCGAAGGCGCATGGATCCTGCGCGGCGATCGCGGCCTGACGTTCGCCAGCGAACTTCCGCCTGGCAACCGGATCGTTGCCGGGCAGTGGTGGCCAAGGAATTATCGTGGCCCGCCCCTGGTCAGCATCGACGTAGATGCCGCGACGGCACTCAACCTCAAGGTCGGGGACAAGCTCACGATTTCCATCCTTGGACGTCCGATCGAGGCGCGCATCGCGTCTTTCCGGGAAATCGACTGGCGCAGCTTCGGATTCAATTTCGCGATCATCTTCGCGCCCGGCGCCGTGGAAGCCGCGCCCTTCACGATGATGGCAACGGTCGCCCCGGTCGGCGGCGGTTCAACGGCATCGCTTGAGCGGCGCCTGACCGGGGAATTGCCGATGGTCAGCGCCATCCGCGTTGCCGATGTCGTTGCAGAGGTGAAGGCCTTGCTCCAGTCGATCGATGGCGCCGTCAGGATCGCCACTGCATTTGCGATCCTGATGGGCATGATCGTGCTTGCAGGATCGGTCGTCGCCACCCGCCGTCAGCGCGCCCGCGAAATCGTCCTGCTCAGGCTCGTCGGGGCGACCCGCGGCGAGGTGGCGCGCAGCCAGCTGATTGAATTCGCCGCCCTTTCCGCGGCCGTCGCGGTCGCGGCGTTCGCAGCCGGCGTCCTGGGCTCCAAGCTGGTCGTGCTCTACGTTTTCGAGATGCCTTTCAGCCCCGCCTGGGCCAGTATGGCGCTGATACCTGCCGGGTCCATCCTGCTGGCGGTTCTTGCCGCCTTTGCCGCGGCAATTCCCGCCCTCAATGCCCGTCCCGCTGAGGGACTTCGCGCACTCTAGCTCTCAAATCCATGAAACCCGCGGCCTTTTCGCTCGTTCAAAGCCGCCGAAAGGAACGTCTTATGGCTTCAGTTTCCACGCTGAGCGAGATGGGAATGTCTCATGATCCCGCAATCCGCGGATATCATGTCGTTTATCGCGAGCATGAAGTGAATCACTGCCCGGGTTGCGGCCGGACCCAATGGCTGATCGGTCGCATGTCTGCCGAATGCGCCTTTTGCTCGACCGCGCTTCCGCTGGCCGAAGCAAGCATGACGCATCACAACCGGCCGGTGGTCATCCAGCACCGCAACCGGGTGCTCGACACGGCCTGGGCCGCCTAGGGAGTTGCAACCGGGCGCACCGGTACGTTGATATTGCACAGATCGGCACCACCGGCGGGACGGATGAAGAATTCGTCCTGCCGGTTTTTTCTGGCGTGCAGATAGGCGTCGAAGGACGCTCCGCCCAGATATTCGAAGCGCGGCCGCTCTCCGGCAGGTATGTCGGAGGCCAGACGCGCATTGACGATCGGAACGTCGGACGACCGTTCCTTGTAGAAGCCGAGTGCCTCGGTGCCGCGAGGAAGCGAACTCAGCTGGTCCAGGCCCTCAACGATCCGCCCTACCAGCGCGATATTGCGGTCGAGGTGACGCGGCGCATGGCCGATCACCGCGTATAATTCGCCGCCGGTGCCTGTATCGGGCGACAAACCCCGGCCTGCGCCGACCATCCCATAGCAATGGGCCAAGTTTGCTAGCTGCTCCTTGGCGTGGATCGCAACGGGCCATCCATTCACGAAGCCGGCGCTTGATGCGTAGGAATCGGGAGATCCCAGCGCACTCACGGAGAGCCCTGCGAGCGGACGTGCATATTCGGCCGGTGGCTTGGCGACGACCCCCTGAGGAAACGCCTTTTCGCTTTCGTTATTGCCCCACTGGACGACATAATTGTCCTGCACGCGATAGATGGCGGCGCCGTTCCACCAGCCTCCCCTGGCCAGTGCGCGGATATTCGCGGCATGGACCGGCGCGAAGTCCGGCGCCAGCTGCATCACCACCTTCTTCCCACCCCGCAGTTCGAAGACCAGCAGGTCCTCGGCGGCAATCTCGTGCCAATCGGACTTGGGCGCGGACGTCGTGATCTCGCTTGGGGTTTTCGGCTTGGCAGGGGGAGTTGGCGCCTGGGCGGCGACGATCAAGGGAAGCATTGCAAACGCGGCAAGTCGGCGCATTGGACGGCCTTTCGGAAACACTGGAAACTGGAGCGGAACATTGCCGCCTCCCTTTTGTCGCGCAAGCCCGCTAGTGCAGCGGCATGTATCTCGCGACGATCATGCTGCTCGGCTCAGGCGAACTGGGCCGCGAATTCACCATTGCCGCCAAGCGGCTCGGCTGCCGAGTCATTGCCTGCGACCGGTACGACCATGCACCGGCAATGCAGCTGGCGGACGAGCGCGAAGTCTTCCCGATGCTCGATGGAACGGCGCTTCGAGCGGCGGTGGAGAAGCATCGGCCCGACTATATCGTGCCAGAAATCGAGGCGATCGACACCGCGACCCTGGCCCAGCTTGAACAGGAAGGCTGGCATATCGTCCCGTCGGCCAAGGCGGTCCAGCTGACGATGAACCGCGACGGAATCCGGGATTTCGCGGCGAAGGAACTGGGTCTCACCACGTCACGCTACATGTTCGCCGAGGCGCGCGACGAAGCGATCTCGGCCGCTGCGACGGTCGGGCTTCCTGCCGTCGTGAAACCGGTGATGTCTTCCAGCGGCAAGGGACAGAGCGTCGCTCGGACCGAGGAAGAGCTCGGCACCGCCTTCGACTATGCCGTGGCCAATATGCGCGGCGATCGGCCCCGCGTGATCGTCGAGGAATATATCGCCTTCGACTATGAAATCACCTTGCTGACCGTTTCGACGAAGGACGGCGTCCTGTTTTGCCCGCCGATCGGCCATCGCCAGGAATCCGGCGACTATCGCGAAAGCTGGCAGCCGGTACCGATGGACGAGGCGGTGCTCGTCTCTGCACAGGATCAGTCGGCCAAGGTCGTCAGCGCACTCGGCGGACACGGCATTTTCGGTGTGGAATTCTTCGTGGCGGGCGGTCGCGCCATCTTCTCCGAGCTTTCGCCACGGCCTCACGACACCGGCATGGTCACATTGATCGGCCAGTCGCCGAACGAATTCGAGCTTCACCTTCGCGCCATTCTCGGATTGCCGATCGCGGCGATCGAGCTGGCCGGGCCAGCTGCGTCGGCGGTGATCCTGGCCGCGCGTGAAAGCCATGACTTTGGCTTCAC
>DATFEO010000139.1:0-14023 GCA_035250985.1 Sphingomicrobium sp. | reverse complement strand
TCGCAGTGATCGCGGCGGCGCCCAAGGGCATCGTCCATATCGACGAGAATACCGAGATCGAGCTGCGCGCCGAATATGAGGAAGCCGCCGAAAGCCGCCGCGCCGACGTCACCTATGACGACCTCGGCGGACTCAGCGACGCAGTCGACGCACTGCGTGAGATGGTCGAGCTGCCCCTGCGGCATCCCGAATTGTTCCAGCGGCTCGGCGTCGACCCGCCCAAGGGCGTGCTGCTCCACGGCCCACCCGGAACCGGCAAGACGCGTCTCGCGCGGGCCGTCGCCAATGAAAGCGACGCCCAGTTCTTCCACATCGCCGGGCCGGAAATCATGGGCTCGGCCTATGGCGAATCCGAAAAGAAGCTGCGCGAGCTGTTCGAGCAGGCGGCCAAGCAGGCGCCGTCGATCATCTTCATCGACGAATTGGATTCGATCGCTCCCAAGCGCGGCCAGGTTACGGGCGAAGCGGAGAAGCGCGTGGTCGCCCAGCTGCTGACGCTGATGGACGGGCTGGAACCACGGCAGAACCTGGTTGTCATCGCCGCCACGAACCGTCCGGAAGCCCTGGACGAAGCGCTGCGCAGGCCGGGCCGGTTCGATCGCGAGATCGTCGTTGGCGTCCCCGACGAAACCGGCCGCCGCGAGATCCTGGCGATCCATACGCGCGGCATGCCGCTGGCGGACAGCGTCAATCTCGACGAGCTTTCGCGCCGGACCTACGGCTTCGTCGGTGCCGACCTGGCGGCACTGACGCGCGAGGCGGCGCTTGAGGCAGTGCGGCGGATCATGCCCCGCATCAATTTCTCCGAGGACACGATTCCGAACGAAGTGCTCGACGCCCTATCGGTCGAGGCCAAGGATTTCGACAATGCGCTGAAGCGGGTCCAGCCCTCGGCGATGCGCGAGGTCATGGTCCAGGTTCCCAACATCGGCTGGGATGACATCGGCGGTCTCGACGAGGCACGCGATAAATTGCGCGAAGGCGTCGAGCTGCCGCTCAAGCATCCCGAGGCATTCCGCCGCCTGGGCATTCGCCCCGCCAAGGGTTTCCTGCTCTACGGCCCACCGGGCACCGGCAAGACGCTGCTGGCCAAGGCGACGGCACGCGAGAGCGAGGCCAATTTCATCGCCACCAAGTCTTCCGACCTGCTGTCGAAATGGTATGGCGAGAGCGAGCAGCAGATCGCCCGGCTGTTCGCACGCGCCCGGCAAGTGGCGCCGACGGTCATCTTCATCGACGAGCTGGACAGCCTGGTGCCGGCGCGTGGCGGCGGGCTCGGCGAGCCGCAGGTCACCGAGCGCGTCGTCAACACCATCCTTGCCGAAATGGACGGCTTGGAGGAGCTCAACAACGTCGTCCTGATCGGCGCCACCAACCGCCCGAACCTGATCGACCCGGCGCTCCTTCGCCCGGGCCGTTTCGATGAGCTGGTCTATGTCGGCACACCCGACACCGCCGGGCGGCGGCGAATCCTGGCGATCCACACCAAGGGCATGCCTTTAGCGAAGGACGTCGACCTTGAATCGCTGGCACAGCGGACCGAGCGGTTCACTGGGGCCGACCTCGAGGACATGGTGCGTCGCGCCGGGCTGACGGCGTTGCGGCGCGGGCTCGACGCGGACATCGTCACCATGGCCGATTTCGAGGCGGCACTGCGCGAGACCCGTGCCTCCGTCACCGAGGAGATGCTGGCCGACTATGAGCAGATCGAGAAGACGCTGAAGAGCGATGCGGTGCGGCCGGTCGGCGGCATCGGCTTCGTCCTGCCGGGCATGTTGCAACCCCGCGCCCCGAAACCGGTGACCGACGAACCCTAGTCGAGCCGGGCGCGGCCCCAGCCGATCAAAACGATCAGTAGAGCCGCGGAGACGGCGAAGGGGAGGCGCTGGTCAGCCCCATATAGCGCCATGCCGACGGCCGGCGCGGCGACGAAGGCGATGCCGTTTGCGGCGGTGATGACGCCGGCGACGCCTCCCTGTTCATTCAGCGGCACTGCGAGGCTGGCGCCGGCAGTGAATCCCGGACGGGTGAAACCGAAGCCAAGGGAAGAAAGGGCAAAGCCGAGGACCAGGCCATAGAGGTTGGTAGCGAGCATGGTGCCGACCAGACCGGCCGCGGCGATCACCGAACCCCAGAGAATCAGGGCGCGGGGCTTCAGGCGCAGGCGCGGGATCAGGCCCCACTGGGCGGCCAGGCCGGCCGCGGCGCCGGCGATCATGACAATGGCAATCGGCTGCTCTGAGCCGGCCGGTGCGATCATCAGGCGGTCGATGACGAAAAAGCCGATGCAGGTCAGGATCGCCGCCTGGGCATGGCCGGCAGCGACCCCGGCGAGAATCCAGGGCCTTATGCGCTCATCATGCCATTTGAGCCTGGCTGCGCGCGGCGCGGTGGCGGCGACGACGCTCGCGCCCGTCACTGGCGATGCGATCGACGGATAGCTCATGGCCGCTCCGCGGCCGGCGCGGCGGCCCTTGGTGTCGTCCGGCAACCAGATGGCGATCGCGGCGAAGACGCCGATTCCGAACAGCGCGAAACCAAACAATGGGCCGGGAAGCCCGACGAACGGCAATACGAACAGGGGAGCGACCGCCGGGCCGATGATCGTTCCGAGACCAAAGGATGAAGCGAGAGCGGACAGCGCGTTGACGCGTGCCGAGCGCCTGGTTCTCGAAGCGAGATAAGCTTGCGTCGCGCTCGGAGTCGCGCAGCCCAATGAGCCGTAAATGGCGCGAAACACCGCGAACAGGGCGAAGGTCGCTGCGCCGCCGATCAATCCCTTCAGACCCCCGGCAAGTACGAAGCCGCATAACGTCATGGAGACGATGAAGCCGCCGAGGCCGAGGAGGATGAGCGGCTTGCGGCCATGTCGGTCGCTCTTCCTCGCCCAATAGGGAGCCAGCGCCACCCACAGCACCGCCGACCACGTGTAAGCGACCGCGACCCAGAAGTCGGCGATGCCGATCTCGCGGCCGATGGCCGGCATGACCGACTGGAGTGCCGTATTGCCCGCCGCCGCGACCAGCATGGCCGTGAACAGCAGCAGGAAATGCGGGGTCGACATCGCCGTGCCGGCGATCCCCGGACGGGATGCATGCGAACGCATTATCGTGCCTTAAAGCCGGCCAGTCGTGGCGCAAAGCCGGTCATCGGAACTTGCCAAGGCGACACTGTTTTGCCAACGCAATGCACCTTCGAATCCTGCCGGAGCATCAATGACCGTTTCGTCCGCCCGCACGCTCAAGGGACCCCGCCGCCTGGTGCGCCGGGTCACGCACCGCGCGAATAGCCCGCAATGGCAGTTCCTGCGCGGCTTCTTGAAGAACCCGGTGATGGTTGGGTCGGTCATTCCGTCGAGCAAGGTGTTGATCGACAAGATGCTCGGTCCGGTTCGCTGGGACGAGGTCAAGCTGTTCGTCGAATATGGGCCGGGCGTCGGCACCTTCACCCGGCCAGTGCTGGATCGGCTCCCGCCGGACGCCAAGCTGATCGCCATCGACACCAACCCCGACTTCATCGACTATTTGAGGAAGGACATCGGCGACGAAAGGCTGATCGCTGTCACAGGCTCGGCGGCCGACGTGCGGAAGATTATCGAGGCGCAAGGGTTCGGCCATGCCGACTACGTCCTGTCGGGCCTGCCCTTCTCGACTCTTCCGCCCGGCGTTGGAGCGGCCATTGGTGAAGCGACAGCCGATGTGATTCGTCCTGGCGGCGCCTTCCTGGTGTATCAGTTCAGCCCCAAGGTACGTGACTTCATTGCTCCGCATTTCGAGCGGATCGACCGCGGTTTCGAATGGATCAACGTGCCGCCGGCGACCCTCTTCTGGGCCTGGCGGGAGCCAGCGGGAACGCAAACTGCCGGAGGGGCAGGCGAGAATCGCGACCAGGAAGCGGCGGAGTAGCCCGGCTTACTCGGCTCCGAAATTGAGCCGCCGGGTGACGGTATAGTCGACCGCCGTCACCAGGAAGAAGGACAGGCCCCACCTCAGCCGGTTAAGAAAGGTGCAGCGCTTGCTCCAGGCCTCACGCGTGATCCTGAGGCTGTCGTCCAGCTCGCCCTCGAAATAGAGCCGCATCAGCGATGTGAATTCCGCATCATCGACTCGCAGCATCATCTCGAGGTTCAGATAGAGGCTGCGAATGTCGAAATTCGACGAGCCGATATGGACCTCATCGTCAAAGACCAGCAGCTTGGTGTGCAGCTTCGTCCGCTGATATTCGTAGATTTCGACGCCCCGCTTCATCAACTGGTTGTAGGTGAAGCGGGCCGCGAAGATGGTCGCCGTATTGTCCGACTTGGCGGCTGTGAGAACGCGGGCGCGGCCCGTCGTCCCGACCCGGGCAATGCGCTTGAGCATGCTCCAGGGTGGCGCGAAATAGGCGGCGATGACCTCGACGTCGCATCCCTGGTTGAGGTCGCGCGCGGTTGAAACGGCCCAGGGCGAGGCGCGCCGCATGGGTCCCCCGAACTGCCATTGGAGCTTCCCGGTGGTTTCGCTGTATTGCTGGATGATCGTCCGAAGTTCGCGAATCCTGGCGCGCTTCTTGAGCGCCCAGGCCATCAACGCATCATAATAGGGCGCGAGCCGTGCCGCGGCCGGCCCGGAAACGACCAAGCCGATGTCGCGCCAGCCGCCATCCTCCGCGCTCTTGAAGTAATCATCTTCGACATTGAAGCCGCCAATGAGCACCCGACTTTCGGACGTATCGGCGTCGACAAGCAACATTTTCTGGTGGTTGCGGAGCAGGTAACGCCGGCCCCAGCTCGGGTGGAACCGGCAGACCGTTGCGCCTGCCCGGCGCAACGAAGCGAAAAAATTGTCCGGATTGGCGCTGCTGCCGAAATCGTCGATCAGGATGGATACCGCAACGCCTCGCCCGCACGCAGCCAGCAAGGCGTCGCGCACTTTTCGTCCCGACCAGTCGCCGGCATAAATATAGAAGAGTACGCGGACACTCGACCGGGCGGTGCCGATCAGGTCCAGGACCCCCTCGAGCCGGTCGGGCCCGTCGGGTAAAAGGATCAGGCGGTTGCCATCGACCGTGACCATCCGGCTCGACAGCGATGACGGCTTGCCTCTCATGGGACTTGTCTGGCGATGCGCCGTCCCATGCGCAAGCTGGCCATTCAGTTGACTTATTGCCCTCTCCTCCCTATCTCGCCGCCTCCTTCCACAAGAGCGAAGCAAAGGTGCGGAGCGACGAATGGCGCGCGTGACGGTTGAAGATTGTGTCGACAAGGTTCCGAACCGGTTCGACCTGGTGCTGCTTTCGGCGCAGCGGGCCCGCCAGATCAGCGGCGGTGCTGACCTGACGATCGATCGCGATCGCGACAAGAATCCGGTCGTTGCCCTGCGCGAGATCGCCGAGGAGACAGTCAAGCCGAAGCACCTCGAGGAAGCGATTGTTTCCAGTCTGCAGCGCGTCCGTATCGACGAAGAGGATGAGACCGACGAGTTGGCGAGCCTGAGCGAATCGGCCGAGGCCCTGCGCCTGACCGCCGCCGCTCCGCCGCGCCCGACTCCCGGCGGCGGCGATTACGAGTAGCCGTTCGCAGGAATTTTCAAGAAATCAGGCGGCCTGAGTGCCGCCTTTTTTCTGCCTGGCGTCGCCGCGCTCGATCCACATCAGGTCCTCAAGCTTGAGCTCGCGACCATCCGCGGCCTGAACGCAAATCCGGCGGATGGGCTGGATGTCGCGGCGATCGGCAAGAATGATGTCCTGGCTTCCATGTCCCCAGTCCTCGCCCCACTGGCGGACGGCGAGAAGCACAGGCAGGAGCGCCTCTCCCTTGGCGCTCAGGGAATAAATGACCTTGCGCTTGTCGCCGGGGTCGACCGAGCGCTCGAGGATTCCGCCGGCGACCAGCTTGGCGAGTCGGTCGGAAAGGATATTGCGGGCAATGCCGAGCCCGGCCTGGAACTCCTCGAAATGCTGCAGGCCGTTGAAGGCGCCGCGGAGGATGAGAAACGCCCATTTCTCGCCGATCAACTCGACCGACTGCGGAATGGGGCAGCTGAGCGCGGCCTTCCTGAACGCGTCAATGTGTGCCGTACTATGGCCCAATGACATCTCCTCTCGATCCTGAACAAAACACAGTTGGCCGCAAAAAACTAGTTGCGGATTGCAACTGTCTGCGATAGTTAGTTTCAATCAGAAACGCAAATAGGGATGAACCCATGCCTCGTGCGCTTGCCTTGCTCGCCGCTCTCGCCCTCGCCGCACCGGCGACCGCCGCCACCTACACCGGCAAGCCGGCGACTCCTGTCTCGGAAGCCAAGTTCGTTGGCCGCGATATCATCTGGAACCAGGTCGGAGCCAGCTACCGGGGCAGCACCAACGAAAGCCGTCCGCTGGTACTTTGCCAATCGCTGGCCAAGCGCGCGGGCCGGTTGGAAAGTTTCACCGTTGACGGCCGCGCCTTCACCGACGGCGACCTGGCCAAATGCAATGCGGCGGCGCCACGGGCGTCCGAGGGCAGCCTCGCCGAGGCAAATTAACCCCACGGGACCGAACTGCACCCTTGGCCCGCTCGGCATCGCTTCCCAGCCGCGCGGGCCAATTCGCGCTTGCAACATGCTTGGCGCTCACCCCACATTAGGCGCGTGCTTCGACAGTATGAACTGATCGAGAAGGTCCGGGCCTATGACCCCGACGCCGACGAGGGGTTGATCAATCGCGCCTATGTCTTCTCGATGAAGGCGCACGGCGCCCAGGTCCGCGCCTCGGGCGACCCCTATTTCAGCCACCCGATCGAGGTCGCCGGCATCCTGACGGATTTGAAGCTCGACGATGAAACCATCGTTACCGCCATCCTTCACGACACGATCGAGGATACGGTAGCGACGCCCCAGCAGATCGAGAAATTGTTCGGTTCCAACGTCGCCCGCCTCGTCGATGGAGTCACCAAACTCAGCAAGATCGAGGCCCAGTCGGAGAATGAGCGCGCCGCCGAGAACCTTCGCAAGTTCCTGCTTGCCCTGTCCGACGACATCCGCGTCCTGTTAGTGAAGCTCGCCGACCGGCTGCACAATATGCGCACGCTCCACCATATCCCCAATGAGGAGAAAAGGCGGCGCATCGCCCGCGAGACGATGGATATCTATGCGCCGCTCGCCGAGCGGATCGGCATGTACGAAATGATGAACGAGATGCAGACGCTGGCCTTCCGCCAGCTGGAGCCGGATGCCTACGCCTCCATCACCCGGCGGTTGAAACAACTGCATGATTCCGGCGGCGACCTCGTCAGCCGGATCGGGCTTGGCCTGCAGCTGCACCTTGCCGACCACGGCCTCGAAGCCGAAGTCACCGGCCGGGAAAAGCATCCATTCTCGATCTGGAAGAAGATGGCCGAGCGGCACATCAGCTTTGAGCAATTGTCCGACGTCATGGCGTTTCGGGTGATCGTCGACAGCGTCGAGGACTGCTATCGGGCGCTCGGCCTCATCCACGAGCGCTGGCCGATGGTCCCGGGCCGGTTCAAGGACTTCATTTCAACGCCCAAACGCAATGGCTACCGAAGCCTGCACACGTCCGTCATTCACGATGCGAAAATGCGGATCGAGATCCAGATTCGCGACCGCGCCATGCATGCCCAGGCCGAGCGTGGGCTCGCCGCTCACTGGGCTTATAAGGAGGGGAAGCCGGCCGCCGACCTGCACGTTCCCTGGATCGAAGACCTGGTCGAGATCCTCGACCATGCCGACAGCCCTGAGGAACTGCTCGAGCACACGCGGATGGCGATGTACCAGGATAGGATTTTCGCCTTCACGCCAAAGGGCGAGCTGATCCAGCTGCCGAAGGGAGCGACCCCGGTCGACTTCGCCTATGCGGTGCACACGGTTCTCGGTGACCAGACGGTCGGCGCCAAGGTCAACGGCCGCGTTGTCCCCTTGCGCACGCTGTTGGAGAACGGCGACCAGGTCGAAATCCTCGCGTCCGAGGCGCAGCACCCGCAGCCGTCATGGCTGCGCTTCGTCGCAACCGGCAAGGCGCGCTCGTCGATCCGCCGCTTCGTCCGCCACAAGGAGCGCGACGAGACGATCGAGCTCGGCCGCAAGATCTACGACGACATCGTCGGCCGGCTGCCGGCTCCGCTCGCGCCCGAGGCCCTTAGCCGAGCAGTCAAGAAGCTGAAGCTCGAGGATGCGGACGCGCTGATGATCGACATCGCCCGCAAGCGCATTCCCGACGAATCGGTGATGGAGGCTCTGATGCCGGGTTCGGCCGGAAGCGATGTCGCCTCTCGCCCCCCCGCACAGCGGCAGGCGATTTCGATCAAGGGCCTGACGGCGGGTGTCGCCTATCACCTCGCCGAATGCTGCCATCCTATCCCCGGCGACCGCATCGTCGGCCTGCGTCGCGAGGACGAAAGCATCGAGGTCCATGTCATCGGCTGCGACCGGCTCGCCTCCGGAGTCGATGCCGATTGGCTCGACCTCGCCTGGGGCGACGAATCGGACGGCGGCACGGCGCGGCTCAGCATCATCCTGCGCGACGTGCCCGGGGCGCTTGGAACGATGGCCGGCATCCTCGGTGCAAAGGGGGCCAACATCATCAATCTGCACCTCGCCCATCGCGACGGCAGCTTCCAGACCTTCCACCTCGACGTCGAGGTGCACGACCTCGCGCACCTGCATTCGCTGCTGGCTGCATTAAGGTCCGCCGACCCAGTTTCGAGCGCCGAGCGGCTCTAGGTCAACCGACCCCCAACACGACGGTCCAGCGGTAGGCAAGCGCCTGGGGATCACCGGACAATGGGTCGATCGCCTCGGCAATCACGCTCTGTCGCGGGTTCGCATTCTTGAGCAGGAAATCAATATCGTTGAGCGGCTCGTTCGGGAAATACATCTGCGTCACCAGCCGCTCGGCATGGCCATCGATGGAATAATGGATGTGCGGCGTTCGCCGGCCGATCGGCGTGTCGTAATCCTTGGGCTTGATCGAACGGAACTTGAATTCGCCGTCACGCCCGGTCGAAAGCCGGGCGAACCCCTGAAAATTGGGATCGAGCGAGGCGGGATTGGCACGATCCCCCGGGTGATCGTAGCGGCCCGACGCATTACATTGCCAGATTTCCACCTGGGCGTCCCGAACCGGGTTGCCGCGCTGGTCGACGATGCGGCCGATGACGTTGATCGGTTGGCCCACGGCGATGCCCGAGCGGCCTTTGACCCGCGTCAGATCCGCGTCGTGATCCGGCGGCCTGATTATCGGGTAGAAGGGCCCCAGATCCTGCGCGGAAGTGGCGACCAGGGTTTGGGAACGCGCGACAGCGGCAAGGCCAGTCAACGCCGCCCCGCCGACGACCAATTGACGTCGTGATAGCATATCGAGTCCCCCCTGCAGGGTTCGTCCTTACGCCTGTCGGCGAGTGTGCACCAGCGGGACGCTTTAGGCCTTTTTTGCCTTTGGCCTGCGGATGGCGTCGGCGCCTCCGGCCGCCAGCACGGCCAGGGTCACCAAGTCGGATGAGGTCGCGGTCATCGGGGCGATCTGCACCGGCAGGGCCATGCCAAGCAGGTACGGCCCGAGCACGCTTTCAGCCGAAATGGCGCGCATCAGCTTGGCCGAGATATTGGCCGACTGCAGACCCGGCATGATGAGGATGTTCGCTGGTCCGGTAAGACGGCTGAACGGATAGAACTTAGCCTGCATTTCATGGTTGAGGGCGACGTCCGGGCCCATCTCCCCTTCATATTCGAAATCGGTGACGAGCGTGTCGAGCAGCTTCACCGCGTCGCGGATGCCCTCAATATGCCGGCCGGGCGGGTTGCCGAATGTCGTGTAGCTAATGAAGGCGATCCGCGGTTCCTGCCCCATGCGGCGGGCAAAGGCAGCCGAGCGGATGGCGATCGCCGCATATTGCTCGGGAGTTGGCCGCTCGGTCACCGCCGTGTCGGCTATGAGCACGGTCCGCTGCCGGCCGACAACGATGTTGATGCCGAACGGCGTTGCGCCTTCCTCGTCGTCGATCACGGTCCGCACCTGGGCCAGCGACTGGCTGAACGGCCGTGTCGTGCCGGTGATCATCGCGTCGCCTTCACCAAGCGCCAGCATGGCCGCGGCGAAGGTGTTGCGGTCCTGGTTGACCATGCGTTCGACCTCGCGGCGCAGCATGCCGTGGCGCTGGCGCTTGGCGTAGAGAAAGTCGACGGCGCGCCCGACCAGCGGCGAGTTGCGGCTGTTGAGGACTTCATAATCCCCGGGTGTTTCGACACCCAGCTCATGCAGTTTCTCGTGAACATTCTCGCGACCGATCAGGATCGGCGTGCCATAGCCACCCTCCTTGAAAGCGATGGCGGCGCGCAGGACGTTCGGCTCGTCCCCTTCCGCGAACAGGACCCGCTTGGGATTGTTGCGCGCCGCCTCATAGGCGAGGCTGAGCACCGAGACCGTCGGGTTGAGCCGCGCCCGCAACGACTGGCGATAGGCGGCCATGTCCTCGATCGGCTTTTGCGCGACGCCGGTCTTCATCGCCGCCTCGGCGACCGCGCAGGGCACGATCTCGATCAGCCTTGGGTCGAACGGCGCCGGGATGATGTAATCGGGACCGAAGCTCTGGCTCTTGCCGCCATAGGCCGCCGCCACTTCCTCGGGTACCGCCTCGCGCGCCAGCTCGGCCAGCGCATTGGCGGCAGCGATCTTCATCTCCTCGTTGATCGCGGTCGCGCGCACGTCGAGCGCTCCACGGAAGATGAATGGGAAGCCAAGCACGTTATTGACCTGGTTGGGATAGTCGGAACGGCCGGTGGCGATGATCGCGTCGGGCCGCGCCGCCTTGGCATCTTCGGGAAGAATTTCCGGATCCGGGTTTGCCATTGCGAAGATGATCGGGTTCGGAGCCATTGCAAGCACCATATCGGGCTTCAATGCACCGGCGGCCGACAAGCCAAGGAAAACATCCGCGTTTACAAGGGCTTCACCCAAAGTACGGGCTTCGGTGTCGACGGCATGGGCGGACTTCCACTGGTCGAGGTCGGTGCGACCCTTGTAGATGACGCCTTTGCGGTCGCACATGATCACCCGGTCATGCGGCACGCCTATCGCCTTGATGAGCTCGGTGCAGGCAATCGCCGCGGCGCCGGCGCCATTGCAGACGACACGGATCGACTTGAGCTTGCGATCCGTCAGGCGGCAGGCATTGATCAGCCCGGCGGCCGTGATGATCGCCGTCCCGTGCTGGTCGTCGTGGAAAACTGGGATGTTCATCCGCTCCTTGAGCGCCTGCTCGATGACGAAACAGTCGGGGGCAGCGATATCCTCGAGGTTGATGCCGCCGAAGCTCGGCTCGAGCAGCGCAATGCCATTGATGAACGCCTCTGCGTCCTCTGTGGCGACCTCCAGGTCGATCGCATCGACGTCGGCGAAGCGCTTGAACAACACCGCCTTGCCCTCCATCACCGGCTTGGAGGCGAGCGCGCCCAAATTTCCGAGGCCGAGAATGGCGGTGCCGTTGGAGATCACTGCGACGAGATTGCCCTTGGCGGTGAGTTCATAGGCCTTGCCAGGCTCTTCGGCGATCGCCTCGACCGGCACGGCGACGCCCGGTGAGTAAGCGAGGCTGAGGTCGCGCTGGGTCGCCATCGGCTTGGTGGCGACGATCTCGATCTTGCCCGGACGCCCGCGGGCGTGAAAATCGAGCGCCTCCTCGTCCGTGTATTTGACGTTGCTTTCCATGCCGCCTCGCGTTCCTGTCGGGCGGCGCTGTAGGACGTCACGCCCGCCAATCGCAAGCGCGGCTCAGTAAAAGGCGACGCCCGGCCTCAGCACGAGCTGGAAGAAGGCAAGCAGGACGAGGACCAGCACCAAGGGGTGCATGAGGCCTGGCGAAGGCAAGACGGGGCGCGGCGCGACCCTGGTCCGCCAGGCATTGGCCTGCACCCAGACCAGCCCGATCAGCGGCACCGCGAGGGTGGGAATGACCACCTCTTGCCATTCGCGCGGGACGCGGAACAGGATGAGAATCGGGATCGCCATGATTGCAGGCAGGACGGTCGTAAGAAAGACGAACCTGCTGCGGGCGCGGCCGTCCTCCATTGGCGGGCCAAGCTCCAGGAAGCGCGCGGTCATGAACAGGCCGGTCGCGACGATGGCCGCAATGCCAAGGATGGTCACGCCCAGCTCGCCCCAAGCCGATAGTCCGAACCAGTCGAGCGCCTGGCCGGTATCGTTGCCGGGGTTGGCCGAGGCGGTGGCGAATTGCGGCAGGGACTGGAACAGGCCGTGGTAGGCCATCCACAGGACGAACAGCCGCTTCGCCTCTGTTTTCCCCGCGCCGCGCTTGGCAAGCCAGGCGAACACCAGGCCGGAAATGAGGATCGCGAGCGCGCCGGTCCCCTGGAACAGGCTTTCCAGCGGGTGCGTCCCCTCCCAATTGTGATTGTTGTGATAGAGCGTCGGCTTCAGGCCCGGCGTCAGCGCCTTCGGCACCACCAGGAACAATTCCTGGATGAAGAAGGTGATATTGAAGGCCAATGTGTAGGCCAGCAGCGACAGCAGGGTCGTGTGGCGGGTCACCAGGCGCTCCGATGGCCGAGGCTCGCCGCGACACCGCAGCCATCCGAGTACACCGATGGCGATCGGCACGCCCAAAAAGACCAAGGGAAAGATGACCGCGAACAAACCGCCGTGATCCATGCGCCGCCCCCCTCTTTTAGCTGTATTATAATAGCAACACAGTAAAGCGCAAGCCGAAGCGGTTTCGAATCCCCTTCAAAGCCTTTAACGTCGGGGGGATGGCCCGCTCCGACGCTTTGACCCCGATGATGGCGCAATACCATCGGCTGAAGGCCGAGGCCGGTGATGCCTTGCTGTTCTATCGGATGGGCGATTTCTTCGAACTGTTCTTCGATGACGCAAGGCAAGCGGCGGCCTGCCTCGACATTGCGCTGACTAAGCGCGGTGAAAGCGAAGGCGAGCCGGTGCCGATGTGCGGCGTCCCAGTCCACAGCGCCGATTCCTACCTGGCCAGGCTGATCAAGGCCGGACACCGCGTCGCCATTGCCGAGCAAACGGAAAGCCCGGCCGAAGCCCGCAAGGCGCGCGGATCCAAGGCGCTGGTCGACCGGGCGATCATCCGGCTCGTCACTCCCGGAACCCTGACCGAGGACACTTTGCTCGCGCCGGCTTCGGCGAACTGGCTGGCCGCCATCGCCAAGGCAGGCGACGAATGGGGCATTGCGGCGGCGGACATTTCCACTGGTCGATTCGAGCTCGTCGCCTGCGAAGCGGGCGAGCTCGCCGCTGAGCTGGCGCGGCTGTCACCGGCTGAAACCATTGCCGACGCCGCCGTCCCGAGCGTCCGGACGACCGCCGGAAGAGGCGGCTTCGACAGCCTTTCCGGCGAGCGTGCGCTCAAGGCCAGGTTCAACGTGGCGACGCTCGACGGCTTTGGCGGCCCCGGCCGCGCCGAGCTGGCGGCGGCCGGCGGCCTGCTCGCTTATTTGTCGGCTACGCAGAAGGACGCCGGCCTGTTGCTGTCGGCACCGAGGCGGATCGCCCGCGACAGCCATATGGCGATCGATCCGGCGACCCGCGACAGCCTGGAGATCGTGCGCTCGGCGAGCGGTTCGGCCGCCGGCAGCCTGCTGGCCGAGATCGACCGCTGCGTCACCGCGCCGGGCCGCCGCCTGCTGGCCGCTGACCTGTCCGCTCCCTTGCTCGATCGCCAGGAGATCGAGGCACGGCTGGCGTTGGTCCAGTTCTTCCACGACGACCAGCTTCGCCGCGAGAATGTCCGCGAGGCATTGAAAGCGACCCCCGACATCGGCCGAGCGCTGGGCCGGCTCGTGGCGGGACGCGGATCCCCGCGCGATCTCGCTTTGCTTCGCGACGGGCTGGGGGCGGTGGCGGCGCTGAAAGCTGCGCTCGAGGCGATGCCAGGCCGCCCCGATTTGCTCGAACAGCTCCTGCCTGCGCTTGGTGGCCATGCGGCAATGGTCGACCGCCTATCGACGGCACTGGTCGAGTCTCCACCCCTCGACGCGTCCAAAGGCGGCTACATTGCCGAAGGCTATGA
>DATFEO010000182.1:0-7461 GCA_035250985.1 Sphingomicrobium sp. | reverse complement strand
GGCCCGCGACGTCGCCAAGGCATTCGGCGGCCAAGTCGAGGTCACTGCCGGCGACGCGCTGGCCAAGGGCTACCCGATGATCGCCGCGGTCGGCGCTGCCGCCGTCCCCGAGCGCGCGCCCCGCCTGATAGAATTGCGCTGGGGCAGTCCGAAAGACCCGAAGCTCGCTATCATCGGCAAGGGCGTTTGCTTCGACAGCGGTGGGCTCGACATTAAACCGGCCAGCGGCATGCGACTGATGAAGAAGGATATGGGCGGCGCGGCCCATGCCCTCGCCCTCGCACGGCTGATTTGCGGCGCCAAGCTGCCGGTGCGACTTCACTTGCTGGTCCCGGCGGTTGAGAATGCGGTCTCCGGCAGCGCCTACCGGCCCGGCGACATCCTCGCCTCCCGCAATGGCCTCACGGTGGAGGTCGACAATACCGACGCCGAAGGCCGTCTCGTCCTCGCCGACGCCATCACCAGGGCTGCAGAGGAGAAGCCCGAGCTGATGCTCGACTTCGCCACTCTGACCGGGGCCGCCCGCGTTGCACTTGGCCCCGACTTGCCCGCCATGTTCAGCAACGACGAAGACCTTGCCAAGGACATTGAGTCGGCCGCGAAGCAGGTGACCGATCCCGTCTGGCGCATGCCCTTGTGGGATGGCTACGACGAAATGCTGAAGAGCGAGATCGCCGATCTCTCCAACGCCGCGGATTCGCCGCTGGCTGGGGCGGTGACCGCGGCGCTGTTCCTTCGCCGCTTCGTTCCCGAGGGCATGGCCTGGGCGCATCTCGATACTTTCGCTTGGCAGCCGGCCGCCAAGCCTGGCCGGCCGAAGGGTGGCGAAGCGATGGGACTGCGAGCCGCTTTTGCCTTGCTGGAAGCGCGCTATGGCGGCGCAAAACCGCGATGACTGGCCCTAATCTCCCTGAATCCGGCCATTTTTTCGGCCCGGCGACGCAACAAATGCGGTCCTGTGCCGTTATCCTTCCCGCCAAGCGACACGGAGGAAGGCCGAATGGACGACAGCTCGCTTTCCATGTGGATGCGCGCGCTGATCGGTTATGTCCGGTCGGGCGAGCCCGACCTCACCAACCGGCAGATGGCGTTGCTCATGCTGGTCTACCTGACCCCGGGTCCGCACACGGTCCGCGGCCTGGCGAAGGTCCTCGGCGTATCCAAGCCGGTGGTGACGCGTGCCTTGAACACGCTCGGCGCCCTCGGCTATCTCCGCCGCGAGCGGGATCAGGACGACCGCCGGAATATCTTCGTCGTCCGCACGAGGGATGGGGCCGAGTTTCTTGAAGGGTTCAAGCGCAACCTCCGCGCCGGAGACGACGGCGCTGGCGGCCAACGCCCAGCGATCGGGCAACGCGAGCCGGAACGCCTGCCAGAGCGTCAGCCGGCCTTCGCCAACCGCTAAGGGCGGCTACCCTCTGGCTGGCGTCTCGACCCTGCCCGATCCCGCGTTCCACGCCTATCGCCAGGACCTGGCCGACGTCGCGCTGGCCGGCTGCGTCATCGCTTCGCACTATGCCGAACCCTTGCTCCGCCACATTGCCGCCCCCGCACCTTTCCGGCGCGACGCTAACGACGAGGCGGAGCTCATCACCGAACTGGAAGCCGGCGACGAGCTGTGGATGCTCGACGACACCGGCGGCTGGGCCTGGGGCTATGGCGGGCCGGAGCGGCGGGTCGGCTACGTCCGCGCCGAAGCGCTCGAGGCTTAGGACCTACATCTCGCCGCGGGCGCGACGGATGGCATACCATTTCTGCACGTTTGCCTGGTGCTCGGCGAAGCTGTCGGCGAAGACATGTCCGCCCGTGCCGTCGGCGACGAAATAAATGGCCTGGGTCGGCGCCGGGTCGAGGACGGCCGCGATGCTCTCCTTGCCCGGATTGGCAATCGGTCCCTCCGGCAGTCCGGGTCTGCGGTAGGTATTGTAGCCAGTGTCGGCAAGCAGCTCCGATCTTTGTATGCGGCGGCCCAGCGGCTTGCCCTTGGTGATCGGGTAAATGACGGTCGGGTCGGCATCGAGCTTCATGCCGATCTTCAGCCGGTTGCAGTAGACGCCGGCGACCATCCGCCGCTCGGAGGCCTTGCCGGTCTCCTTCTCGACGATCGAGGCAAGGGTGATCGCCTCCTGCTTGGTCGAGATGGGGCAGGTCGGCTTTCGGCTGGCCCACAGCTGGTCGAGGGTCTTGGTCATCGCCGCCTGCATGCGCTCGACAACCATCCTTCGGGTCTCGCCCCGTCTCCAGTCGTAGCTGCTGGGCAGGACACTGCCTTCCGCCGGCAACGGCGCATCGCCGACCAGCTCGGGGATCGCCGCCAGTTTCTCCTGGACCAGGATCGACGGCATGCCCTCGGGAATTGTCACCAACCGCACGACCGGCCGGCCGTGCTGGAGGATGTCCAGAACCTTGGCAGCGCTGGCACGGGCCGGGATTTCGAACTCGCCGGCCTGGACCGGATCCCCTTCGCCGAGGAGTCGGGCGAGATAGTAGAACTTGTTCCTGGGGCCGCTGATGGCGCCGGCATAATAGAGGTAATTGGTGGCGCTGGAGAGCGAAGAGCCCTCGGGAATTACGACATGCACGTCCTGCTTTAGTGGGCCCGGTCCCCACCAGGTCCAGGCAACCAGAGCCATCAGCGCGAAGGCCAGCCCCGCGCCGAGCCGTTGCAGCTTCTTCTTCACACGGCCTTCATGATCAGCGAGGCGTTGGTTCCGCCAAAGCCGAAGCTGTTGTTGAGCACGGCGCGCACTTCGCGCTTCTTGGCTTTGTGAGGTACCAGGTCGACTCCGGCCGTCCCGTCACTCGGATTGTCGAGATTGAGAGTGGGCGGGACGATCTGGTCGCGGATGGCGAGGATGCAGAAAATGCTCTCCACCGCGCCGGCGCCGCCCAGCAAGTGGCCGATCGCCGACTTGGTCGAGCTCATCGAGACATTGGCAATTGCATTGCCGAACAGCTTGCGGACCGCGCCGAGTTCCAGTTCGTCGCCCAGCGGCGTCGAGGTGCCGTGGGCGTTGATATAGTCGATGTCGGATGGCTGGAGGCCGGACTTCTTGAGCGCCATTTCCATGGATCGATAGGCGCCCGAGCCTTCGGGGTGCGGGGCCGTGACATGATACGCATCGCCCGACAGCCCGTAGCCGACGACCTCGGCGTAGATCTTCGCGCCGCGGGCCTTCGCATGCTCATATTCCTCGAGGACGACGATGCCCGCCCCTTCGCCCATGACGAAACCGTCGCGATCCTTGTCGTAGGGGCGTGAGGCCTTTTCCGGCTGGTCGTTGAAATTGGTGCTGAGCGCACGCGCCTGGGCAAAGCCCGCGATCCCGATCGGGCAGATGGTAGCCTCGGCGCCGCCGGCGAGCATGATGTCCGCGTCGCCGTCCTTGATCATCCTCGCCGCGTCGCCAATTGAATGGGCACCGGTCGAGCAGGCGGTGACGACCGCGTGGTTCGGCCCCATCAGGCCATATTTGATGCTGACCTGGCCGGAAATGAGGTTGATCAGCCGGCCGTGGACGAAGTGCGGGCTGACACGGCCCGGGCCTTTCTCGGCCAGCACGAGGCTTTCGCTCTCAATGCCCGGCAGGCCGCCGATGCCCGAACCGATCGAGCAGCCGGCGCGGAGCTTGGTTGCCTCGTCCATGTCGGTGAGGCCAGCATCCTCGATCGCCTGACCGGCGGCATCGATGCCATAGATAATGAAGGGATCGACCTGTCGCTGCGTCTTATGGTCGACGCGCTTGTCGGGATCGAAGCCATATGCGTGATCCCTGGGCTTCACTTCGCAGGCTATGCGGCATTTCTGGTCGGAGGCGTCAAAGCGGGTAATAGTCCCCGCGCCGCTCTTGGCGGCGAGGATATTCGCCCAGGTTGTCTCGACATCGCCGCCGAGCGGCGTGACCAGGCCAAGTCCAGTGACGACTATGCGGCGCATCTTTTGCTCTCCAAATGTGCCAACAGGCCCAGACCCGTTCGGGCTGAGCCTGTCGAAGCCCTGTTCTTCACTTTCCAGACCGAGGTCAAGAAAGGCAGCCCATGGACCGTGAAGCTAACGCACCATGCCCGATATGGTGCTGGTTTGCCTCACGAGGGCGAACGGGGGACACTGCTGAGCGAGCTCAGCCCTTGTTCTGGTCAATATAGTCGATCGCGTCCTTGACGGTCGTGATCTTCTCGGCCGCGTCATCGGGAATCTCAACACCGAATTCCTCTTCGAACGCCATCACCAGCTCGACGATGTCGAGGCTGTCCGCGCCCAGATCGTCGATGAAGCTCGCTTCCTCGGTGACCTTGTCGGCATCGACACCGAGATGTTCGACGACGATCTTCTTCACACGATCGGCGGTCTCGCTCATGTGGACTTTCCTTCCTGTTGTCTTTGAATGTCGCCCTAGCGATGGCGGCTCCCGCCCGCAAGTGCGACTAAAGCATGCTAAGGCCACCGCCATGAGGCACTCCCGGACCCTGACCGAAGGCGAGATCGCACTGGCACGGCCGATATTTTGCGACGCGATCAACTATGAACGAGTGCGGATCGTGCGGGGCAAATGGTGGCCTTTCCAGCCCCGAGGCATCGTCATGGCCCCCACCGGCGCCATTCATTTCCATCCCGGGGATCCGCGCTGGTCGGAAGATTTCTCCAAAGCGCCGCTGGAGCTCCAGGGACTGCTCGTCCACGAACTGACGCATGTCTGGCAGGCTCAAACGCGCGGCCGTTTTTACTTGCCGCTGATGCGCCACCCGTTCTGCCGCTATGCCTATGACCTTGTGCCGGGCCGCGCGTTCGACTGGTACGGGCTCGAGCAGCAGGCGGAAATCGTCCGCCACGCGTTCCTGGCGAGGCATGGGGTCAGCTTGTCAGCCGTGCCGGATTCCACGCTGCTCCCTTTCGCCTGAGCAACAAATGTAACCGAACTGCAACAGGCGTGGCGGGAAACGCCCGTTAACTCGGTTAACAGCTTCCCGCATCGGCCCGTTGCGATAGTCTCCAAGCTCCGAAAACCACGGAACAGGGGGAATTTCCATGCGTGTCTCGACCAGAGTCCTGCGTAGCCTGCTGCTCGGCTCCACCGCTGCCGCGATAGCCGCGCCGGTTTGGGCGCAAACCACGCAGGAAGAGCAGGCTCAAACCGCTAATCCGACCGCTCAAACTTCGGTGGCGACTCCCGAAAGCGAGGAAGAGATCATCGTCACGGCGACCAAGCGCGCGAGCCGCGTGCAGGACGTGCCATTCTCGATCAATGCCCAGACTCAGGAAGACATTCAGCGGGCGAACGCCAGCACCGTCGAGGACATCAGCCGCAACGTCGCCGGCCTTGCCGTTCAGAACCTTGGTCCCGGCCAAAGTCAGGTATCGATCCGCGGCGTTTCTGCCGGCCAGATCATCCGCGACCAGCCAGGCGTCAAGGAACAGGTTGGCGTCTACCTCGACGAGAGCGTGATCTCTCTGTCGCTGTTCACGCCGGACCTCGACCTCTTCGACCTGAACCGCGTCGAGACCCTGCGCGGACCGCAGGGCACCCTGTTCGGCTCCGGATCGGTCGGCGGCACTCTTCGCTACATCACCAACCAGCCCCGCCTCGGCGTAACCGAGGCCCTGGTCGAGGCCAACCTCAACACGGTCGACGAAGGCGACATCGGCTGGCACCTCAAGGGCGCGGTCAACATGCCGGTTTCGGAGACGATGGCTCTCCGGGCGGTCATGTATGCGACGCGCTATGCGGGCTTCATCGACGCCGTTGGCCCTGCTGGCGGCAAGGACGTCAACGACGGCAGCCGCGCCGGCGGCCGCCTGTCGCTGCTCTGGGAACCGACGCCCGACATCAAGATCACGCCGCGCATCGTCTATCAGTTGGTCGACTCCAATGGTTTCAACCGCGAGGAATTCTACAACCTCTTCGACAACCAGTTCACGACGACCGGCGGCGAGCTGATCGGGCCACGCACGCAATATCTGCTGATGCGGGAGGAGTTTGAGGACGAGACTTTGCTTGCGGATCTAACCGCGAGCTTCGCTTTCGGCGCGGTCGAGCTGACGTCGATCAGCAGCTACATTGATCGCGACATCCTTGTCAGCCGTGACGCCTCCGCGCTGACACACTCCGTGTCGGTCCAAGTTGGGCTCGCTCGGCCGGGGTTCGATGTCCCGTCGAACCTTCGCGACACCACCGACCTCAAGCAATTCTCTCAAGAGGTCCGGCTGGCATCGACCGGCGATGGGCCGTTGCAGTGGGTCGTCGGCGGCTTCTACACGGACATTACCCGCAATTATTCCCAACGACTGCCGACACCAGGCTATGATGCGTTCCTCGACGCCGCTTTGGGCGCCGGCACGTCGGCTGGGGCGGCGAACGGATTCGGCCCTGACTCTCCGTACAACGCCGACCTGCCTTACGACATCAATCAACTCGCGGCGTTTGGTGAGGCCAGTTACGACTTCGGACAGTTCAAGTTGACGGCCGGCGCCCGTTACTACGACTTCAAGGAAACGCGCGACTTCATCTCGGGCGGCTTCTTTTCGAACGGTGATGACATCATTGGCGACAAGACCAAGTCGGACGGGGTCAGCCCCCGCATAATCGGCACGTGGGAGCCGAACCGCAACCTCAGCGTGAACGTTCAGGCCGCGAAGGGCTTCCGCCTCGGCGGCATCAACGATCCGCTCAACCTCAATCTTTGTTCCGACGCAGACGAGTTGATTTACGGCCCGTTCCAAGCCGAGAAGTATGACGACGAGACGCTGTGGAATTATGAGGCGGGCGTCAAATATTCTCGGGGCCCGATCACACTCAACGCAGCGGTCTACCATACCAAGATCAAGGACCTGCAGATCACCGTCGACGCCGGTAGTTGCTCGTCGCGCATCGTTCTCAACGTCGATAAGGCGCATACGACGGGCATCGAGGCGGAACTCGCGGCACGGCCCCTGCCGGGCCTCGATCTGTCGTTGGCCGGCAGCTATGTCGAAGCGGAGTTCGACTCCACCGTGGATAACGTGACACTGGCAAGCCTGACGGGCATCCGCGACGGCAACCGGCTGCCGTCCGTGCCGAAGTTCCAGATGGCGGCGACCGCGACCTATGGATCGCGGTTCGGGGACAATGCCGATTGGTATGTATCGGCCAGCTACCAGCACATCGGCAGCCGGATCACCCAGCCCGGCGACCAGGAACCGCTGGTGGGTTTGCACAGCGACATGATTTTCTTCGACCCGGTGACCGGCAATAACGGCGCTGGCGCCGTCTTCGATTGGACGCCGTTCCTGAAGCTGCCGTCCTATGACCTGGTCAACCTGTCGGCCGGGATCGAATTCGACAATGGGCTAGACGCCGTCCTTTATGTTAACAACGTCTTCGACGAATCGCCGAAGCTGGCCTTCGACAGGGAGCGCGGCGGGCGTGCCCGCCTCGGCTACCACGTTGGGCAGCCTCGCACGATCGGCCTCACCCTCCGTAAGGC
>DATFEO010000123.1:0-2023 GCA_035250985.1 Sphingomicrobium sp. | reverse complement strand
CTTCGAGAAGAATTTGGCGGGGCGCTGGCCCGGATGCCGGGCGCGCGACCGGCTAGCACGGACGAGGTGAGACAGGTCCGGTATGGCGACTACTTATTCCGCGGGAGGCTCTCGCACGACGGCCGTCTTCGTCGGCATCGTCGTCCTTCACCTGGTTTTTTTCTGGGCTCTCAAGAAGGGCCTCGTGCGGTCCGGCCTCCAGATAGTCCAGGACTTCTCGATCATGGATCTGCCGCCGCCGCCGCCGCCGCCCGAGAATCTCGACGAGCCGCCGCCGCCACCGCCCGTCGATGTGCCACCGCCCACCGTTCCACCGCCGCTGATCGAGCTGCCCACCTTCGAGGGCCCGACGACGGCGATCACCGCAAAGGTCCAGGAAACGCCGCGCCAGCAGCCCCCGACGCCGGCCCGTCAGGTGCAGATCACGCCGGCCCGGATCCGCTCGCGCGGTGACCGCATCAGCGCCGCCATTTCCGCCTGCTATCCGTCGGCTTCGCGGCGCCTCAGCGAAGAGGGGCGCGTGGTGGCGACCATTACGGTCGGCGCGGATGGCAAGGCGGGCTCGGTCAACGTGACGCAGAGCAGCGGCTTCCAGCGCCTCGACGCCGCCGTCGAGTGCGTGGTGCGGCGCCTGCCGTTCGAGCCGGGCAAGCGCGACGGCCAGCCGGTCGACTCCCAGGTCTCGATACCGATCGTCTTCAAGCTGGAGTGACGCGAAAGAGTGTCCAGGACCGGCGAGGCGCAGGGCCGCGGCTTGGCGGCGTCGACTTTCCGGAGCATAGTTTCCGTTAGAGGGATTGAAGAATGGCTGGTGAAACCACAGTAACCGACAACCCGTACGGCATCGAAGCGCTTTGGACACAAAGCGACTATGTCGGCAAGGGCGTTTTCGTCATCCTGATCGTGATGTCGCTCTGGTCATGGCTCGTCATGATCAACAAGTGGCTCGACCAGCGCATGCTGCGGAAAGTCGCCGCAGAGGCGGAGAAGCAGTTCTGGACGGCCGGCTCGATGCACGAGGGCATCGGCAAACTGAAGGGCAAGATAAACCCCTTCCGCGACATTGCGCAGGACGGCGTGCAGGCGGTGGAGCATCACCGCAAGAGCACCTCGCGCGACGTCACGAGCAACATCGAGCTTGGGGACTGGGTGCGGAGCCACATCGACAAGCGCACCACGATGCTGCAGTCCAGCCTGCAGAGCGGCATGGTCGTGCTGGCCTCGGTCGGCGCGACGGCGCCGTTCGTCGGCCTGTTCGGCACGGTGTGGGGCATCTATAACGCGCTGATCAGCATCTCGATCGCGGGCCAGGCGTCGCTCGACAAGGTCGCGGGCCCGATCGGCGAGGCACTCATCATGACGGCGCTCGGCCTCGCGGTGGCGGTGCCGGCGGTGCTCGGCTTCAACGGGCTGCTGCGCGGCAACAAGTCCCTGATGGAGCGCGCGAACTATTTCGCGCACGACGTCGAGGCCGCGCTGCTCGCCGGATCGCGCGTCTCGGGGAAGTAACCCGTGGCGATCCAGGTCGGTCACGACGAGGGCGAGCCGATGGTCGAGCCCAACGTCATTCCGCTCGTGGATGTCATGCTGGTGCTCCTGATCATCATGATCATCACGGTGCCGGTCATGACGCAGGCGATAAAGATCGACCTGCCGAAGGAAGTGAACCGCCCGACCGAGACCAAGCCGGAGAACATCAATCTCTCGATCGACTTCGACGGCACGGTCTACTGGAACGAGAACAGCGTGGACAAGGCCAACCTCCTCAATTACGTGCTGGCCGAGGCGGTGAAGGATCCCCAGCCCGAGGTCCACATCCGGGCCGACAAGCGCGCGCGCTACGAATCCGTGGCCGACACGCTCGCCATCCTGCAACGAGGGGGCATGCGCAAGGTGGGATTCATCGCGGAACGCCCGCAAGGCGAATAGCCGCGGCGGGCTCCGCGGCAGGAACAAGGCCCGCCAACCGCGGGCCTTTTTCTTGGGTGCGGGACCTGAACGGCGGCTGAACCGCCGGATGCGG
>DATFEO010000118.1:0-2953 GCA_035250985.1 Sphingomicrobium sp. | reverse complement strand
TTTCTCCTTGATGCGGCGTCCTATATGTTATATTTCTATAACATGTCAAATCCGGATCAGTTCGATCGCGTCTTCAAGGCCCTGGGCCACCAGGTTCGCCGCCAGTTGCTGGACGATCTCAAGGACCAGCCGCTGACCACCGGCGCGTTGGTCGCCCATTTCCCCGAGCTCGACCGCTGCACGGTGATGCAGCATCTCGGCGTGCTCGAGGAGGCCGGGCTGGTGATCGCCGAGCGCCGCGGCCGCGAGCGCTGGAACCACCTCGATCCCCTGCCGATCCACGACATCCACGAGCGCTGGATCGGCCCGCACGCGGCCGGCGCCGTGGAGAAGCTGGCAAGGCTGAAGCAGCAGCTCGAACGGGCCGGCTAGCCGCCGAGGCTCTCCAGGTACTTGATCAGCGCCCGGCGCTCCTTCGGATCGGGCATGCCGTGGAAGGCCATGCTGGTCCCCGGCACCAGCGCCTCCGGGTCGGCGGCGTAGCGATCGATGAGTGTGCCGGTCCAGCGCGGATTCCTGGCTGCGAAGCGCCGCAGCGCCGGCGAATAGTCGAAGCCCGGCACCGCCGCCACGCGGCGGCCGACGATGCCGTTCAGGCTCGGCCCGGTCAGGTCGTTCCTGCCCGGCTCGGTCGCGTGGCAGGAATAGCATTTCTGGTAAGCGCGCTCGCCGGGGCTCGCCTTCGGTGCCGGGCCGGCCCAGGCCGTGGCCGCGATCGCGCCCGCCAGGAGCGGCGCCAGCAGCAGCTTCACTTCTGGCTCGAGCGCACGACCATGATGCGGTTGGTGCCCGACTCCGGGAGGTACACCTCGCCCGGGCGGCCGAGAATCTGGCGGACGTTGGCGCCCTCGCCGCTGCCCTTGATGATCGTCCATTTCTCGCTCGCGGGGTCGAAGGTCAGGGTGGCATTGGCGGCAAAGTCGGTCACCCAGACGATGTCGCGCTCGTCGACATAGACGGCATAGGCCTTCGGCTTGTCGCCCGGCAGCTTCCACGCTTTCCATTCGCCGGTTGCCGGCGTGTAGCGGCTCAGGTTCCCGCTGTTCCATTCGGACACCCACAGATTGCCCTTGCTGTCCGACCAGACGCGGCGGGCGCCCTGTGCCGGGGTCGGCGGCTCGATGATCGTCGCCGCGCCGCTAACGCGGTCGATCTTCGCCAGGTGGCTGCCGGCGAGCGACACATAATAGACGTCGCCCGAGGGCGTCGCGGCGATTCCATAGGGGCCGCGCCCGTCCGGGTCCTTGAAGATGTCCATCTTGCCGGTCTTCGGGTCGAGCCGGCCGTAAATGCCGTTCTGGCCGGTGAACCAGTGCACGCCGCTGCCGTCGAAGGCGCCGGTGTTGAGATTGGCGTAGCCGACTTCCTCGGGCAGCTTCCAGACGTCGATCTTCTCGGTCTTCGGGTCGAAGCGGACGATCGCATTCTGGCCGCTGTCGGTGATCCAGGCCGCTCCGTCGGGTCCCTGGACCACGCCGTGCGGCGCCGAGCCGGGGCCAAGTGGAATTTGGCGGATCTTGCCGGTTTTCGGGTCGAGGATGCCCAGTGCGCCCTGGCGCTGGGCGGTGTACCAGATGGTGCCGTCGGGCGCCGGCGCGACATCGTGCACGCGCGCGCCCTCGGGAAGCTGGAAGATTTGCGTGCTCGCGGTCGTGGCTGTCTCGGCCGTCTCGGCCGGCGCGCCGCACGCGGCGGCCACCATCAAGGCCGCGGCGATGGTCGTCGAAAAGCGCATTCGGGGGCCTCCTGCTGCTCGTTGCCTAAATGGGCCGGCACAAGCGTCGGGGCAAGCCTGCGGACCCGATGCCGAGCCTGTCCGGGAGGCTGGTGCTGGGCGTCGCCGGGCTAGTCCGCTTTCATCCCATTGCGGACATTCCCGCTCCGCATCTACAAGGCGCTGTGAGCGTTCACGGGAGCTGTCACTGCGGCAATGTGCAGATAGAGCTGCCCAGCCATCCGGCGTGGGTCGCGGACTGCAATTGCTCCCTCTGTCGCCGGCTCGCATGGCGGGTAGCCTATTTCCCTCCGGACGAGGTCCGTATTTCAGGCGAGACGACAGCTTATGTCTGGGGCGATCGAATGATCGGCATTCACCACTGCCCTGTCTGCGGCTGCGGAACCCACTGGCAGTCTCTTGGGGAAGACTTCGGCAAAATGGGCGTCAATGCCCGGTTGCTCGACGATTTTGATGAAGGCGCTGTCGAGGTCAGGAAGTTCGACAATGCCGGTTAGGCCCAGCACCAATTGTCCGCCTCCCACCCAAAGCTGACCTTTCACCCGCGGCGTCCGCCTCCTACGGCCCTATATCCCCGCCGCGCGGCTTCAGCGGGCGCCTGGTCCGCTTCTTGAGGCTCAGCGCCCCGGCCAAATCCTCGTCCCAGCCATAAGCGTCGGTCCGGAGATGCAGCACTCCCTGGTCGAAAAAAACCGTGTGGTAGAGCAGCCGCACCGGCACCTGCCGCTTCAGCGCGACGAAGCTTTCGTCGCCGGACGCCAACGCCTCCTGGAACTCGGGCAGGATGCCGTCGTCGCCGGCCAGCATGTCAGCGAAGCCCAAGGCGTTTTCGACCCGGATGCAGCCATGGCTCCGATGCCTCTCGCTTTCCGCGAACAGCGGTTTGGCCGGCGTATCGTGCAGGTAGATCGCCTGGTCGTTTTTCATGTCGAACTTGACCATTCCCAGCGCATTGTCCGGCCCGGGCAGCTGGACGATGCGGCCGTCGCGGCGAACCATGTTGTTTTGTGCCAGGTAGCCGGGCCCCTTCGGGGCGATCTCTTCCACTTCGATCGACTCGGGCACGTTCCAGCTCGGGTTGGCGACCAGCTGGAAAATGGGCGAGCCTAGCTGTGGTGTCTCCCAGTCCGGCTGGCCGACGACGACACGCCGCCGGTCGCGGTGGCTGCCGTCACGCCAGTAATCGAGAAAGGTGGCGGCGGTGTTGACGTCGATCCG
>DATFEO010000109.1:0-11415 GCA_035250985.1 Sphingomicrobium sp. | reverse complement strand
GCAGCCGAAACAGCGCGAGGCGATGTTCCTGGGCAAGGGCGCCAAGAGCTTCAACGGCAGATGCGGGTTTCACGGGTGACTCCTCATTTCGACAAATTTCGAAATGTCATGACTGCCGAGTCGAGTCAAGCAACAATTCGATGTTTATCGAAATGAAGTTGCCGGGCAGACAAAAGAGCGGCCCGGCTATGGGCAACCGGGCCGCTCGGGACTGCGCCGTTTCGGGGGTACGGCGCGGGGGTGGTCGTCAGACTGGACTAGAGGTCGATACCGGCAGCGATCGCTTCCAGCTTGCGGACGCGTTCCTTCAGATCCGCCAGCTCAATCCGTCCGCCAGTGGCCGGCGGCATGGTCGCCTCGGCACGGCCGTTGGCGAGTTCGAGCCGCTTCAGCTCCAGCCATTCGTGCCAGGCCCTGAGGCCGGCCCAGGCGGCGATTCCGACGGCGACCAGCAGGCTCGCCGCGACCGTTGCGATCAAGATGGGGTCGATCATCACTTGTCCTCCCGGAGCGCTTCAATCTCGCGCGCCAGCTCATGGTTCTTCGAGCTATTGATATGATGGTCGATGGCCATCATCCGCCGGTCCGTGGCATCGAGCTCGGTGCGCAGAGAATGGATCGAGCTGCGGCCGCGGCCGGCCTCGGCCATGCGGTCGAAGTCCGACTTGCGCTCGCCAAATCGCTCCGCCCGGTTCCTCTGCACGTGCAGGTAGATGCCAGAGCCGATGTAGGCGATCAGCGCCAGCTTCCAGCTGATCAGGATGGCGACGGCGACGAAGCCGATGCGAAGGATAGTCGGATCCAGGTTGAAGACATCGCCAAGGGTCGAGCAGACGCCTGCGATCTTCTTGTCCTTGCGGTTCATCGAATAGCGAGACATGTCCCCTGGTCCTTTCAATTCTTCGCCGCCAGCGCGGCCTTCAGTTCTTCCAGCTCCGCATCGACCTTCTCAGCGGCCTTCAGCTCGGCAATCTCTTCTTCGAGGCTCTTGGGGCCGTTCAGGCCAAGCGCGTCGGCATAGCCTTCGGCGAGGTCGGCGCGGCGTTCGAGCAGTTCGAAGCGCGCGAAGGCGTCCTCGGTGCGGCTGCCGTGCAGGACCTCGCGGGCCCGAGCGCGGGTCATCGCGCTCTCCAGCCGATTGGCGATGGCATTCTGCCGCGCCCGCGCTTCGGCCAGCTTGGCCTGCAGGCGGGCGATGTCCTGCTCGTAACCGCGCAGGACCACCTCGATCTCGGCCATCTCCTCGCGCAGCCCCTCGGCCATATCGGCGGCCTTCTGCTTCTCGTTCAACGCGGCGCGGGCCAAGTCTTCGCGGCCCTTCTCCAGCGCCAGCTCGGCCTTGTCGGTCCAGCTCGACTGTAGGCCGTCGAGCCGCGCCATCGCCCGGCGCATCTCTTTGATGTCGGCGATCGAACGGGCGGCGGTTGCCCGCACTTCGACCAAGGTCTCTTCCATCTCGACGATGATCATGCGGATCATGCGCGCCGGGTCTTCGGCCCGGTCGAGCAGCTCGGTCATGTTCGCCGCGATGATGTCGCGGGTGCGGGTGAAAATCGGGCCCGAGAGGATTCCAGCGAGCGGGGCGAAGCGGATGGTCTCTTTCTCCGCCTGCGGCTCTGCCATGCGTGGGGTCCGTGTCGGCACCTTCGCCTCCAATGGTTCAAGCTCAAGCATTGACGGTGACCGCCGGGCTCGAGGACGCGGCCGGGGCGACGGCGCTGCCGACTGCCACGGAGCTCATCAGGATGGCGCCGATCAGCGCGATCAGATGGCGGCCAGTGTTCGAACCAAACATTGTCTTTCTCCCATTTCGTCCCGCCGTTCCTGTTTGGCGGGACCATGCCCCTCCCTATTCAAGCGTCGTGCCAATCGCGGTTTTCCGCCAAAACTTGACGCCAGATGAACGAAGGAGCGGGAGATTGGTGGAATTTCCCACTGACAGTTGGGAGATTTCCCCACGGGAACTGCGACGGCTTCCAAACGCTGTTGCGCCCAAGGCTTAATGACGAGGAATAACGATGCTGGGCAAGCTTGCAGGAGCGATCGTCGGTCAGCGGATTGCCGGCCGGAACCGCGGCGCAAGGGGTGCGCTCATTGGCGCCGGCGTGGCGGCGCTGGCGCGGCGTGGCCTTGGCCCGCTGGCCGGTGCGCTGGCGCTCGGCTGGGGCGCGAAGAAATTGTGGGAATGGCGCAAGGGCCGGTCGCCGCGCTTCCCTTCGGAGGCGACGCCGGCACGGCCGCCGTCGCAAACCAAGTCGCCGTCCTGAACATTAATCCCCGGCGGGCTTCACATCCTCGAAGTAGGGCTCGACCTTGCCCTTTAGCGTGATCGTCATCGGGTTCCCGTAACGGTCGCGGCTGCGGCCGGCGGCGATTTTTATCCAGCCTTCCGAGACGCAATATTCCTCGACGTTGGTCTTTTCCTGGCCGTTGAAGCGGATGCCGACACCGCGCTCGAGCACTTCCTGGTCGAAATGCGGGCTACGTGGGTCGAGACTGAGGCGGTCCGGAAGCTCGTCGGTCTTTTCGGTCATGGCGGCGGCCTAGTCCGGCCCCGCCTGCCCCGTCAACGCAGGGAGATACTGTAAAGGCTTCTTGACAGCTGGATTTGCACGCTTGCGCGCACGCGACTAAGCGGGCCGGCGATGGCCGATAAGCAACCTTCCCGCCGCAACGCGCCGGCGCTGGCGCTGCACGTGCCGGAGCCGCCGTTCCGGCCCGGCGACACGCCCGACTTCTCCTCGATCAAGGTGCCCGCCGCGGGCAGCGCGCCGCGCCCCGACACTGCCGTCGCCGCCGCCGAGACTCATGCCCTGACGACCGATCTCGTCCGCGTGCTCGACGATGCTGGCAAGGCGGTCGGTCCCTGGGACCCGAAGCTCGACGCGGATACGTTGCGCAAGATCCTCAAGGACATGGTCACAGTCCGCGTTTTCGACGACCGCATGTACCGCGCCCAGCGCCAGGGGAAGACCAGCTTCTACATGAAGTGCACCGGCGAGGAGGCGATCGCCACCGCCGCCGCCGCGGCGATGGATTTCGACGACATCCACTTCCCGACCTATCGCCAGCAGGGGCTGCTCGTCGCGCGCGGCTATCCGCTCGTGAAGATGATGTGCCAGATCTATTCGAACCCCGGCGACCATATGAAGGGCCGCCAGCTGCCGATCATGTATTCGGACCGGAAGCACGGCTACTTCACGATTTCGGGCAACCTCGGCACGCAATTCCCGCAGGCGGTCGGCTGGGCGATGGCGAGCGCGATCAAGGGCGACAGCCGCATCGCCATGGGCTGGATCGGCGACGGCGCCACCGCCGAGGGCGACTTCCACTCGGCCATGACCTTCGCGGCCGTCTACCAGGCGCCGGTCATCCTGGCGACGGTCAACAACCAGTGGGCGATCTCCAGCTTCGCCGGCATCGCAGGGGGCGAGCGCGCGACGTTCGCGCAGCGCGCGGTCGGCTACGGCATCGCGGGTCTCCGCGTCGACGGCAATGACGCGCTGGCGGTCTATGCCGCCGTGCGCTGGGCGGCCGAGCGGGCGCGGGCCAATAACGGCCCGACCCTGATCGAGTTCTTCACCTATCGCGCCGAGGGCCATTCGACCTCCGACGACCCGACCGGCTATCGCGCCGCCGGCGAGGCGCAGAAATGGCCGCTGGGCGACCCGATCGAGCGATTGAAGGCCCACCTGATTGGCCTCGGCGAGTGGGACGAGGAACGGCATGTCGAGCTGGCCAAGGCCGCCGACGCCGAGGTCCGCGCCGCGCAGAAGGAAGCCGAGAAGCAGGGCATCCTGCCGGAGCAGGGCAAGAACGACATCGGCTCCATGTTCGAGGACGTCTATGCCGACATGCCCTGGCACATCGCCGAGCAGCGGGAGCAGGCGCTCGAGGAGCAGCGCTGATGCCGGTGTTGAACATGATCCAGGCGATCAACGACGCCCATAAGGTGATGATGCGTCGCGACCCGGACGTAGTCGTCTATGGCGAGGACGTCGGCTTCTTCGGCGGCGTGTTCCGGGCGACCGAAGGGCTGCAGAAGGAGTTCGGCAAGCAGCGCTGCTTCGACGCGCCGATCAGCGAGGGCGGGATCGTCGGCACGGCGGCCGGCATGGCGGCCTATGGGCTGAAGCCGGTGATCGAGATCCAGTTCGCCGACTACATCTACCCGGGCTACGACCAGATCGTCAGCGAAGTGGCCAAGATGCGGTACCGCACCGCCGGCGAATGGACGATGCCGATGGTCATCCGCTCCCCCTATGGCGGCGGCATCTTCGGCGGCCAGACGCACAGCCAGTCGCCGGAGAGCCTGTTCACCCATATCGCGGGCCTCAAGGTCGTCATCCCCTCGACACCCTATGACGCCAAGGGCCTGCTGATTTCGGCGATAGAGGACCCGGACCCGGTCATCTTTTTCGAACCCAAGCGCATCTACAACGGGCCGTTCGACGGTCATCACGACCGACCGGTCACGCCCTGGGCGAAGCATTCGGCAAGCGAGGTGCCGGAGGGGCATTACAACGTGCCTCTGGGCAAGGCGGCAGTGGTGCGCGAGGGCGAGGCGCTGACCATCCTCGCTTATGGCACGATGGTCCACGTCGCATTGGCGGCTGTGGCGGACAATGGACTCGACGCCGAAGTCATCGACCTCAGAACGCTCCTTCCGCTCGACATTGAGACGATCGAAAGGTCGGTGCAGAAGACCGGCCGCTGCCTGGTCGTGCAGGAAGCGCCGCGCACCAGCGGCTTCGCGTCGGAGCTGGCGACGCTGGTGCAGGAGCGCTGCTTCTATCATCTGGAAGCGCCCGTCGGCCGGGTCACCGGCTGGGACACGCCCTATCCGCACGCCTATGAATGGACCTATTTCCCGGGGCCGAAGCGGCTGAAGACCGCCCTTGAGAAAGTGATGGCTGACTGATGGGACTCTATCAATTCAAGCTGCCCGACATTGGCGAAGGCATTGCCGAGGCCGAGATCGTCGCCTGGCACGTCAAGGTCGGCGACAAGGTCGAGGAGGACCAGCAGCTCGCCGACATGATGACCGACAAGGCGACAGTCGAGATGGAAAGCCCGGTCGCGGGAACCGTCACCAAGCTGGCCGGCGAGGTCGGCGACCAGATCGCCATCGGCTCCGTGCTGGTCGAGATCGAAACCGAAGGCGCCGCCCCAGAGCCCGCGCCGGCCATCACGACCGAGCAACCGCTTGCCGACGGCTCGGTCGAGCCGACCCCGGAGCAGGAAGACGCACTTCCGGTCACTGCCACCGCCGACGCGGCGACGGCGCCCAAGGCGCAGGCTGCCGCGACCGAACCGCGGCCGGAGCCCGAAACCGAGGCCGCATCGAAAGCGCACGTCCTCGCCTCGCCCGCCGTCCGCCAGCGCGCTCGCGACCTCGGCATCGACCTGGCGCAGGTGAAGACCGCCGCCGACCGCATCCGCCACGCCGACCTCGACGCTTACTTGCTCTACAGTGGCGGCAGCGTCGCCAGTCGTGGCGCCGCCCCGCGCACCGACGAGACGATCAAGGTCGTCGGCCTCCGCCGCAAGATCGCCGAGAACATGCAGGAGGCGAAGCGCCGCATCCCGCATTTCGCTTTGGTCGAGGAGTATGACGTCACCGCTCTCGAAGAGACGCGGGGGATGATGAATCGCGACCGCGGCTCCAACCCGAAGCTGACGCTCCTGCCCTTTCTCATCACCGCTTTGTCGAAGGCGGTTGCCGAATGGCCGATGATCAACGCAACCTACGACGATGACGCCAATGTCGTTACCCGTCACGGCGCCGTGCATATGGGTGTGGCCACGCAGACCGACGGCGGGCTGATGGTGCCGGTCATCCGCAATGCGCAGGCGATGAGCGTGTGGCAGCTGGCTGGCGAAGTCCTCCGCCTCAGCGAGGCGGCCCGGACCGGCAAGGCGAGCCGCGAGGAACTGACCGGCCCCACCTTCACCATTTCCTCGCTTGGCCCAATGGGCGGTATTGCCTCGACCCCCGTGATCAACCCGCCGCAGGTCGCAACCATCGCCGTCAACAAGGTTGAGGAAAAGGCCGTCTTCGTCGACGGTGAACTGGATGTCCGCAAGCGGATGAACCTGTCGCTCTCTTGCGATCATCGCGTCGTCGACGGTTGGGACGCGGCCAGCTTCATGCAGGCTCTCAAGGGCTATATCGAAAATCCGCTGAGGCTGCTGTCGGCTTGATCGACCAGCGCCAGGCCTGGGACCGATTCTGGAGCTACGACCGGCTGTCGTCGTTCGGCACGGGCCGCGGCGCAGGCAATTATGGCGGGCCGATCGCCGCCGGCTGGCGTGAGTTCTTCGCGTCGCTGCCTGAGGGCGCGCATGTTCTCGATATCGCTACCGGCAATGGAGCGATCGCCATGATGGCGGTCGAGGCCGGCGACGGGCTGCAGGTGACGGGCACCGACCTCGCGCGGGTCGAGCCGGCCGCCTTCGTCTCGCGCGGCAAGGACAAACTGGAACGCATTCGCTTCCTCGCCAACACCCCGGCCGAGGTTCTGCCGCTCGAGGATGGCAGCTTCGACGCGGTCACCAGCCAATACGGGGTCGAATATTCGGACATGGCACGCTCCGTGCCGGAGGCGGTGCGCGTGCTGGCACCGGGCGGGCGTCTGCGTTTCGCCTGCCACGCGGCGGAGGGCTCGGTGGCTGCCGATACGAAGCGCGCGGTCGCCGATGCCGACTTCCTGCTCGACCATGTTGACCTGATCGGGCGCGCGCGCGACTGCTTCACCGCCATCCTCGGCGTCGAGCGAGGGCTGGCAAGAAGCCCCTTCGCCCCGACAGAGGCGCAGGGAAAATACACCGCCTTTCGCAAGGGACTGCAGGCCGTCGCCGAACGGGCGCAAAGCGCCACCGACGCCGCCATGCTCGCTTCCGTTCACCGCTCGCTGACCGACATGTTCCAGCAACGACAGTCGCATGACGACGCGGCGCTCACGGCCAGGCTCGACGATCTGCAAGTCGAGGTCGAGGCCCATCGCGAGCGCGAGCGGGCGCTGATCGCTGCCGCGCAATCAGCGCAGCAGATGGTGGCGCTGGCCGAGCGGCTGGCGAGCCTCGGGCTCATCGACATCGCGCTGGATCACCAACGCGACGGCGACGACCTCATCGGCCATGTCGTCGAGGCGCGCCGGGCCTAGGCGGCAAGCCGGATATCCTCGCCGAGGGCGGCGCTGAGCGCGGCTTCGCGCTGCTCGGGGCCGGTGGCGAGACCATCGGCGGCCACGAATTCCGGCTCGATGCCGATGAAGTTGAAGATGCCACGCAGGTAAGTTTCGAGATGCTCGAGCCCAGCCGCCGGGGCACCCTCGTGATAAAAGCCGCCGCGGGCGAGGGCGATGATCACGCGCCGCCCGCCCGCTAGCCCTTCCGGCCCATTTTCGGTGTAGTGGAAGGTCTTGCCGGCCACCAGGATGCGGTCGATCCAGGCCTTGAGCTGGCTTGGGAGCGTGAAATTGTACATTGGCGCGCCGATCACGATCGTGTCGGCGGCGAGAAACTGGTCGAGGACGGACGTGTCGGCGAAAGCGTCCAGCGTCAGATGCGCGAGCGGGTCGGCGGCGAGGTCGCGATAAATCACCGGCGCGCCCCAGTTCGATGTCCTGAGCTTGTCGATGATCGAGCCGCTGATGGCCCGGCTAGCGCTATTCTCACCATTGATGCTGCTGTCGATGTGCAGGATGGTCACTATTGCCTCCTAAGTATTGAATTGTTACCGAGGCACTCTAAATAACCACCAACGAGTCGCCCGCAAGAACGCACTTTTTTGTGAGCCAAGAACAAATTTGTGGCGCGGGAACATGGAGGTGACTGGCCAATGAAGGATCCCGCCAACCCCGTCTGCCGGACCATCAGCACGCTGCTGTCACGGATCGGCGATAAGTGGACGGTGCTGGTTGTGCAGACGCTCGGCGAGGGATCGAGGCGCTTCAACGAGCTTCGCCGCGAAATCCCGAGCGTCTCGCAGCGCATGCTGACGCTGACCCTGCGCAACCTCGAGCGCGACGGGCTGGTCAGCCGAACGGTGACGCCCTCCATCCCGCCGCGGGTCGATTATGAGCTGACCGAGCTGGGACGATCCCTGCAGAAGCCGATCACCGGCCTGGCCAGTTGGGCGCTTGAGAACGTCGAGGCGATCCATGACGCCC
Source organism: Sphingomicrobium sp. (assembly GCA_035250985.1). Classification (GTDB taxonomy): domain Bacteria; phylum Pseudomonadota; class Alphaproteobacteria; order Sphingomonadales; family Sphingomonadaceae; genus Sphingomicrobium. The sequence continues at coordinate 3,241 of DATFEO010000109.1, read as the reverse complement.
AAGCGCGTTTCGACGCTGCGCAGGGCGAAGCGCAGGCAGCCTAGTTCAGGCTGCGGCAGAGCGCCGGCGCGCCCGGATCCCGGCAGAAGTCGGGCGGGTGCCGCGACTGACGCCAATATTCAATAAGGCCGATACGTTGCACGATCGCAGCGAATTGGGCGGTCCGCCGTATGCGGTCGAAGGGCGGCTGAAACAACAAATACTGGTCCCGGGAACCGGTCGGGCCGATCAGCTTGTCTACTTCCGCCAGAGCTTCGCGTTCGGCGCCCAGCGCCGCGAGCGCCGTAATCAGCAGCCGCGGATCTTCCATGTTTCGTCCGCCCAACGCCTTGAGCAGGCGGATTGCAGACGCCTTCTCAGCAGCGTTTCCGGACTGCATGGCACGCATTGTCGCAGTATATGCCTTCCGCTCCTCGTCGGAAAACTGGGACCGCTCGTCGGCCAAGGCGGATAGCGCTGCCTGATAATCCCTGGTCCACAAGGCGCTACGAACCAGCAGCTCCCGCACCGGATCATTTGGCCAAACCTCGAGCAATTCGTCCGTGATCGCCCGGGCCTGGGACGCTTGCCCTGTCAGGAAAAGGGCTTCGGCCAACACCGCGTTCACATCGGCGCTCAGCGGTACCATGTCGTGAGATCGTTTGAATGCGCTGGCCGCCGCCTCCACGCGGCCGACGTTCTGGAGGAATCCGCCATAGCCGACGAACTCGCAGCCGCAATCGCCGGGGCGGACGCTGACCGACTGCACATGTAGCCGTTCGCGCTCGACTGAGTTGCGCGGCCTGAGCCCGGCCAGCACCTCATAGGCTTGGCTATTCTTGGGATCGAGCTTGATCGCCCGACGTGCCGCTTCTTCGGCTTCCGCCCGAAGCGCGGGAACGGCGGCGGTCTGCGCCGTGCGCGATTCATACGACGCCGACATGGCGCGAGCCGACCAGCCGCGCGCAAAATCCGGTGACAGTTCGACCACGCGTCGGGCAATGTCGAGCATACGGGCCGGATTCATCACATTGCCAGCCGAGTCCGCCATATATTCCTGGCAGTAGCTGAGGTAGGCCGACAGCGTCTGGTCCGGCAAAGGGCGCGGATGCTGTGCTTTCCCGGTCAGGGCGCAGCGAAGGATTTGGCTGACGGCAACTGCGACCTGCCGCGGCGCGACGTCGGCGCTCGCTGCCGGCCGCTTCAGCATTTGCGTCCATAGAGTATCGCCGCTTCCCTCGTCGGTCAGGTGCATGGTGAAGCGCAATTCGTCGCCCACCTTGCGGACCGAGCCGGCGAGGGCATAGGCCGCTGGCTGTTCCGAGGATTTGCTGTCGCCGGCCGTGGCGGTGATCATCGCGTCGGTGCCGAATGCGGCCAGGATTTCCTCCTTAAGCACATGTGGCACCGATTCTGGGACGTTGGACGAGAGGCTAGTGAATGCCGCGAGCCGGACTCGCAAGTCGGGGTGGTCCTGCGGCAGGGTCTGCCAATAGGCGGCACCAGCGATGAGGATGAGCAGCGCCACCGTCGCGGCAAGCATGGACCGGCCGGTGAGCCATTTCACTTCCGGCCGGCGGCGCGGCTTGGCGATTGTCTCGATCGTCCCGCCGGGCCGTCCCGCGATCCGCGCTTCGATCGCGCGATGGACCGCTTCTAGTACCTTGGCTCCGGAGCGCCCATTCCATTGGATCAAATCGATGGCCTGGAATTGGCGAAACCCCAGCGGGGGCTGGCTTTCGTCGATGACGACGGGCACCAGCCTGCCGGAGTTGCGGCCTTCGGCGGCTTCATCCTGGACCCAAGGCGACTGGACCGATGAATCCGACCAGATGACAACGACCGCGTCGGCGCGTTTCAGCTCACCCTCAATTTCGCTGGCGTAGCGGGACCCGCCCTCCAGGTGCCGGTCCCACCAGACATCGTGATCATGCCGCTCCAGCGCCGCCGCAATCGCCTCGGCGCTGGACTGATCCTGGCGGGAATAGCTGAGGAATACGCGCGCCATGCCCCTGTCCCCACTGCCGGGGGATTGTGCGCCGAACGACGCGCGCGTTCAATGACTCAGGAGGCCTTCGCCCAGTCCTTGGTCTTTTCGAGGATATTCAGCTCGCGGATCAACGCATCGACCTTCTCCGTAAGCTCGCTGAGGAAATCGACCTGGTGACGGGCGCCGCGATAGGATTCCGCCATCAATATGGCGTCGATCAGGATCGGCACGACCAGCGCCTCCGCGTCCTTGATTTCGGCCAGACCGGCGAGCTTGGCCAGCACCTTGGCCCTGGCTGCCTCCGGGTCCGAGAGGGCCGCAGTTCGGCCGATCATCCAAGCCATTCAGATCACTCCATTGAAAGACCGCCAGGATAGTCGCACCGACCAGCGACGCGAAGTTCGGACGGGCGCTGCCATGGAGCGATCCGGCGCAAATCGGCGCCTTGCGCCAACGGCCCACTGCGGTAGTTATGCCCGCAGGGAATGGGGTCTCCCTTTAACCGCCGACTGGCCGATGACTCCTGCTGGCGCACTCGTGCAACTGTAGGAGGCTTATGCTCTACTGGATCGTCTTTCTCGGTGCCGGCATCGGCGGCGCTCTTCGCCACGGCGTCAATGTCGCGGCCGCTCGGGCCTTTGGCTACGACTTCCCGTTCGGAACGCTGATCGTCAACTTGCTGGGCTCGTTCATCATGGGCCTGCTCGTCGGCTTCTTCGCCTATCGCGCCGGCCTCGTCCCGCAGCATATGAGGCTGTTCCTCACAACCGGCGTGCTCGGCGGGTTCACAACCTTCTCAGCCTTCTCACTGGATGCGGCGCTGCTCATCGAGCGGCATGATTATGCGCTGGCCATGACGTATATCTTCGGCTCGGTGATTGCGAGCATCGTCGCCTTGTTCATCGGCCTCGCCCTGTTCAACGGCGGGCGGTCCTTGCCGTAAGCCCGGCGGCTGTTCAGTCGGACTTGCCCAGCAGGCGATTGCCCAATTCCACCTGGGCCAGGAAGTCTTCCATCATCGCCCCGACCCTTTTCTTCGATCCGAGGCGAACCGGCGGGCCATTTCCGTGCCAGCTTGCCCATACCTGCCCTTTTTCCAGGCTGAAGATGATTCCGTCCGCCGGTTCATTGTGCTCGGGGAGTTGGGTCTTCGCCAAGGCATGCCGGACCCCGACAACCGTGCCGATGATCAGCGCCGATGATGCAAGGAAGATTCCCGCCCCGGAGAGGAAGCAGGATTGCGTCATATGACCGGCCGGGAAGCCCGAGAAC
>DATFEO010000065.1:0-7102 GCA_035250985.1 Sphingomicrobium sp. | reverse complement strand
CTCATCGACCTGCGGCTTGATCTCGGTCCACTTGAAATTGGCCAGGGCGCCGATCTGGATCTCGCTGTCGAAGTGGCCGATGTTGCAGACGATCGCCATGTTCTTCATCGCCCGCATGTGGTCGAGCGTGATGACGTCCATGTTGCCGGTGGCGGTGACGAAGATGTCGGCGCGCCTGGTCGCTTCCTCCATCGTCACGACCTCATAACCCTCCATCGCCGCCTGCAGGGCGCAGATCGGGTCGATTTCGGTGACCAGAACGCGCGCACCGCCGTTGCGGAGCGAAGCGGCCGAGCCCTTGCCGACATCGCCGAAGCCGGCGACGCAGGCGACCTTGCCGGCGAGCATGACGTCGGTGGCGCGGCGGATGGCGTCGACCAGCGATTCCTTGCAGCCGTAGAGATTGTCGAATTTCGACTTGGTGACGCTGTCGTTGACGTTGATCGCCGGGAAGGGAAGCTTGCCCTTCTTGGCGAGGTCATAGAGGCGGTGGACACCGGTGGTGGTCTCTTCGCTGACGCCCTTGATCGCCTCGACCGTCCTGGTGAGGTAGCCCGGACGCTCCTTGAGGAAGCGCTGCAGCGTCGCGGCGAAGATTTCCTCTTCCTCGTTGGACGGCGAGAACAGCTCCTCGCCCTGCTCGACGCGGTAGCCCCAGAGCGCGAACATGGTGGCGTCGCCGCCGTCATCGAGGATCATGTTGCAGGTCGTGTCCTCGCCCCAGTCGAAGATGCGCTCGACATATTCCCAATATTCTTCGAGCGTCTCGCCCTTGACGGCGAAGACCGGCGTGCCGCCGGCGGCAATCGCGGCAGCGGCATGGTCCTGGGTCGAGAAGATGTTGCACGAGGCCCAGCGGACATCGGCGCCGAGCACCTTCAGGGTCTCGATCAGGACCGCCGTCTGGATCGTCATGTGCAGCGAGCCGGTGATGCGCGCGCCCTTCAGCGGCCTGGACGCGCCGAACTCCTCGCGCAGCGCCATCAGGCCGGGCATTTCGGTCTCGGCGATCTCGATCTCCTTGCGGCCGAAATCGGCGAGGGCAATGTCCTTGACGACATAGTCGCGGGTCAGGGTCTGGGCATCGGCCACGTGTGCAATCTCCGGGTAGATGAGGTCGCGCCGCCCCTAGCGCCATGCGCTTCGGAAGGCAAATATAAAGAATTCTTTATATGTTAAGCAGCGCCCGTTTCGCTCGCCAGCAGGCGCGGGTCGATGCCTTCGGCCTGGAAGGCGCTTTCCCAGCGCTCGTCGGCGGGCGTTTCGAACAGGATCGCAGGGCTGCCCGCGGCTGGAAACCAGCCGTGGCGAGTCATTTCCTCTTCCAGCTGGCCCTCGCCCCATCCGGCATAACCGAGCGCGATCAGCCATTGCGACGGCCCTTTCCCCTCGGCGATCGCCTTCAGCACGTCGATCGTGCCGGTGAGCGCATAATTGCCGTTGGGGCCGACGATATGGACGGTGTCCTGCCCGCCCCAATCCTCGCTGTGGAGGACGAAGCCGCGGCCCGGCTCGACCGGCCCGCCATGGTGGACGGCGCAGTCGGGCGCCTCGCCGGGATCGAGGCCGAGCTGCTTCAGCAGCGAACGGAAGCGGATGCCGGCCCGCTTGTGGCCGATGCCGATTCCGACCGCGCCATTTTCGTCGTGGACGGCCACGGCAATGACCGCATGGTCGAAGCGTGGGTCGGACATGCCGGGCATTGCCAGCAGGATCCGGCCGGAAAGGAACGGCGGCTCTTCCATCGCAAGCAAAATGCTCCGCGAGGCAAAAGGGAGCAAGCCCCGGATCGCCGTCCGGGGCGGGCCTTGAGACGATCAGCATGCGGCCCTATGTCGCCGCCACGCGACAAAAGGAGATTTTCCCATGACCATCCAGGTTGGCGACCGCCTTCCCGACGTTCCGCTGACGATCGCCACGGCGGACGGGCCGCAGCCGACGACCAGCGGCGATTATTTCGCCGGCAAAAAGGTCGCCTTGTTCGCAGTGCCGGGCGCCTACACGCCGACCTGTTCGGCGAAGCACCTGCCGAGCTTCGTCGACAAGGCCGAGGACCTGAAAGCCAAGGGCATCGACGAGATTGCCTGCACGAGCGTCAACGACGCTTTCGTCATGGGCCATTGGAACCAGGCGCAGGGCAGCGAGGACATCACCATGCTGGCCGACGGCAACGGCCTGTTCGCCAAGGCGGTGGGGCTGGAGATGGACGCGTCCAAGTTCGGCATGGGCCAGCGCAGCCAGCGCTATTCGATGGTCGTCAACGACGGCGTCGTCGAGCAATTGAACGTCGAGGCGCCGGGCGAATATCGCGCCTCAAGCGCCGAGCATATGCTGGAGCAGCTCTAAACCATTCCGCGCGCCAACTTTTTTTCGCTTCCACCCGCCGCTTGCCGGCAACGGCGGCGGGCTCCGGGCGTTCTGCAGTCAATCCGGGCGGGGCGCGTAAAAAGGAGTATCATCCAGTGGCAAACAGAAAACGGGACAGTGAAGGCAAGTTCGCAAGCAAGGGCGTGACCGGACCGATTCGGGACAATCCCTGGACGAGCGCAGCGATTGCCGCCGGCGCGGCGGGCATCGGCGCCTTCCTGTGGTCGAAGCGCAACCAGATTGGCGAGAGCTTCTCGAGCGGCATGGACCGCTTGAGCGAATTCAAGTCCGAGCGCATGGGCGGCGGCCGCAGCCAGGAGGAATTCAGCGAGGAAGCTCTGACCCTGAAGGAGACCGGCCGCAAGACCAAGGGGTCGCGCGGCCCGATTGCCCAGCAGGACATCAAGGCCGGAATCGCCACCAGCAACCAGGAAGCCAAGGCCGGGGCGAAGGCTTATTCGTAAGTGACAGGGGGCGCCGACCCGGCGCCCCCTTCATCGACTACCAGCCGCAGGTTTTTCCTGCGTTCTGCTGCTGCAGCCAGGCCTGCAGCGGCGCGAAATATTCGAGCATCGGCCGCGCCGACATTTCGCGCGTGCCGGTGAAAGCCTCGAGCGCGTCGGGCCAAGGCTTGGACAGGCCCATCGACAGCATGGCGTTCAGCCGCTGGCCGACCTGCTTGTTGCCGTAGAAGCTGCAGCGGTGCAGCGGTCCCTGCCAGCCGGACATGTCGCAGGCCGCCTTGTAGAACTGGAACTGCAGAATGCGGGCGAGGAAGTAGCGCGCGTAGGGCGTATTGCCGGGGATGTGGAACTTGGCGCCCGGATCGAAATCGGCCTCGCTGCGCTGCACCGGCGGGACGACGCCCTGATACTGCTGCTTCAGGCCGACCCAGGACGCGTTGTAGTTCGCCGGCGTCGTCGAGCCGTCGAACACGCCCCAGCGCCATTTATCGACCAGCAGGCCGAAGGGCAGGAAGGCGACCTTGTCCATCGCTTGCCGCAGCAGCAGTCCGATGTCCTTGTCGGCGCTTGGCACCTTGCTGCGGTCCAATAGCCCGATCTGGACGAGATATTCCGGCGTGATCGACAGCGCGATGAAATCGCCGATCGCTTCGTGGAAGCCGTCGTTGGCGCCATTCAGATAGAGGTAGGGCTGCTGGTTGTAGGCGCGCTGGTAGTAATTGTGGCCGAGCTCGTGGTGGATGGTGACGAAGTCGTCGCCGTTGACCTTCGTGCACATCTTGATGCGCAGATCGTCCTTGTTGTCCACGTCCCAGGCCGAGGCGTGACAGACGACCTCGCGGTCGCGCGGGCGCGTGATCTGCGAGCGCTGCCAGAAGCTGGCGGGCAGCGCGGGAAGGCCGAGCGAGGTGTAGAAGCCCTCGCCGATCCTGACCATGTCGGTCGGCGTCTTCTTCTTGGCTTCGAGCAGCTCGCCGATGTCATAGCCGACGTCGCCGGCGCCCCTGGGCGCCACGATGTCGTAGATATTGCCCCATTCCTGGGCCCACATATTGCCGAGCAGGTCGGCGCGGATCGGCCCGGTCGCCGGCTGCACGGCATTGCCATACTTCTGGTTGAGCTTGGTCCGAGTGTAGCAGTGCAGCTGGTCGTAGAGCGGCTTGGTCTCGGCCCAGAGCCGGTCGTACATGGCCGAGAATTCCTGCGGCGTCATGTCGTACTGCGAGCGCCACATGGCGCCGGTGTCGGGGTAGCCGAGCTCCTTCGCGCCGGCGTTCGCAAGCTCGACCAGCCGCGTGTAGTCGTTGCGCATCGGCCGGCCGACATTCTCATGCCAGCTTTGCCAGATCTCCCGGAGCTCCGCGGGCTCTCGGAGCGTGCCCATCAGCGCCTCGGCATCGTCGCCGGTGATGGCCTTGCCCTTATGCGTCGCGCGGCCCTTGCCGTAGGTCGACTGCAGGCGGGTGGCGATCGTGTTCAATTCGGCCGCGGCGCCCGGCGTGCTCGGAGCCGGCAGCACCAACGCTCCACGTAGTATGTTGAGCTTGCGCGCGGTGTCGAAGTCGAGGCCCTGGACGGTGGCATATTTCGCCGCCTGCGAGGCGTATTTGACGCCCTTTTCAGTGCCGATCGTGCCGAAGTAAGCGGCGAGCGCGTCCGTGTCGTCGGTGATGTAGGTGGCGTTCACCCAGGCGGCGCGGCCGCCGATCACGCTGAGGTCGAACAAATCCTTTTCGACGTCGGCGATGAACGCCCGCGCGCCTTCCACGGTCAACGGATGCGGCAGGCCGTCGGTCGGGGCGGCAGCAGGAACCGGCGTTTCGGCAGCGGCGACCGGAAGGGGTTCGGGCTGGACGGTGGTGCAGCCGGCGAGGGCCAATGCGGCGAGAGAAACGGACGCGACAAGCTTCATTAGGAAATCCTCATCCTGAACATCATGTTTTCGCGAATGCGCTGGACTGCGCCCGATGCGCGGAATCGTCAAGGCGTTGCCAGAAAACGAGCAATCGCTTCGCCAAACTCGGGCCTTGTTACCGAGCTCATGTGCGTTCCCGGCACCTCCTTGAACACGGCATTGGGCAGGACGTTGGCCAACTCCTCCGCCGAGCCATTGTCGTCGTCCTTGTCGCCGCAGACAACGAGGGTCGGCATGGTGAAGGCTTCGAGCCACTCGACGAAGGCGTCCTCGAAAGTTTCGAGCAGATGTGCAGCGGCGAGCCGATCGACGCCCTGGCTTTTCATGAACTGGATCGACAGCCAGTGTGGGTCGCCGCGCTGCACTTTGTCGAAGAGGGCAAGCGCCTCGAGGAAGAAGGTCTTGCGGCGTTGCCAGTTGCGAAGGCCCTCGAGCCCCGCGCCGCCAAGGATCGCGCGCCGCGGCCCCAGGCCCTCACCGACGCCTTCCACGGTCGTCCGCGCGCCAAGCGAGAAGCCGCCGAGATCAAAGTCATCCAGGCCGAGAAAAGCGATCATCTCGCGAAGGTCGCGAGCGAGGATGCCCTTGGGATAATGTTCGGGCTCGTGCGGCTTCCCGCTGAGGCCATGGGCGCGAAGGTCCGGCGCGATCACGCGATAGCCTTCACGGGCAATGCGATCGGCCGTGCCGAACTTCACCCAATTGACGTTCGAATCGGAGAACAGGCCATGCAGCAGGATGACCGGCCTGCCCTCGCCCGTTTCGCGCCAGGCAAGCTCGATGCCATCCGAAGATGTAAAGTAATGAACCGCGGGGTCGGCCATGCGGAGTGGGCGATGTCACCGCCTCCTGCGCATTGCAATGGTATTCGGGCTTCAGCGGGCGAACCAGAATCCGAGGACGGTGGCCAGCGCCAGGACCGAAGCGGCCAGACCCCAGATGATCTCCATGCGCTTTCGCCGCACCAGTGCTTCGGCGGCAGCAAGGTCGCGCAATCGCCGGGTCTCCTCACGGGCCCGGCGTTCGATCTCGGCGTTCGCCGCACTGAACAGTTGTCCGCCCGCAAAGCCGCGGTTGATGATATCGCGCAGCTCTTCCGCCGTCCGGCCTTCCCACCAGGCGACGGAATATGGTTCGGCCGAATCCGCTTCAGCCTGCTTGGCGACGAGGGTTAGCGCTTCGTCCATGGGGGCCCCCATCATGTCCGGACACCGACCACAGGACGTAACAGCCGTCAGTCCCCAGTCCGCAATGCGGGGCGACTGCATTTATATCGTGACTGAAACGGTTTGTGAATTTACCTAGCGAAGCATCTCCGAAACGGGGCGGCTGCACTTGGCCAAGGTCTTTCTGAGCTATGACCATGAGGATCAGCGGCGCGCCGCTTCGGTCGCCACTGCCCTAGAAAAGGCAGGCCATTCCGTCTGGTGGGACCAGCACATCGAAGGCGGCGCCGAATATAACAACGCGATCGAGATTGCGGTCGAAGACGCAGATGTCGTCGTTGTCCTCTGGTCCGAACGCTCGGTCCGGTCGGCCTGGGTTCGCGACGAAGCGGCAGAGGGACGCGACAGTGGCAAGCTGGTGCCGGTTGCGCTCGACTCAGCAAAGCCGCCAATGGGCTTTCGCCAGTTCCAAACAATCGACCTGTCGGGTTCCCGCGGCTCCCAAAACAAATCGCTCGAGCAATTACTCAAGAGAATCGAGACGCTGGCCCAAGGGGAGGCAAAGCCACGCATCGCTCCCAGGGCGGCCAAGCCTGACTCGATCCGCATGCCGATTGGACGCAAGGCCCTTGCCGGACTTGGCGGCCTGGTCCTGCTGCTGACTGCCGGCGCCGGAACCTGGATCATGCTGGGGCGCGCCGACCTGCCTGTCGTCGCGGTCGCGCCGGCCGATTCGTCAGCGGGTTCGCAAGCCCTTTCCCGTGATCTGTTCGTCAAGCTTGGCAGCCTGCCGCAGGTCGGCTCGGGCAAGTGGCAACTCGTCGATGCTGCAAAATCGTCAAGCGCCGACCTGCTGTTCAAAACCGCCTTCACGGGATCGAGAGACGAGCCCCGTGCCAACCTGCAGCTTCTCGACGGCGGGAATGAAGGCGTGCTCTGGTCGCGTGAATTCAAATTTCCAGCAGGCGGTGATGCAGACCTCCGCCAACACATGTCGCTAACGGGCGCCCGGGCCCTCGAATGCGCACTCATGACTCGCGAAGCCGGTGGGCTACGTCCGGATCTCTACAAGAAGTTTTTGACGGGCTGCACCGATGGAGGTGAGGACAGCTACGAGGACCCGCACAAGCTTGCAGCGATCATGCAGTCGATCGTGGCGCAAGAACCTCGCTTTATCCCCGCCCGGCTTG
>DATFEO010000064.1:0-10673 GCA_035250985.1 Sphingomicrobium sp. | reverse complement strand
CGCCCTGGTCACCGCGTTGCGCCAGGGTTGGCGAGGTGATCGCCAGCGCGGCAACACCGGCTGCAAGCATCCAGATGCGCATGGAATCTCTCCTTTCGGAACAGGAAAACGGTCGCCAAAGTGGGTCGTTCCGCCATTCATTCAAACGACAGGTGGTGACACCGCAGAACCGGTCCGGTGACAGTCGCGTCCCAGTCGCAGCGCTGCGAGCAGCATCAGCAGGGCCGCCAAGGCGTAAAGCGTGGTCGTTGCCATGGCGGAATAACGCAACGCTTCATCACCATAGATGGGCGTCAGCCGATCGGAGATCGCCCCGATCACCGTCGTTCCCGCGCCAAGCCCGATGAGATTGTTGATGAAGAGGAACAATGCGGCTGCCGTCGCCCGCATCTCCGGCGGCACCAATCGAGTCACGGCCGTAACGACAGGGCCAAGCCACGTCAGTCCAAGAGCCGTCGGCACGAGGAAGATCAGCGATGAAGTGACGAGCGATTCGGTTGAAAACGCGAGCAGATAGGCGGGCAGGGTGATTGCGAAGGCGATCGCGGGAACCAACGCGTAGCCACGCGGATGGACGTTACCAAGCCGATCGCCCGCGACGCCGCCAAACCAGATGCCGGCGCCGCCGCCAACCAGCAGGATGGAGGCGAAGAGCCAGCTGCGCTCTTCCAATTCCAATCCGTAGCTGCGGGCGAGGAAGCTGGGGATCCAGAAGGCCAGCCCGTAGGAGACGAGACTTGCCGTGCCGGCGCCAAAGCCCAGCAGCCAGAATGCCGGCTTGGAAGCGATGGTCCGGAAAACGAGGCGGAGCGGCGGGGCTGCGCTCCGTGGCGCTTCGTCGAATCTGCCGTGACCGGGATCGCGCACCGCCCATTTGAAGAAGGGTGCGAACAGGACGCCGGCGAAACCGATGATAAGGAACGCATAGCGCCAGTCGATCCTGGCGGCGATAAGCCCGCCGAACAGGACACCAAAGGCACTTCCAAGCGGAATCCCCAGGGAAAAGATGGCGAGGGCTCGAGCTCGCTGTTGCGGCGGATAAAAATCGGAAATCAGCGAATAGGCCGGCGCGACGCCGGCGGCCTCGCCAACGCCGACGCTCATCCGCGCGACGAACAATTGCCAGAAGTTCTGGGCCATGCCGCAAAGAGCCGTGGCAAGGCTCCAAAGGGTCAGGCCGATGGCGATGATCAGACTACGGTTCTTACGATCGGCGAGCATGGCGATCGGGATCGCCAGCAGCGTGTAGAAGAGAGCAAAGGCGGTTCCGCCCATCCAGCCGAGCTGCGCATCGGTCAGGCCAAGCTCGACCTTGATCGGCTCGGCCAGGATGCCGATGATCTGCCGGTCGATGAAGTTGAGGGTATAGGCGACGACCAGCATGGTCATCATCATGCCGCGGCCGGACAAGGGTTCAGCGCTCTGGCGATTCACGCGGCTATTGGCTCCTCGGGGTCAGGCTTGATGGCACGGGGCAACGAGCAACGCCAGCGCGCCGCGCCTCACGGCCGAGCGTCTTCCTTGGCTTGCGCTTTTGCGTCAGGGCACGTGAGGATCCGGCCAGGGTCGCGGAGATCGCCAATCGCCTTCTCCGCCAAGGATTGAAGGCCTAGTCCAGCCCCTGCGCCAGGGCGGCGAAGGTGTCGATGTCCGCTTCGTCATGATAAAGGGCGAGGCCGATCCGCAGCACGTTGCCGCGCAGGTCAGTGACGCAATCCTTCGCCAGCAGCTGCGCACTCCAGTCTGCAGCCTTCGGACTGCGGAAGGCGAGGAAACGGGCGTGGGGAGCGTCACCGAGCGGGTTCAATAGCTCGGCCTCGCCCAAAGGCGTGCCATTGACGGCATCGAGCAGGCGCTGCTGCAAGGCAGCGACATGGCTGCTGATCGCCGCCGTCGTCAGCCCCTCGGCACGCAGCATGCGCTGGATGGCGTTGAACCGATAAAGCGCCGACGGGTCGAAAGTCGCGCCCATGAAGCGCATGGCATCGCGCGTGTAGCCGACGCTGCTGCCCGGCGGAGCGGTGAGGTCGCCGAACTCGGCGAACCAGCCGGTGACGGGCGGCCGCGGCCCGAAGCCGGGCGGGCAATGCAGGAAGGCGCAGCCCTCGCCCGCCATCGCATATTTATAGCCGCCGCCGAGGTAAAAGGCGGTCTCGGCAGTGGCGTCCGGGAGCGGATCCTCGATCGCCATGAACGCATGGTAGCCGTCGATCACCACCCAGGGCCCGTCCGGGCGCGCAAGGACTGCAAGTTCCTCCGAACCCTCGAAAACCCGACCGCTGCTGAAAAGGACATGGCTGACGAGAATGAAGTCGTGGCCCCCGGCCGCGGCGACTTCCAGAAAGCGATTGGAAAAGCTGTCGAACGGCTCGGCCGGGACCCGCGTCACGACCGCATCTCCTTCCTCTTCCCAGCGCGCCAACTGGCGCCGGGCGCTGTGGAACTCGCCATCGCTGGTGAGGATGCGAAGCGGTCCGCCTTCCCGTCGCGGGGCAGCGGCGAACAGGCGGATGAGGAAATCATGCGTGTTGGACGAAAAGACGATCCGGTCCGCCAGCACTCCAAGCTCGGCGGCGACATGCCGCTGCGCCTCCGGCCAGACCTCGTCGATCACCTTGTCCCACTTGCGATCGGCAAGGGCGGCGGCGTCGAGCCAGGCCTGCTGGTGGCCGGCGAAGCTGGCGTCGGGCCATAAATGGTGGCTGTGCGCGGCCATGTGCAGCCGTCCCGGCGCGGCATCGAGGCTGCGCGAGAACAACCGCTTGAAGCTCAAAGATCGGTCCTCAAGGACCAAAGTTCGGGGAAGACGCGCTTGTCGAGCGTAGCGCGAAGATAGGGCGCGCCGGCGGAGCCGCCCGTGCCCGGCTTGTTGCCGATGATGCGCTCGACGGTCAGCACATGCTTGTGCCGCCAGGCGAGGAGCGCATCGTCGATGTCGACCAGCTTCTCGGCCAGCTCATAGAGGTCGAACCAGCGGTCGGCGTCGCGATAGATTTCGAGCCAGGCGCCGGCGATCGCCTCGACCGACCGGTCACCGAGATCGAAGCCCGCCCGCTCGAGCGCGCCAAGCGAAGCCTCGCGCAGGCTCGGCTCGGCGAGCGCCGTTTCGAGCCGGGCGCGCTCGGCGCTGCCTTCGTCATAGTGATTGACGAAGTTCGCCTCCTTCAGACCGAGCCGGAACTCGATCTCGCGAAATTGCGCCGACTGGAATCCGGACGATGTGCCAAGCACGCTTCGGAACTTGAGATAGTCGACCGGCGTCAGGGTCGAGAGCACGTCCCAGGAAAGTGTCATGACCGCCTGGATGCGGCCGATCCGCGCCATCGCCTTGTAGGCTTCGGCGAAGCGGTCCGCCTCCACCAAGCCGATCGCGAGTGACAGCTCGTGCAGTAGCTGCTTCATCCACAGCTCTTTCGTCTGGTGGATGACGATGAACAGCATCTCGTCATGCAGCCCCGACAAGGGCTGCTGCGCGCCCAGCAGCTCGTCGAGTTTCAGATAATCGGCATAAGTCATGCCAGCGGGCGTCGCGGTCATGCGGTCCGTCTAGGCGAAAGCCGAAACGAGAGGAAGTTAATAGCCGGGCGGCTGCTGGCCGAGGGCGCCCTGGTTCAAGACCCCGATATTGCCGAACAGCTCGTCGAAGAAGCTGCGCTGGCGGCCGAGAGTCGGCGTCTTGTCGTCAACGGGGTTGATTTGCGCGACCAAAGTCTCGTCCATGGTGTTCACCGCGGCGACGTTGCCGGCGGCGTCGAAGCGGACGTGCACCACGTCCTGATTCGTCACCTTCTGGCTGCGGAAGGGAACCCGCTTCGTGTCGCGCGAGACGTAATACCAGTCGTTGGTGTCGAACTGACCGGTAAAGCTCGGCCGGCCGAGCGTCTTCTCGACTGACTGCTTGTTGTCGACCCCGACCTGGATGGCCGACGCGAGCTCCTGATCGAGGACGTAGCCCTTGTGTTCCTTGATGCCCATGCAGCCGCCGAGCAGGCCGATGCCCGCAATCGCCAAGCCAAAGCTGACCAACCTCGACGCCATGAACCTCAAACTCCTTCGCTTTTTCACCGCGCCTTGCGCTCAGGCGAGGCCGCCTCAATATGCGGAGGACCGGCAGGCGGCAAGTGACCAGCCGTCGACTTAAAGGAAGCTGAATGCGCTTTCCCTTCTTTGGACCGAGGAAGCTCGCCGATGCCGGGCCGCTCTACGGCGCGATTGTCGCCGAGACCCGCCGGCCGGATTGGTATCGCGAGGCGCAAGTGCCCGACACGCTCGACGGCCGCTTCGCGGTGCTGACGAGCCTTCTGGCCCTGACCGACATCCGGCTGGAGCGCGGCAGCGACGAGGCGCAGGAAATGGGGCCGCGGCTGGCGGAGGCATTCATCACCGACATGGATTCGCAAATGCGCGAGGCGGGTTTCGGCGACCCATCGCTCGGCAAGCAGGTACGGACAATGGTCGGGTCGCTGGCTGGCCGGGTGGATCGCTGGAGGCTGGCCGTGGAGGCGGTCAAGCCATGGAACGAGACGGTGCGCGCCAGTCTGTATGGCGACTCGCCGCCAGGTGCGGAAGCGGTCGATCGGGGCGTCGAGGCGACGCGCGACTGGTGGCGCCGGCTGCAGGAAACCAGCGATTCGGCGCTGGTCGCGGGGCAGATCCGATGAGCAGCGACTTCGCCTGCCGGTTGCCGCTCGACCGGATTCGCGACGGCGAAAGAATCGACCTCGTGGCCGACGAGGGCGAATGCTCAGCCATCGCCAAGCGGCTGGACCTCATCTCGATCGACCGGCTGGAAGCGCATGCCGTCTTGGCGCGCGACGGCGCCGAAGTCAGGGCGAGCGGCCGGATCAAGGCGGCGCTGGAGCAGAGCTGCATCGCGACCGGCGAGCCGGTGCCGGCACGGATCGACGAACCGTTCCGACTTGTCTTCCTTCCCGAGCCGAAGGGACGCCCGGACGAGGAGGTCGAGCTTGGCGCCGACGAGCTGGACGTGGTGTTCCATGACGGCGCCGCGATCGAACTGGGTCCGGCGGTGGCCGACACTCTGGCGCTGGTGCTCGACCCCTATCCCCGCGGGCCCAACGCCGATGCGGCGCTCAAGGCTGCCGGCGTGCTGAGCGAGGAGCAGGCCGGCCCATTCGCCGCGCTGGCCAAGCTGAAAGGCGAGAAGCCGGACGCCTAGCTGCGGTGACGGCTTGTGTCCGCATGGCTCGAAAGCAGACATTCGGTTTCGACTGCAATAGGGTCCAACTGACGTGGCTTCGAGTCCCGCGCCCGGCGCGGGCCCAGGAGGCGTTATGCGGGGATTTCGGGACGAGCTGCTTGACTGGGCGCATGACGCGACCGCCTGCAAGTCGATCCCCGTCCTGATCGACAGCTTCTGCCGTTTCCTGTGCCGGCAGGGCTTTGCCATCCGGCGCTGCAACATGGCCACGGAAACCGTCCATCCCCTGATGCACAATATGCGCCATGTCTGGTTCGACCGGGTCACCGACGCGGGCCCGATCAATCCCGACGTCGTCGTGGCGAGGACGCAATATCAGTTCGGCGATTCGATGATCGACGAAATCTACTTCAACGCCGGAAGTCCCAGGAACCCCCAGTTCCTGGCCTCCCCTTTTCACGTGATCGAGCAGCTTGGCGAGCTGCACGAGCAAATTCGCAGCCCCGGCGAGCCGCAGCGGTTTCCGGTCTTCGACGATCTCGCCGCGCTCGGCTGCAGCGACTATTTCGGAGCCACGTTGCGAAATTATTCCGGGCTGCTCCAAAAGATCGGGCTGGCGACCGACCGCGAGGGCGGCTTTGGCGAAAAGGGGGCGGGTGAGCTTAAGGAAAGCCTGCGCTTGTTGAGCCTGCTGCTCAATACCGTCATCGAGGCCGATACGAAGAAGACGTTGGCCACCGTCTATCTGGGCCAGGATCCCGGCGAGCGTGTGTGTTCGGGAATGATCCATCGCGGCGAAGTGGTGTCGATCGACGCGGCGGTCTGGTTTTCCGACCTTCGCAACTTCACCGCTTCCGGAGAGGAATTGCCTCCTGAGAAGGTCCTGGAGCGGTTGAATGACTATTTCGAGATCGTCGTCGGCGCGATCCACAAGGCCGGCGGCGAGGTCCTCAAATATATTGGAGATGCGGTGCTGGCGATCTTCCCGGTTTCCGAAGAACTCGGAGCCAAAGAGGCGTGCCTGGCCGCCGTGCGCGCCCTGCAGGATGCCACCCAGCGCCTCGCCTCCCTCAATGAAGGTGCGATTGAGAGCGGCGAGCCTCAGTTGGCTCATGGGGTTGGCCTGCACGTCGGCACGACCAGCTATGGCAATATCGGCGGACGCGAACGGCTCGACTTCACCGTCATCGGCCGGACGGTGAACATCGCCTCGCGCATCGAATCCCAGTGCCGGCCCCTGGGCGCGACCGCGCTCTGCAGCCGCGAATTCGCCGAGCTGGCAGGCATGCCATGCCGTCCACTTGGCTCGTTCGAGCTGAAGGGCGTTGCCGGCCCGGTCGAACTCTGCGCGTTAGATTGAGGAAAGCCGCCAGCCTTAGAACGGAACGTCGTCGTCCAGTTCCGTGTCGAAGGCTGCCGGCTGCGGGCGCTGCTGCGGCCGCGACGAGCCGCCGAAATCCTCATCGCCGCCGAAAGCGCCGCGTGAGCCGCCGCTCCCCGCCGGGTCGAGCAGCACCAGCTCGCCGCGGAACTTGCCGAGCACGATCTCGGTCGAATAACGGTCGTTGCCCGACTGGTCCTGCCATTTGCGGGTCTGGATCTGGCCTTCGAGATAGACCTTGCTGCCTTTCCGCAAATAGCTCTTGGCGACTCGGCCGAGATTCTCGTTGAAAATCACCACCTGGTGCCATTCGGTGCGTTCCTGGCGGTTGCCGTCACGGTCCTTCCAATTCTCCGAGGTGGCGACTCGCAGGTTGACCACCTCGCCGCCGCTGGGAAGCGAACGCGCCTCGGGATCGGCGCCGAGGTTGCCGACCAGGATCACCTTGTTCACGCCCGCCATTGCTCGCTCTCCTGAATTAGTCCTTTGGAAAAGCGTTAGGACGCACCGGCGCGCTGCACAAGCAGCCTATTCGGCCGGCATGGGGGCGACGCTGCGAGGCCTGCTTGCGGCACGGAAACCGACCAGCAGGGCGGCGATCATCGCCAGCTGGGCGCCGAGCGATTCCAGCGTCGGGAACAGGCCGAGCGCGGTGATCCGGGGAATACCGGCGATCGACGTTATGCTGAGGCTGCCGGCTTCCTGCAGCGCACCCACGCCTTTGCCGATGAGGACGACCGCCAGGATTGCGATGAGCAGAGCGCTGTAGCGGAAGAACTGGCCGATCGGCAGCGTCTTCGAAAGGCGCAGCATCACCCAGGCGATGACGCCAAGCAGGACCACGGCCGTCAGTGCGCCCGCCAGGATTGTCCCGCCGTTGCCGCTGGTCCACAGCGCCGCGTAGAAGAGGATCGTCTCGAACGCCTCGCGATAGACGACCAGGAAGGCGAGCCCGAACAGGAACCAGGCCGAGCCTCGGGACAGCGCGCCCTGCATCTTCTCGGCGATGTAGCGCCGCCATTCATCGGCCTGCGCCTTGCCGTGCATCCAGACGCCGACCCACAGCAGCACCAGCGCAGCGACGATGCCGCCGACTCCCTCGGCGAGCTCGCGGCCCTGTCCGCTGATGCTGATTGCGTAGGTGGCGGCGAACCAGGTTGCGACGCCGGCGAGAAGTGCTGCCACCCACCCGCCGTGGACATAGGGCAAGGCTTCGGTGCGCTCGGCCTTGCGCAGGAAGGCGATCATGGCGATCACCACCAGGAGGGCCTCCAGCCCTTCGCGCAGCAGGATGGCGAAGGCGCCGAGGAAGGTGGCGACGTCGCTTTCCGCCTCCGGTGCGAGCGCCGCCTCGGCCTCGCCCAGCAAGGCCTCGGTTGTGGTCAGGCGTTCCCGCAGCTGCTCCAGGCTTTCGCCGCCCAATATGGCCTGGCGAAAACCCGCCATCGCCTGCTCGACGCGGAGCATCAGGTCACCGTCGCGGGTCTGGAGCACCGCTTCTACCGGCTCGAAGCCGTCGAGATAGGCGGAGAGGGCCAGCCGGTTCGCCTCGCCGCGATCGCCGGCGGCATAGGCGTCGAGGCTTTCGCGCAGGCGGGTTCGCGCGACCTGGAGCGAGCCGTCTTCGCCGGTCACGGCCGCCTGCGGGTTCGAACGGAGATAAGCGACGACCGCCGCCGCTCGTCCAGGGCCGAGCCGGGTTTCGAGCTCGGCCGGGGTCAGCGCGACCAGTGCCGCGAGATCGGGCACGAGGGCGCGCACCGCCGGATCAGCACGCCATATGCGCTCCCCCTCGGCGGCATCGCCATAAGCGAGTCTGCCGGCGTGGAAAGCCAGCGCCCAGCGGTCCTCCTCGGGCAGCGCGGCGTAGCTCTGCATCGCCGTTTCCTCCAGGCCCTGGGTGATGACCTGGTACAGGCCGAAAAGGCTGCGGTCGCGGGCCCGCTCGCGGTCGGCGAAGGCGATCGGCGGCGGATCGAGCTGGGCGAAGGCCGGCGATGGCCCTTCGCCCTTGCCGCCGTGGCAGGAGGCGCAATTGTCCGCGTAGAGCGCGGCACCGCGGGTGACGTCCGGCACCCGGGCCGGCGCCAACGGCACCGGATAGGCCTTCAGCAAAGAGGCAGCGAGCGCCTTGGCCTGGCCGGCGATGGCGGCGGGCTCGGCCTTGCCCGCAATGGCCGCTTCGAGCGCGCCTGCGCCGGCAACGAGGCCGGCCTTGGACGGCGTGTCCGGAAGCGCCGTGAACTTGGTTGACACGGTCGCCGAAAATTCGGCCATCTCCTCAAACTCGAGCTGGTTGACAATGCGGCCGTCGCGGACCGCCTCGCGATAGTCGACGGCAATATAGTCGAGCAGGCGCCAACTGGTTTGGACGTCCTGATCCGTCGTTGCGGCGCGCGCGGGGCCTGCAGCTACCGCCAGCGCCAGGAACAGCAGCGCAAGAAGCGCGCGAACGGGGGATTGATAGGGCACCGCCATGGCCCTCGGCCATAGCATGGTGCGAATGATTATCAATAACGAGAAGATGCCGCCGTGACGGGCGATGCACCCGGCACGACGGCTGTCGGGTCGATGCTTAGAGAGCGGCAGCCTGGCAAAGGGCGGGGACGTTAAGCCCCTCCTGCATCCATGCGCCGGCTGAATTGCCGAATGCCGGATTGTCCGGGTCGGTGGGATTGTTGGTGAACGGACCGGGCGACTGGGTCGGCAGGACATTGCCGGCCTGGCTGCCATGAACCTGCTCGGCGGGACCGCCGGGCGTGTTGTCCGCCATGTTCGGCTCGTTCCCGTACAGGACGTCGGACATGCAGTCACCGACGGTAAAGCCGCTGGTGGCATTGCCGGCGGCAGCGGCCGGCGACGAGGACAGGGCCGCGAACGCAGCCAGAACAACCAATTTCTTCATGAAGTTACTCCCTATTACTCGTCCTTTGGGGACACCGGGAGCTTAGGCTCAACTCGACGCCAGCTGCAAATCTCAGTGGGGCGGGTAGCGCAGCCGGCCGAGGAAGCGGCTGAAACTGGGCCGGCGGTCGGTGCTGCCGCGCCATTCCGCCTTCCATTTCTCGAAGCGCATGACATCGGCGATGCGGCGGTCGAGGAAGGCCGAGGTTTCGATCCAGCCTTCGCTCTGGTCGTCGATCCAGGCGAGCAGGGTCGCCGCATAGAGCGCGCTCAGCGTCAGGCGCTTGGTATAATGGTTGAAGTCGGTCGAGCTATCGCCGGCCAGCCGCCACATGAGGTCGGCGCTGCGCCAGCCGATGGCGAGGCCGCGCACCGCGTTCTGCGGCATGGCCAGGACGGCCAAAGCGGAGCGAACGGCTTCGCGCGCCGGGCCCATGACCTGCAGCCGGAACCAGACCAGCTCGCGGATGCGTTCGCGGATCTTCAGGCCCGCGATGACGTCGGGCGTGAAATACGCCGTCATCGCCGCGTCGACGGCGGCGATATAGGCGTCGATCTTCCCGGCCTGGTCCCTGGGGAAGGCGAGGCGACCGACAGCCGGGTCGACGCCAAGCTGGGTGGCCGAGGATAGGACCGCCTTGTCGGTCCAGCCGTCGAACACAGCATTCTCGCCGACGGCCAGCGCCAGCTGCGCCCGGATGGCCTCGAGGGGGGTGGCGTCAGCCATGGCGGCTAATTGGGGGCGCGCTTGCCAAGACGCAAGCGAACCAGGACGAGCGCGACGGCAATGGCGATGGCCCCAGTCCAGTCGAGCGGGGCCAGCGTCTCGCCATAAGCGGCCCAGCCTATGAAGGCGGAAATGGCAGGCTGGGTGAGGAGCGCCAGGCCGACGATCAGCGGCGGGACATGACCGAGCGCATAGACGAGCAGCCCCTGCCCGACGATCTGACTGCTGAAAGCGAGGACGAACAGCGGCAGCCAGTCATTCGGGATGACCCGTTCGCCAAAGGCGAGGCTGGCGGGCAGCAGCAGGATCGCCCCGAACAGGCTGGCAAGGAATAGCAGGGGCAGCGGCTTCAGCTGGCCGCGGGCCCGTTCGACGATGATCAGGTAGCCGGTGTAAAGCAGGCCGGCGGCGAGCGCGAGGATGTCGCCGCGCACGTGGCGGGCACTGAGTTCGGCGCTTCCGACCATCAGCGCGCCGCAGCCGGCGGCGGCCAGGGTCAG
>DATFEO010000061.1:0-41907 GCA_035250985.1 Sphingomicrobium sp. | reverse complement strand
CGCACGCAGCGCGGTCATGAGGGAGCCCGGGCGCGCGGAGGAGAGGGGTGGTCGCGCGCCCGAGGTGAGTGGTTCAGCCAACGTGAATCGTGCCGTTCAGGCGGACCGGGCGGCTCAAGTTGAAGTAGTTGGGCGAGGTCTTCATGACATTCTGGTGGATTTCGAGGAAATCCGCCGACGACGCATCGCCCTTGATGAAGACGTCATATTCGACGCTTTCATAGCCAGGCGGCACCTGGTCGCTCAGGCCAAGGAAGCCGCGCAGATCGAGCGTGCCGCGGGTACGGATCTCGACCGAATCCAGCCGGATGCCCTTGAGCGCGGCATTGGCGACATAGCCGACCATGATGCAGGCGTTGAACGCCGCCATCAGAAGCTCCTGCGGGTTGGGGGCACTGTCGGTGCCAAACAACTCGCAGGGCTCGTCGGCGAGGATCCGATGCTGCCGCTCGAGGCGCTCGCCGCCCAGCGTGAAGGCCTCGACGACCGACTCGCTGCGGGTCTGGCCAGCCCAGCGGGTGGTCACCTCGAAGGTAGCCTGCGCCTGGCTCTTGTCCTTCTCGATGGCGTCGACCGCCTCGCTGACGGCAGCGAGGTCGATGCCGTTGACGTGCGGCGCGGAGACAAAATTCAACATTGGGATTTCCTTTTTTGGTTTTCAGGGCCTGGGCTAGGCGAAAATCGGGGCCGCCTCGTCGATCCGGGCCAGGGCCGCCGGCGAGATCGAGCCGAGAATCTGGCGGAACCGCGCATGGACCATCCCGGAACCAATGAAGGTCCAGCGGGCCGCCTGATGCTGCTGCTGCTCGATCAGCTTGCGGTCCTCGAGCTTGCGGCCGATCAGCTTCTCCAGGGCGTCGAGGTTGAAGGTTGTCTGCGCCTCCAATCCGCTGTCGAGAAAGGCGCCGATCGAGAAGAAGCCGTCCATGGCCGCATCAATCTCGGCCTCGCTCTTGCCCTTGGCCAGCGCCTCGACAATCAGCGTGTCGAGCTTGGCGTGCTGGGCTTCCTCCATCCAATGATTCTTCAAGAGGCTCTTGAAGAGGGGATCGAGGTCGCCATTGTCGCGGATCATCTCCAGATAATGAGCCTGGGTCATCCACTCGATCATCAGGATTACAAGCGCCACCGACAAAGGATTGTGCTTGAGCACCTCGGCGACGATTGCCTCCGTCGGGCCGATGAGCTGGCAATCGACTGGGAAGCCGCGCTGGAAGGCACCCGCGAAGCGCTTGAATAGGTGAATGTGCTTGGCTTCTTCGTTGGCAAAGTTGAGCAGCGCGCGGACCTGGTAGTCGTCCTCGTGCAGCATGTCGCGCGCATGGTCCATCAGGAACGGGAGGATGAATTCCTCGACGACCACAAAGATGTGCAAATAGGTGTTGCCGGCGATCTGGTTCAGCAACAGCTGCTCTGACGGGTTCAGTGTGTCGAGCTCGGCGGTGCGCGCCAGGCCGTTCGGCATGAAGCTGCGGGTGAAATCGAGTTCCTGGTCCTCGGCGAGAACGTCGTCGAGCTTCCACGCCGCACGCAGCGACGAGGCGAGCGTCGCTTCGTAATTGAAGTCATGGTACATCGAAATTTGTCCTTTTATTATGCGTTGACGAACAACGGCACGACGGCAGTCGCTGCCGCCGAAAGGCCGGACAGAAACGAGAACAAGATCATCATCCAGACCTGGCGCATTTTCTTGGCCGAAGAATCGTACATGACTTTTCCCTTTTCGATTCTCCACGGGCGTACGATGCCGATTTCGGAAGCAATGCTTGCCGAACCTCAGAATCATCCCGCGAAGGTGACGGCGGGTCTTTAGGTGAAGCCGCCGTTTGCCAAAATGATTGGGCTGCCGGATAAATTGACCGAAACGCCGGACTCGGTTCTCGAATGGACGCTCTAACCGACATCCTCGGCTCGCTGCGCCTGACGGGCGGAGTGGTGATCGATGGCCAGCTGAGTGGAGAATTCTGCCTCAGGTCGGAATTCACGCCGCAGCATTTTGCGCCCTTCTTCCCGGCGCCCGAGACGCTGATCAGCTACCACTACGTCCGATCAGGCCAGATGGTGGTCGAGGTCGAAGGCATGCCGCCGATGACGGTGCGAGCCGGCGAAATCGCCATCCTGCCGCGCAACGACCCGCATGTACTGGAGAGCCGGGCGGGCCTGAAGCCCGTTGAGGTAGACGACATCGGCTGGATCACCGAGGAGGGCATCCACCGCGTGACTAGCGGCAGCGGGGGCCCGCCGACCGAGATCTGGTGCGGGTTCCTGGGGACGGCCAAGAACAGCGTCCATCCCTTGCTTGACGCCCTGCCGCCTCTCCTGACGCTCGACATCGACACGGGGCAGGAAGGCTGGCTCGACAGCTCGATGCGCTTCCTGGCTGAGGAAAAGCCGTCTCAGGAGGTCGTCGCGCGGCTGGCCGAGCTGTTCCTGACGCAGGCGGTGCGCGAGTATGTCGACAAGCTGCCGACCGGCGCCAAGGGCTGGCTGAAGGGCCTCGCCGATCCGGCGGTGTCGCGGGCGCTGGCGATCATCCATGCCCGTTATGCCGAGGATCTGACCGTCGAGGTTCTCGCGCGCGAGGCCGGTGTCTCACGAACCGTTCTCGGCGAAAAGTTCGCCGAGCTGCTGGGCGAGCCGCCGATGCGCTATTGCGCGCGCTGGCGGATGCGCATGGCGGCGAACATGCTGCGCGACGGCAAGCACAACACCGCCAATGTCGCCTATGCCGTTGGCTTCAACAGCGAGGCTGCGTTCAACCGTGCCTTCAAGCGCGAATATGGCGAGCCGCCGGCGACCTGGCGGCGGCGCATTGAGGCGGAAGAGGAAGCCGCCGCGGCGGCGGCGGCGTCACACCTGCCCGCGCAGACCGTCCGCTATTGCACCGCGCACGACGGCACGCGGCTGGCCTGGTCGGTGGTCGGCGAGGGACCCCCGTTGGTGAAGACCGCCAATTGGCTGAACCATCTTGAGCATGACTGGGAAAGCCCGTTGTGGCGGCATTGGATGGGCGAGTTCCTGAAGGACCACTGCCTGGTGCGCTATGACGAGCGAGCCAACGGCCTTTCGGACTGGGATACTCCGGAGATCAGCTTCGAGGCGTTCGTCGATGACCTGGAGAGCGTCGTCGATTGCGCCGGACTCGACCGCTTTGACCTGCTGGGCATCAGCCAGGGCGCGGCGGTGGCAATCGCCTATGCGGTTCGCCACCCGGAGCGCGTGCGGCGCATGGTGCTCTATGGCGGTTATTCGCAGGGTTGGGGAGCGCGAGGTGATCCGGAGGAAATAGCACGGCGGGAGGCGATGCTGACCCTGACCGAAGTTGGTTGGGGCGCCGACAATCCGGCCTACAGGCAGCTGTTCACCAACCTCTACATCCCTGGCGCCTCGGCCGAGCAGGCCGATTGGTTCACCGAAGTGCAGCGGATCAGCGCATCGACAGAGAACAGCATCAAGATCCAGCGCGCGTTGTCGCAAATCGATGTCACCAGGCTGCTGCCCCGCGTGCGCGTGCCGACTCTTGTCGCGCATGCGCGTGATGACCAGGTCGTTCCCTTTGCGGCGGGAGAGTTCCTGGCGAACCGGATAAAGGGCGCGCAGTTCGTCCCGCTGGAAGGCCAGAATCATATTTTGATCGAGACCGAGCCGGCTTGGCCCGTCTTCACCGCCGCCGTCAGTGCCTTCCTGGCGGAAGGCGAAGCGGCTGCACCGGCGATCATCCGCAAGCCGCCCAAGGATGTGGTCCGCAGCTGCAAGGCAAGGGATGGCGTCAGGCTCGCCTTTGCCGAATGCGGCAGCGGCTTTCCGCTGCTCAAGGCACCCAATTGGATGACGCATCTGGAGCATGACTGGACGAGTCCGGTCTATGGCCACTGGATCGATTACGGCTCCCAGGCCAATCGGCTGGTGCGGATGGACCTGCGCGGCTTCGGCAAGTCGGATTGGGACCTGCCCGGGTTTTCCTTCGAGCATCTGGTAGCGGACCTGGAGACGGTGGCCGACGAGGCTGGGATCGAGCAATGCGACCTCATGGGCATTTCGCACGGCGCGGCGATCGCCATGGCCTTTGCGGCGCGCAATCCGGCGCGCGTGCGCAAGCTGGTGCTGGTCAACAGCTTCGCCGCCGGATGGCGGGTGCGCGCCGATCCGGAAGAGGTCGCCTATCGCGAATCGCTGCTGGAGATGAACCGGCAGAGGCCGGCCTTCCGCCGCAGCCTGCTCGGTGAAATGTTCATCACGCTCTATTTCCCATCGGCGAGCCAGAAGCTGATCGACTGGCACAACGAGCATTTCGCGACGCTCGGCCCGGTCAAGAACATGGAGCCGATGATCGAGCTCGCCTCGCGCATCGACGTGCGCGACGAGCTCAGGAATATCCGCGCCGAGACCTTGGTCTGCCATGGCGACAAGGACGGCAACGCACCCCTGGTCGCCGGCAGGGAGGTGGCGGACGCCATTGCCGGAGCGCGGTTCTTTGAATTCGACGGCGCCAACCATGTCCCGCTAGGCGACGAGCCGGCCTGGCCGATCCTGAAGCGCGAGATCGGGGCGTTTCTGAGGTCCTAGCGGACCCTTGGACCCCCAAACGGCAGCGGCGGCGGCGGGCGGCGGTCGCGGCGCGGAAGCTGCGCCTGGTAGGCGACGCCACAATGGTTGACGCAATAGGGAAAGCCCGGGTTGGCCGGCTCACCGCAGAAGTGGAAATCCGGCTCGCCTGGATGGCCGATCGGCCAGCGGCAGATGCGGTCGTTGAGGTCGAGGAGGCTGGTCTTGTCGGCGACCTCGGCGCTCGGCTTGGCAGGCACCAGGCGGCGCGGCGGGGCCGGCGGGATCGGCGCCTGCGTGTCGCCCGGGCCCTGGCGGATGAAGCCGCCTGGGCCGACTGACCGATACTGGAGGCCGGAATCGGGCGTCGCGGGCGATTGCGCTCGCTGCACTGCCGGCGGCAGATCCGGACCGGCGCCGGACGGGGCATCGCCGGGCGCGACGTCGGCGGCATGAGCGCCTGCGGCCGAAGCTTCGGAGCGGCCGGCGCGCGGAGCCTTGGCAGCGGCGCCCCTTGCCGGCTTCTTCGCGGCTTCCTTCTCCTCGCCCGGCTTCACCGGGGAGGGGCGGGCCTCGAGGCCAAGCCGATGCGCCTTGCCAATCACCGCATTGCGGCTGACTCCGCCAAGTTCGTCGGCGATCTGGCTGGCGGTGGCGCCATCGTGCCACATCTTTTTCAGGCGCTCGATCCGTTCTTCAGTCCAGGACATCAGTCAACAAACTCCAAACCGTCTATGTTGCAGGCCGCCGCGGCAGCCGATAGGCGAAGCACGCGTGAACGACCAGTCCTCCAACTCGCCGCAAAGTGCCTGGGTCCGGACCAAGCCGGGCGAAGCAGTCCTGCAGGGGGTCAACTGGGGAGGGCTCAAGACCCTTTATATCAAGGAGGTGCGCCGCTTCTTCAAGGTGCAGATGCAAACCGTCTGGGCGCCGGCGGTCACCACCATGCTGTATTTGGTGATCTTCACCGTCGCCATGGGCCGCGAGGGAAGGCTGGTGCTTGGGGCTCCGTTCGCCGATTTCCTGGCGCCGGGACTGATCGTGATGGCGATGCTGCAGAACAGCTTCGCCAACAGCTCCTTCTCGCTGCTGGTCGGCAAGATCCAGGGGACGATCGTCGACTACCTGATGCCGCCCTTGTCGACCGGCGAGCTGATTGCGGGGCTGGTCGGCGCAGCGGTGACCCGCGCCTTCCTGGTCGGCGGCGCCGTCTGGCTGGCAATGGCGCTGTGGCCTGGCGTGTCGGTCGAGGTCCGCCATCCGGGAGCCGCGCTCTGGTTCGGGCTGATGGGGAGCTTGCTCCTCGCCTTCCTTGGCCTCGTCACCTCGGTATGGGCGGAGAAGTTCGACCATGCGGCGATGATCACCAATTTCGTCGTCGCGCCTTTGTCGCTGCTTTCCGGCACCTTCTATTCCGTCGAGCAGCTGGCGCCTGCCTTCCAGGCGGTCAGCCACGCCAATCCCTTCTTCTATGTGATCTCCGGCTTCCGTTACGGCTTCCTTGAGGTGACGGACTCGCCTTTGATGGTCGGCGCGATCGGACTGCTGGTGCTGAATATCGCACTCTGGGCCCTGTGCTACGCGCTGCTGCGAAGCGGCTGGAAGATCAAGGCCTGAGCCGACGCGGACAGGCCTTGGGTTCGACAGGTTCACGGACTCATCAGGTTCCGGCGGAAGGTCGCGAAGTTCGCTCCTCAGCTCGGGCGCGCAGCGCGCCCGCGGAAGTTTAGGAAGTTCAGGCATCGCACCTTCTCCCGGGAAAAATCCGGGGAGGCCGGAAGAACGTCAAGTTGAGCTTGAATGCGCGAGCCGGTTTCATACGGCGCAGGCTGGCAGAGGAAATCCTACTTATATCCAACATTCGGCTCGGAGCGTGGCTCAGCCGAAAGTCGAATCGGACGAGTGATTCGGCCAACCGTGTTCAGGCCGCACAGCAGCCGAGTTCAATATTGCTGAACGCCAGCTAACTGAACAATAAATAACGAGCAAATCCAACAACTTCGACTTTTACTTCGGTGAACGCCGGATAACAGCCGCATTCAGCATCCGAACAAGTCAAAGGGCGCAGAACATCGCCATCAACCGCACGAAAGGAGTGCATGATGCGTAAGTTCCTGATTCCCGCCGCCGTCGCCGCAGCCTCGCTGACGATGGCGGCTCCCGCCGCCGCCCAGTGGGCGCCCGCCCCGCAGTATGGCCATGGCTATGGATACAACAACAACCACTACGGCCATGTCCGCAGCCTGCAGGTCCGCATCGACCGGTTGCAGAACCAGATCCGCAACCTGGACCGGCGCAACATCATCACCAACCGCGAAGCGGCTCGGCTGATGGATGACAGCCGTGACCTCGAGCGTCGCCTGCGCCGCAACGCCCGCGACGGCTATGGCCTCAACTATAACGAGGCCCGCGCGGTCGAGGTCCGGCTGGTCCGCCTCGAGCAGCGGCTATTCCGCGATGCTCGTGACGGCAATCGCTGGGGCTACCGCTGGTAACCACGACTGAGCTTTGAGGCTGTTGCCTCGGGTGAGGCGTAAGGGAGGGGCGTTGCCTTCGGGCAGCGCCCCTTTCGTTCGAGCGGCGTCATGGCTATAGGCCGCCAGGGCGGTCCAAGCGGATCGCCTTTTGCATTCAGCCGGAAGGAAATCCGCCAAATGGCCATCACGCCGCTCATGCCTGTCTATCCGCGTTCGGACGTCCGGCCTGTGCGAGGCGAAGGGGCCTATCTGTTCGGCGAGAATGGCGAGAAATATCTCGACTTCGCGGCCGGCATCGCGGTCAACATCCTCGGTCACGGCCACCCCCACCTGACCAAGGCCATCCAGGACCAGGCAGCGAAGCTGATGCACGTGTCCAACCTCTACGGATCGCCGCAGGGTGAGGCGTTTGCCAAGAGGCTCTGCGAGCTGACCTTTGCGGACACGGTGTTCTTCACCAATTCAGGCGTCGAGGCGGTCGAGTGCGCAATCAAGACGGCGCGGCGCTATCACCATGTCCACGACCAGCGCCACAAGCATACTCTGATCACGTTCAAGCAGGCGTTTCACGGCCGTACGATGGCAACCATCAGCGCCACCGACCAGCCGAAGATGATCGACGGCTTCTCGCCGCTGCTGCCTGGCTTCAAGGTAGTCGAGTTCGACAATCTCGACGCGGCCAAGGCGGCGATGGACGAGAATACCGCCGGCTTCCTGGTCGAGCCGGTGCAGGGCGAAGGCGGCATCCGACCGGCGAGCAAGCCTTTCCTGCAGGGCCTGAGGGCGCTGTGCGACGAGCATGATTTGCTGCTGGTGCTGGACGAGGTGCAGTGCGGCGTCGCCCGCTCGGGCACGCTCTATGCCCATGAGCAATACGGCATCACTCCGGACATCATGGCCTCCGCCAAGGGCATCGGCGGTGGCTTCCCGATGGGCGCCTGCCTGGCGACCGAGAAGGCGGCGGCCGGAATGGTGATCGGCACGCACGGATCGACTTATGGCGGCAACCCGCTGGCAATGGCGGCAGGGCAGGCGGTGTTCGACATCGTCGCCAATGACGAGTTCCTGGCCAATGTCCGGGCCACCGGCGACCGGCTGCGCTCGGCGCTGGAGCAGATGATTCCCAATCACGACCACCTGTTCGACAGCGTCCGCGGCCTCGGCCTGATGCTTGGCATCCGCCTCAAGTCCGACAGCCGCGCCTTTGTTTCCTATCTGCGCACACGCGGCATCCTGACCGTGGCCGCAGGCGACAATGTCGTCCGAGTCCTGCCGCCGCTCGACATCGAGGAGCATCATATCCGCGAGTTCATCGACGGCCTGTCGGCGGCGGCGGCGGACTATGAGGTGCCGGAAGCGGCGTGAGGCATTTCCTCAACCTCGCCGACGCGGGCGGCGAGGCGATCGCCGCCATTCTCAACGATGCGCAGGAACGCAAGACGGCGCGTTCCGGACTGCCCAAGGGCGAGGCCGACGCCGACGCGCCGCTCGCCGGCCATGTGCTGGCGATGATTTTCGAGAAATCCTCCACCCGCACGCGAGTCAGCTTCGACCTGGCGATGCGACAGCTTGGCGGCAGCGCCATCATCCTCGAGGGCGGATCGAGCCAGCTGGGACGCGGCGAGAGTCGCGCCGACACCGCCCGCGTTCTCTCGCGCTATGCCGATGCCATCATGATCCGCACCGACGACCATGCCAAGGCGGAGGAGCTGGCGCGCCATGCAAGCGTGCCGGTGATCAATGGGCTCACCGATTTGTCGCACCCCTGCCAGCTGCTGGCCGACATGCTGACGGTTATCGAGAAGACGGCGAAGCTAGCCGGCAGCCGCTGGGCATGGCTGGGCGACGGCAACAATGTCTGCAACTCGCTGGTCGAGGCCGCCTCGCTGCTGCATTTCGAGCTGAAGCTTGCCTGTCCCGCCGGCCATGAGCCCGACATGGACGTGCTGCAGGCCGCGGCGGCGCGCGGTTGCACGGTGCCGATCGTCCGCGATCCGCGCGAGGCGGTGGCAGGCGCGGAAGTCGTCGTCACAGACACCTGGACGTCAATGGGCCAAGCGGAAAGCGCGCAGAAAGTCGCCCAGATGGAGCCATATCGCGTCGACGAGGCGCTGATGGCGTCTGCCGCGACCAACGCCATCTTCCTCCATTGCCTGCCGGCCCACCGCGGGGAGGAGGTCGTGGACGCGGTTATGGATGGCCCGGCATCCGCGGTCTGGGACGAGGCGGAGAATCGCCTGCATGCGCAGAAGAGCCTGTTGCTATGGTGCCTGGGGAAGTTGTGAGGAGGGAAAAGGCTTCCTACCTGACGGTCTCCCATGACTGATCAGACCGACCTCGACACGGCGCTTGGCGTCACCATTCCCTCGCGCCATGCACGGGGCCGGCTGGCCCGCCTCGGCCCGTCGCTCGACGCCATCCTCGCCAATCACGGCTATCCGCCGGTCATCGAGCAGTTGCTCGCCGAGGCGCTGGCGCTGACGGCTCTGCTCGGCTCGCTGCTCAAGGATCCCGGCGGCCAGATGACGCTGCAGGCGCAGACCGAGAACGGGATCGTCGACCTGCTTGTCTGCGATTATCTCGGTGGAGAGCTGCGCGGCTACGTGCGTCATGACCCGGACCGGCTGGCGGAAGCGGGCCCCAACCCAAATCTCTTCGCCTTGTTCGGCCGCGGCTATTTGGCCATCACCTTTGACCAGCCGGAGAGCGACGAGCGCTACCAGGGCATCGTGCCGCTGGAAGGCGAGAGCCTGGCACATGCCGCCGAATCCTATTTCACCCAGTCCGAGCAGATCCCGAGCATCGTCCGGCTGGCGGCGACCAAGGGCCAAGACGGCTGGGTCGCCGGCGGCCTGCTGTTCCAGCACCTTCCCGAAGGCGAGGAGGGGCGTGATCGGCTGCACACCCGGCTCGATCATCCGGAATGGCCGCACGTCGCCATTCTCGCCGGATCGGTGAAGGATGAAGAGCTTACCGATCCGGCGCTGCCGCTCGAGGATCTCGCCTGGCGGCTGTTTCACGAGGAGGAGGAAGTTCGGACGCTGGAGCCAGTGAGGCTGGCCCGTGGCTGCCGCTGCGATCCCGACTATGTGAAGTCGGTGATCGCCCGCTTCCCGCCCGAGGAAAGGGCGGCGATGGTCGGCGATGACGGCTTCATCCGCGTCGATTGCGCTTTCTGTGCAACGGATTTTCCGATTGCGCTCGAAGACGTTGCGTAGGGCCAACGACCGTCTAGATTTTATTCATAAACGTTCGTTTAATATGCGAGCATGCGAATGCCAGTTACGCGAATCTTAAGGCCGGTCGGATTGGGCCTGGCGGCGCTGATGCTGGGCGCGGCGACCCTGCCGCCGATCATCGCCGGCTCCGGCGGACTATGGGAGGTCAGCCGCTCCGCGACCGGCGCCAATGCCGAAAGAAAATGCGTGCCCGCAGCGGCCGTGCTGGCGCAATGGGAGCATCGCAACGCCAGGTGCACGCGTACCGTCGTCTCATCGACCGCGACCGAGTCGGTGGTTCATTACACCTGCCCAGGCGCCGGTTTCGGCCAGTCGAAGATGAAGGTCATCACGCCGAGGACGCTTCGCATCGAGACCCAGGGCATCTCGGACGGACTGCCGTTCAACTACACGCTGCATGCGCGACGGGTCGGAGATTGCCCGGTTCATTAAGCTCTCGTTTAACCACAATCGGTTAGGACAGACTCGTGCCGGTTTTTTTGGCACGCTTTCCTCCCTATCGGGCGCTTGTTCCGCCCGAAACTGGGCCCGCTCCGGCGGGCCCTTCTTTTTGTGCGCGCAAGGGCCTAGATGCCCGCCCCGTGTTGCCGAACCGAAAATCCGCGGTGGTGCTGCTGTCGGGCGGCCTCGATTCCATGGTCTGCGCGGGGCTCGCCCGCGAGGCCGGGTTCGAAGTGCTGGCGTTGACGGTCGATTATCGCCAGCGACACCGGGTCGAGCTGGAGGCGGCGAAGCGCATCGCCGCCGGCCTCGCCGACCGCCACCTGATCCTGCCGATCGACTTGAGCGCTTTCGGCGGTTCCGCGCTGACCGGCGACATCGCCGTGCCCAAGCAAGGTATCGGCGCCAATGGACAGGAGGGCATTCCGGTCACTTACGTGCCGGCCCGCAACACGGTGTTCCTGAGCCTGGCGCTCGCCTGGGCCGAAGCGGCCGGCGCGCGCGACTTGTTCGTCGGCGTCAATGCACTCGACTATTCCGGCTATCCCGACTGCCGTCCGGAATTCATCGCCGCGTTCCAGGAGCTGGCCAACCTTGCGACCAAGGCCGGGGTCGAGGGCGATCCCTTCACCGTCCACGCGCCGCTTCAGCACATGACCAAGGCCGATATCGTCCGCGAGGCGGCGCGGCTCGAGCTCGACGCATCGCTGAGCCACAGCTGCTACGACCCGGCGGCTGACGGCAGCGCCTGCGGCGAGTGCGATGCCTGCCGGCTGCGGGCCAAGGGATTCGAGGAGGCCGGGCTTCCGGACCCGACGATCTACGCATGAGCTACGCGGTCAAGGAAACCTTCCTGACGCTGCAGGGCGAGGGCATGCAGAGCGGCAGCCGAGCCGTCTTCCTGCGCTTCGCCGGATGCAATTTGTGGAGCGGGCGGGAAGCCGACCGCGCCGCCGCCCAGTGCAATTTTTGCGACACCGACTTCGTCGGCACCGACGGGCCGGGTGGCGGCAAGTTCGCCGACGCTGACGCGCTCGCCGACCATGTCGAGCGGCTGTGGGGCGAACTGGGCGACGGCAGGCTGGTGGTAATTACAGGCGGCGAACCCATGCTGCAGCTGGACGAGGCGCTGGTCGGTGCGCTGCACGAGCGGGGATTCCGCGTGGCGGTGGAGAGCAACGGTACGCTCAATGCGACGGCGGGGATCGACTGGCTGTGCGTCAGCCCCAAGGCGGGCACGGACGTCGTCCAGCGCCGGGGCGACGAACTGAAGCTGGTCTGGCCGCAGGCCGGGATCGATCCGGCCGAGCTCGAGCTTTGGGACTTCGAGCATTTCCTGGTGCAGCCGATGGACTGCGCCGACCGCGAGGCGGCGATGGACGCGGCGATCGCGCTCGCCATGGAGCGACCGAAATGGCGCCTGTCGCTGCAGGCGCACAAGGTCCTCGGATTGCCCTAGTTGGCGTTGGTTTCGGCAGGCGGGCTGGCCGTCGGCTCGGCCGCTGGAGGCTGAGGTTCATCGGCCGGGGCGGCGGCGTTGGTTCCGCTCGGACGCGAGCGGCTGCTGGAAGCGCTGCGGCCGACGCTCGGCGCTGTGCCGTTCGTATCACTGTCATTGGCGATGAAATTGATGTCGACGTCCGCCGCCATGTTGGCGTCGGCGCCGGTGGCTGCGTCGATCGCGGTCGCATCGTTGGTCGCGAAATCCTCGGCGGTCACTGCCTGGTCAACAGCGGCGGTGTTGCCGGCCGCTTCCTTCTCGCCGCAGCCAGCGAGCGCCAGGGACGAGGCGGCGAGAGCAAGGGCAACCAGGCGCATGCAAAAACTCCGGCGGGTCACTGAAAAGAGGCTGCCGGCATGTACCGGCAGCCTCTTAAAATGCCAACGCCTCCGAAACAGGAGGCGTCCAAGCGCTTACTGGGCGTTGGTGGTGTTGGCGTCGGTCGCGTTCGCGTCCATCGCGTTGGCGTCCATCGCATTCGCGTCCATCGACATGTTGGCGTCAACCGCGTTCATGTCCATGGCGGTGTCGTTGGCCAGGACCTCATTGGTGGTCATGGTCTCATCGACGTTCATGGTGTTGTCAGCTGCTTCCTGCTTGCTGCAAGCCGAAAGAACCAAGGCCGCACCAGCGACCAGGATAAGAGCACGCATTCAAAACTCCCTAATTATCTTTGATCTGGAGCAAGGGGTCCCCCGCCCTCAAATCGCGGGGCACAATAGTCGCAAGGTTTGGATGCCTCAAGGCACTTTGTCACGGCAGCGCAATTCCGCCAGAAAACCGCGAAAATTGGCCGCCAGAGCCGTGTCCAAAGCGGCCAAATCCGTGCCCGCGCCGAGCGCTTCCAGGCTGGTAACCCCATATTCACGGATGCCGCAGGGGACGATGCCCGAGAAGTGCGCTAGCTCCGGCGCGACGTTCACCGAGAAGCCGTGAAGCGTCACCCAGCGCTTCACGCGGACGCCGATCGCGGCGATCTTGGCCTCGCTCCCGCCACTGCCGACCCACAGGCCGATGCGGCCCGGCTCACGGCGCGCGTTTACGCCCAATTGAGCCAGGGCAGCGATCAGCCAGCCTTCGAGCGCATGGACGAAGCAGCGGATGTCGCGGCCGCGCCGGTCAAGGTCGAGCATGAGGTAGCCGACCCGCTGGCCGGGCCCATGATAGGTGTATCGCCCGCCGCGGCCGGCTTCATGTACCGGGAAATGCATCGGGTTCAAAAGCTCGTCCCTGGCCGCGCTGGTCCCGGCGGTGAACAGTGGCGGGTGCTCCAGCAGCCAGACTAGCTCGCGCGCTTCACCGGCGCGGACCGCGGCGGCGCGCTGCTCCATCTCGGCGAGGGCAGCCTCATAAGGCGTCAGGCCGGGAGTGACCCGCCATTCGACACCCGCAATCTCCTTCATGATCGCCAGATGGCGCGCCGAATGCGGACTCGCAAGCGCGATTGCATGGTGATTGCATGGGGCGCGGTCCGTTCGCATAAGGGCGCGCGACCAGCGAGGGAGACGGTGCGTGGCGAAATTGTCCTTATCGAGGGCCTGGGACGAAACCAAAAGCGTCCTGTCGCGCGACGGCAAGCTGATCGGAACCGTGGCCCTGGCGTTGCTTGTCCTGCCCGGCACCATTTCCGACCTGGTGACTCCGCCGGCGCCGCCGGGAGAGCTTCCCGAGCCAGGCGCATGGATGATCGTGGCGTTCGTCGCGCTCCTGATCGGTGTAATCGGCCAGCTGGCCATCGTGCGCCTTGCCACCACGCACGGGCTGAGGGTTTCAGACTCGATCCGTCACGGAGCGGCGCGAGCTCCTTCTTATGTGGCCGCAGTAATGGTCTGGATATTGCCCTTTGCCTTCGGCTTCGCACTGCTGGCGCCGCATATAACCCGCGCGCAGCCGAGCGTGGCGGCGGCGCTTGGATTCCTGCTGCTGTTCGCAATCGGGCTGTTCATCTTCGTGCGACTTTGCCTGCTGGTCGCTGTCGCGAGCCAGGAAGCGGCAGGGCCGCCGACGCTTCTCAAGCGCAGTTGGGCGCTTTCGCGCGGTCATTGGTGGCGGTTGTTCGCTTTCCTTCTGGTCAGCATCGTCGCCGTGCTGGTGCTCTATATCGCGGTCGGAGCAGTGATCGGATCGATCGTCGGCCTGTTCGTCGGCCAGGTGGAGCCGATGAGCCTGGCGGCGCTTTTGATCGCGCTCGCGACGCAGCTGGTGACGGCGATCTTCACGATCGGTTTCGTCGTCATGCTGGCGCGGATCTACGTCCAGCTATCCGGGCGGGATCATGCCGCCGTGTCGGTTCCAAGCAGCGGCACCTGAGGCGCGGCGTCCGCCGGCAGGGCTCCGGTGAGACGCGGGTCGGTGAAGCGTTCCAGCGCGCGCCGCACGGGGGCGAAGCCAGCGCGGCGGTAGGCGGCGAGCGCGGCCGGATGGTCGAGCGAGCAGGTGTGGACATGAACCCGCCGGACGCCGTCGCGCCAGGCACGGTGCACCGCCTCGGCGAGGAGCCAGCGGCCATGGCCTTGGCCGGATAGCTCCGGGACCAGGCCGACGAAGGCGATTTCGCATTCACCTGCCACACGGAAGTCGAGCTCGAGCATGCCGACGACCGCCTCGACGGCGACGACCTCGAACAGCTCGACGCCGGGATGGGCGATGATCGCTTCCAGCTGGTCATCGGTCATCACGAGACGTGAGAACCACAGCCAGGGCGCGCCGACCTTGCGGAACAAGGCGCGATAGGAGTCCGCGTCCAGCCTGGCGCGGCGAAGCTGCAGCGAGCCGCGCGGCACGGGCTCGGCCGGCGGCTCATGCATTTCGAGGTAGGTCACCAGCGCGGCAAGCTGGCCGTCGGGGAGCTTCTCCAGGCTCATTTCCACTTCGCCAGCGGCGGCAGGCTCATCAGGATCGCGTCGATATTGCCGCCGGTCTTGAGGCCGAACAGGGTGCCGCGGTCGTAGAGCAGGTTGAACTCGACATAGCGGCCGCGGAAGGTCAGCAGCTGGTCCATGTCGACCTCGCTATAGGGCGTGTCCATGCGCTTGCGGACGATTTGTGGGAAGATATCGAGGAAGGCCTCGCCGACATCGCGGGTAAAGGCGAAATGCTCTTCGAAATGGCCCTCCAGCCGGTCGTAGAAGATGCCGCCGACGCCGCGGGCCTGGTTGCGGTGGGGAAGCCAGAAATACTCTTCGGCCCATTTTGAAAAGCGCGGATAGAAGGTGGGATCATGGGCGGCGCAGGCGGCGCGCAGCCGCGCGTGGAAGGCGTCGGTATCCTCCTGGCAGGGAATCGCGGGATTGAGGTCGGCGCCGCCGCCGAACCATCGCCGCGTCGTGGTCAGGAAGCGCGTGTTCATGTGCACGGCGGGCACGTGCGGGTTGGCCATGTGTGCGACGAGGCTGATGCCGGTGGCGAAGAAGCTGGGGTCTTCCCCGGCGCCGGGGATGGAGGAGGCGAATTCCTCGCTGAAGCGGCCGCCGACGGTCGAGACGTTGACCCCGACTTTCTCGAACACCTGGCCGGCCATTTGCCCGCGGACGCCGCCGCCGCCCGGCTCGCCGTCCGGATCGTCGCGATCCCAGGAAATGAACTCGAATGAGGCGTCGCTTCCAGCCTCCCGTTCGATCGCTTCAAATTCCGCGCAGATGCGGTCGCGAAGCGCTTCGAACCAGTCGCGGGCGGCCTGTTGCTGGTCGTCGAGGGGCAGCATGTCGTGCCCATAGCGGCGCTGAGCGCGATCATCTAGAAGGAGCCATTGCTCATGGCTTGGAGGGGCGGCCATGCTCGTTGCGCTGCTGGTTCCGCTGACACTGGCGATCCTCGTTTATGGGATCGTCCTGCTGAAGGCGGTAGTCGCCCGCCACGTCACTCCCAAGGGCGAGGCGATCCTGCTCGGCGCAATCACCAACTTTTTCGACACGCTGGGCATCGGCTCGTTCGCGCCGACTATGGCCTGGCTCAAATTCCGCAAGCTGGTGCCGGACCGCCTGATCCCATGCACGATGCTGGTCGGCCATACGCCGCCGGCAATGGCGCAGGGCTTCATCTTCCTCATTCTCCTCGGCGTCTTCGTCGACCCCGTGCTGCTGGTCGGTTGCGTCATCGCCCTGTTGATGGGCGGACTGCTCGGCGCACCGCTGGTAGCGAGATCACGGGTGTGGATCGTCCAATTGGTGGTTGCAATCGGCCTGTTCGTCGCAGCAGCCTTCTACGCAATGTCGAACCTCGACCTGATGCCGGGCGGCGGCACCGCAACGAGCCTTCCGGCCATGCTGATGATCATCGCCATCATCGGCAATTTCATCTTCGGCATCCTCCTCAACTACGGCATCGGCAATTATGCCCCCACGCTGGCAATGTTCAGCCTGATGGGCATGGATCCGCGGCTTTGCTTCCCGATCATGGCCGCCGGCGCAGGGCTGGCGGGCGCGGCCGCAAGCGTGCGCCACATCAACATGGGTGAGATCGACCTCAGGGTGGCGACCGGCCTGACGATCGGGGGCATTCCGCTGGTGTTCGTCGCTGCTTTCATCGTCAAGGAGATGCCGATCGAGATGCTGCGCTGGCTGGTCTTCGTCGTTGTGCTTTATGCCGGCGCGGTCATGTTGCGGGCGGCGTGGCTGGGCTGGAAGGGCGAGCGCGTGCCGCTGACGCCGGAGGCGGTGGCCAGCTAGGCTTAAACGCCCCTTGGCAGTCCCTGAAGTGGCCGCTATCAGGCCCGCCAACCGGCCCGGAGCCTTTCGGGACGGTGTTCGCATTCATGCCCGGTCGGGCATTCGCAAACTGTCGGTCGCAAAGGGTGTCATGGCCACGCAGGAAGGAAGCATGGTTGCGCAGGTGGGAGGCGATCAAAGCCTCCGCCGTCGTGATTTCATCAACATTGCCGCGGTCAGCTTCGCCGGCGTTGGCGCGGCGGCGACCGTGTTGCCGCTGATCAACCAGATGAGCCCGTCGGCTGACGTGCTGGCGCTAGCCTCGACCGAAATCGACATCAGCAAGATCGCGCCGGGCCAGGCGATCAAGACGATCTGGCGCAAGCAGCCCGTTTTCGTGCGCAACCTGACGCCCGCGGAAATCCAGGAAGCCAATGCGGTGCCGCTCGGCGACCTGCGCGACCCGCAGACGCTGGCCGAGCGGACCAAGCCGGGCAAGCAGAACTGGCTGATCACGCTCGGGGTCTGCACCCATCTCGGCTGCGTGCCGCTCGGCGTGGCGGCAGGTGAAAATCGCGGCGAGTATGGCGGTTATTTCTGTCCCTGCCACGGATCGCACTACGACACGGCCGCGCGCATTCGCAAAGGCCCGGCGCCGCTCAACCTCGCCGTGCCGGAATATGCATTCACGTCCGACACTGTCGTGACGATCGGCTAAAGGGGGAATAGGCATGAGTTTCGCCTGGGCAAAGCCCTACGAACCCAAGACCGAATTCGGCAAGTGGATCGATGCGCGGCTGCCGCTGCCGCGACTGGCTTACGGTGCCGTCGGCGGCGGTTATCCGGTGCCGCGCAACCTCAACTATTTGTGGAACTTCGGGGTGGCCGCCGGACTGTTCCTGGTCATCCAGATCGTCACGGGCATCGTCCTGGCCATGCATTATTACGCATCGGCCGACGGCGCGTTCAATTCGGTCGAGCACATCATGCGCAATGTCAACGCGGGCTGGCTACTTCGCTACGCCCACGCCAACGGCGCGAGCTTCTTCTTCATCGTCGTCTACATCCACATCTTCCGCGGCCTGTTCTTCGGCAGCTACAAGGCGCCGCGGGAGCTGGTGTGGATGCTGGGCCTCGTCATCTACCTCCTGATGATGGCCACGGCTTTCATGGGCTACGTCCTGCCCTGGGGGCAGATGAGCTATTGGGGCGCACAGGTCATCACCGGCTTCTTCTCGGCATTCCCGGTGGTCGGCGAGCCGATCCGCGTCTGGCTGCTCGGCGGCTTCGCACCGGACCAGGCGGCCCTGACCCGCTTCTTCTCGCTGCACTACCTGCTGCCGTTCGTCATCGCAGCGGTCGTCATCCTGCACATCTGGGCGCTGCACATCCCCGGGTCGGGCAATCCGACCGGCGTCGACGTCAAGAATGAGAAGGACACGCTGCCGTTCCACCCGTTCTACACGGCCAAGGACGGCTGGTTCTCGGGCGCCATCCTGGTCGTTTATGCTGCGGTGCTGTTCTTCGCGCCGAACGCGCTCGGCCACCCTGACAACTACATCCCGGCCAACCCGCTGGCGACGCCGGCGCACATCGTCCCCGAATGGTATTTCTGGCCGTTCTACGCCATCCTGCGCGCCTTCACCGTCGACTTCCTGTGGATCCCGGCGAAGCTGTGGGGCGTGCTGGCGATGTTCGCCTCGATCCTGCTGCTGTTCTTCCTGCCGTGGCTCGACAAGTCGCCGGTGCGCTCGGGCCATTACCGTCCAGTGTTCAAGCGTTTCTTCTGGCTCCTGATGCTGGACATCGCCATCCTCGGCTATGTCGGCGGCGGCGAGATCAACGCCTTCAACATCGCGCTTGGGCAGTTCGCCTCAGCCTATTATTTCATCCACTTCCTGATCATCCTGCCGCTGGTTTCGGCATTCGAGCGGCCACTGCCGCTGCCGAACTCGATTTCGGAGAGCGTGCTGCACGGTGAGAAGCGGGAAGCGGCTCCGATTGGCGCCCCCGCGCGGGCCGGCGCCACTGCTGCGGAATAGGGGACGCCGGCACATGCTGCTTCGAATCATTCTCGGACTGATGGGCGCTGGCTTCGCCGCGGCCCTGCTTGCCTCCCTCGGCATCGACCTGGCGACCTATTTCTCCTCGCCGAGCGAGGAATCGGTCGAACTTAAGTTCCACAAGGAGCCCAAGGCGCTGAGGCTCGCCTCCGACGGGGCGCTCGGCAAGTTTGACCGCCAGCAGCTGCAGCGCGGCTTCCAGGTCTACAAGGAGGTCTGCGCCGCCTGCCACTCAATGAACCTGGTCGCGTTCCGCGACCTGCACGCGCTCGGTTATTCCGAGGCCGAGGTGAAGGCGATCGCCAACCAGTGGGCGATCGAGGTGCCGACGGTGAACCCCGACACCGGCGAGGTGGCAACGCGAAAGGCGATCCCGTCGGACCGCTTCCCGAGCCCTTACGCCAATGAGGTAGCGGCGCGCGCGGCCAACAACAATGCACTGCCGCCCGACCTGTCGCTGATCGCCAAGGCACGCGAAGGCGGCGCGGCCTATACCTATTCGCTGCTGACGGGCTATGCCGACCCGAACAGCTACCGTAACGAGGAGGGCGAGGCGCTTCCGGCCGCCAACCGGCCGGGGACGGGCCTGCACTTCAACCCTTATTTCGCCAATCTCAACATCGCCATGCCGCCGCCGCTGACGAGCGAAGGCCAAGTCACCTATGCGGAGGGCAATCCGCGGCCGACGGTCGACCAGATGGCGAAGGATGTGTCCGCATTCCTGGTCTGGGCGGCCGAGCCGAAGCTGGAGAACCGCCACCGCTACGGCCTGGCGACGATCATCTTCCTGCTGGTCGCGACGGTGCTCGGCTATTTGAGCTACCAGAACATCTGGGCCGAGGCCAAGCGCAAGGTGCGCGTCACCGGCCCGCTGGAGCCGGTCAACAAGGCCAAGAGGACGCGCGCCAGCAAGAAGGCTGGGGTCAGGGGCTAGGCGAGACCTGCATGGCCAGCGCCAACGACGACCTGAAGGCGCTGGTCCGCACCATTGCCGACTTTCCCAAGCCCGGGATTCAGTTCCGCGACGTCACCACGCTGCTCCTCGATCCGCGCGGCTTCGGCATGGCGGTGGAGCGCCTGGCCGGCACGGTCGGCGAACGGCCCGACCTTGTCGGCGCGATCGAAGCGCGGGGGTTCATCCTTGGCGCGGCATTGGCCCGCGAGCTCGGCTGCGGGCTGTTGTTGATCCGCAAGGACGGCAAGCTGCCCGGAGCCACCATGGTCGAGGATTATGCGCTGGAGTATGGCAGCGACAGGCTGGCGATGCATGTCGATGCCTGCGCGCCAGGCGCGAAGGTGCTGCTGGCCGACGATTTGATCGCCACCGGCGGCACGGCCCTCGCGGCAGCGCGGCTGGTACGGCGGGCAGGCGGCGACGTCATGGGCGCACGCTTCCTCATCGACTTGCCGGAGCTCGGCGGCGCCGCGGCGCTGCGCGCGGAAGGGGTCGAGGTCGCCAGCCTGATGGAATTCGAGGGCGACTAGGAAACCTGCTCGGGCCGGCGGCGCATCAGGACGATCGAGGTGAAGCGCATCACCGGCACGTCGTCCTGGTTGGTGACGGTGGTCTCGGTCCGGATGCTGCCGATTTCGGGTTTTGAGCGCGACGGCGTCTTCTCGACGACCTTGCCGGTAACGGTGATCCGGTCGCCGGGATAGACCGGTTTCAACCAGCGCAGATCGTCGACGCCCGGGGAGCCGAGGCCGGCCTGGCCATCGTCGACGACGGCGCGGGCAATCACCGCCATGACCATTGCGCAAGTATGCCAGCCGCTCGCGGCGATGCGCCCGAAATGGGTCTTGGCCGCTTCCTCGTCGGAAATGTGGAACGGCTGTGGATCGTATTTATGAGCGAATTCCAGCACCTCCTCGCGAGTCACGTCATAGGAGCCGAACACGCGCTCCGCACCGACCTCCATGTCCTCGAAGTAGATCATTGCTGCCAATCCTCCAGCGCATCTCCGAGCCCTTCCTTCAACGGGCCCAGCCAGGGTTCGAACTTTCGCCACTGGTCGACCCCTTCACGGTTGACCGGGCGACGGACCTGCTCGGCGCTGGCCGAGCGGACCGGACGGTTCGAACGATGGAATTCGAGGCAGGCGGGATCGAACGGGACGCCGACATGGTCGAGGAGCCGCCGCACCTCTGACTCAAAATCCTCGATCAGTCGCTCATTGATCACGCGGTGGATCTTGCCAGGCAGCACCATGTCGAAATGCCGCATCAGCCGCAGGTAATCTCGATAATAACGGCCGATCGCCTCCAGCGAATGTGACCAGGATGCACCGGCATCATAATGCTGGCGGAAATTGGAGAAGCCGGCTGCCATCGGGTGGCGCCTCGCATCGATGATGGTCGCATTGGGCAGGATGAGCCGGATGAGCCCGGTGTAAAGCCAGTTGGCGGGCATCTTGTCGACGAAGCGCGGCTTGCCTTCCAGGCGATAGGCGGCGGCGCGGTCGAGGTATTCGGCACCGAGGGCAGCAGCGCGCGCCTTGTCGAGCCCGGCGAGCTTATCAACCGGTGCTTCGCCTGGGAGCGACGGGTCGGCGGCGACTGAGCGCATGAGCTGGCCGAGGATCGGCAATTCGCTGGTCGCCTCGATCTCCGGATGGCTGGCGAGGATCTGCTCGACCAGCGTCGATCCAGAACGGTGCAACCCGACTATGAAGATCGGTGCGTCGCCGGGGTCGCCGAGGCCCTCGCGGGCGGCGAAGAAGGGGCGGGTGAAGATGGCAATGGCGCGATCGACGCGCTCGGCGGTGCGCGGCGCGTGCGGCGGGATCGCGGCAGCGGCGATGGCATTGCCATCGGCATAATGGGCAAAAGCCTTTTCAGCCTCGTCGCGTTGCTCGGCGGCGCGGCCGAGCGCGAAGTGCAAGTGCAGGCGATCGGCGGGTGTTTCGGCCGTGACCAGCGCCGCCTCCATCGCTTCGACATCCTCGTCGGTGAAAACGTGGTTCTTCAAGTCGGCGATCACCCACCAGGCCTTGCCGTAGCCTGGCCGAAGGGCGAGCGCATCGCGCGCGGCGGCGATTGCCTGGTCGCGGCGGCCGAGCGTCTTCAGGGCATTGGCGACGCTGAGATGGAGGCTGGGGTTCTGCGGCTGTTCAGCAATCAGGCGCCGAAGGATGGCGAGCTCCTCCTCATGCCGGCCAAGCCGCCCAAGCAGGTTGGCCTCATGCGCCGCGATCAGGAATTCGCCGCGCTGCGCGTCCGGCAGCGCACGTATGAGCGCCAGCGCTGTGCCGGCATTGCCGTGCTGGAGGGCGGCCCTGATCTCGGGATTCACTGGTCCCAGGTCTCCAACGCGCCGCCCAGCGCCGTCTTCAGCGGCCCGAGCCATTGCTCGTACGGCTTCCACCGATCGAGCCCCTCGCGGTTGATCGGGCGACGGACCTGCTCTGCGCTGATTGTGCGCACCGAGCGCTCGTTCGAATGGAAGTTCAGGCAGGCTTCGTCGAACGGCAGGCCGAGATAGTCCAGCAGGCGGCGGACTTCGCCTTCGACGTCGTCGACCATTTGCTCGTATATGACACGGTGGATATTGCCCGGCTGGAGGTCGTCCACCAGCCGCATGAGCCGCACATAGTTGGCGTAGTAGCGGCCCATATTCTCCATCGAATAGGTGTGCTCGAGGCCCTTGCCGTAGAGCTGCTTCCAATTGGCGAAGCAGCAGGCGAGCGGATGGCGCCGGACGTCGACGATCCTGGCATTTGGCAGGATCAGCCGGATGATTCCGACGTAGAGCCAGTTGACCGGCATCTTGTCAGTGAACAACCGCTTGTCGGTGAACCTGTAAAGCCGGCTGCGCTGCATATAATCTTCGCCGAGCCCACGCAGATCGTCGCTGCTCATTCGCTTCAGATGTTCCTCGAAGCCGATGCCCCGTCGATGGGCGATCTCGCTCTGCTCGCGGATGATGGTCGGCAACTCCGTCAGCTCCGCCGTGCCCTCGATCTCGGGGTGGCTGTCAAGGATTTGCTCGACCAGGGTCGAACCCGACCGCTGCAGGCCGACGACGAAGATGGGATCGCGCGCGGGGAAGCCCCATCCAGCCCGATCGGCAAAAAATTCCTTGCTGTAGGCAAGCTCGGCATCGTCGACCCAATGGTCGAGCTTCTCCGGCCTGTAGGTGGCAATCGTCATTCGCATGCGATTGCCTTCCTCATAATGGCGGAAGGCCTGCTCGTGCTCGCCGCGGTCCTCGAACGCCTTGCCCAGGGCGAAGCTGAGGCGGATGCGATTGGTCAGCGGCGATTGCGGATTGGCCAGGCCGCCTTGCATCTGGGCGATCTCGGCGTCGCTGAACTTCATCGTCTTGAGATTGGCGAGGCTCCACCAGGACGTGCCTTCATGAGGAGCCTGGGCAATGACCGACCGATAGGCGGCAATGGCGTCGTCGGCCCGGCCGAGCGTGCGATACGCATGGCCGAGGCGAATGCGATATGCCGGCATGCGCGGATCGGCTTCGGCGAGACCTTTCAGAACCGCAACCTCTTCTTCCTGCCGGCCCAGGTCGCGCAAGATGCTGGCGCGAAGCGACTGGGATGCCGGGGTTTCCGTCGCGAGCTTGTC
Organism: Sphingomicrobium sp.; assembly: GCA_035250985.1. Classification (GTDB taxonomy): domain Bacteria; phylum Pseudomonadota; class Alphaproteobacteria; order Sphingomonadales; family Sphingomonadaceae; genus Sphingomicrobium. The sequence goes on along the minus strand of DATFEO010000061.1, from coordinate 18,417 downwards.
GAGCTCTTCAAGCGCGTCCGCGGCGCGCCTGGCCCGGTGGAGGTGCTCAACCAGTGCCATGCGCGCGGCGGGGTCGCCGGGCGCGGCGGCGACCGCCTTACGGAGCAAGGCCTCGGCAATCGCATATTCGGCCTCGAGCGAGAACTGGAGGCCGAGCATGACGAGGGCGACAACGTCGTTCTCGTCGCGCGCGATGAGGCCTTCGAGGATGGCCGCCGCGCGCTGCTTGTCGCCGGCGGCGACCGCGCGCGCCGCCTCGCGGTGGGCCGGGCTGCGGGTGGAGGCGTCGATCGCCCGCTTCTCGATCGCCTGCGCCTCGGCTTCCTCGCCGTTCCTGCGCAGGGCCGTACCGAGCAGCCGCAGCAGGGCAGGGTCTTCGGGGCTCGTTTCGAGCAGTTGCCGGGCCTGCCGGATCGCCGCCTTGGGATCGGAGGCAAGCAGCTGCCGCGCCTGTTTCAGCGCCGCCTGCGGGTCGGCGATAATCGACGGTTTCGCGGTCACTTAAATCTGTCCGGCCATGCTCACGCGGCGGGCGGTAGCATGGCCGGATAAACGGCGTCCTCTAAAATTTGCGGCCGACGCGAAGGCCGATCGTGCGCGGCCGGGTGACGACCGTATAGATCTTGCCGCCGATGTCGGTAGCGTCGATCGAATCGCCGCAAACCTCTTCGCGGCACTGGATGTTCTTCGACAATTGGCCGCGAACGTCGAACAGGTTCTTGACGTAGAGGTCGACGTTCCATGGCCCCTTTTCCAGACCGGCGCCGATGTCGACCTGGGCATAGGACTTCAGGTTGCCATAGATGTCGTTGATGCCGGGCCGGAGATCGCGCTTGCGCTCGCCTTCATAGGTGACGAGTCCCTGGACGTGCGCCTCAAGGTCTGAACTGAGGCCCCATTCGTAGCGCACCTGGCTGCTGCCTTTCCAGCGCGCGGTCAGCGGCAAACGGTCGCCCTTTTCGGCCAGGATGTCCACGCCATCACCGTCGCCACCGAAGAAGCCAGCGTCGCTGCAGTCGGGTGCCAATTCGTCGAAGCAGAAGTCTTCCCGGAGCGTTGCATCGTTATAGGCGACGCCGGTGCTCCAGGTGAGCCCGTCTATCGGCCGCAGCAGCAGGTCGGCCTCGACGCCCACGATCCGGGACTTGCCGACATTGCGGACGACGGTCAGGCCGTTCTGGCCGAGCACCGAGACCTGCATGTCCTTCCAGTTCTCAACGTAGCCGGCGATGTTGAAGTGGGCGCCGCGGCCGAAGCTGTACTTCGCGCCGGCCTCATAATTGGTGAGATAATCGGGGTCGTACGGCGGGAAGTCGCCGCGCCGGTTGACGCCGCCGGGGCGGAAGCCTCGCGACCAAGTGGCGTAAAGAAGCAGGTCCTCGTTCGGCTTGTAGGTCAGGTTCAGCCGGTGGACGAAGCCGCTGTCCTCAATGCTCTTGTCGAGGTTGGTGCAGGGTGAGCCTGAGACCTGCGGCGGCCCGAAGCAGGCGGCGACGCCGGTCATGCTGCTATACCCGTCGCCGAAACCGAAGAAGCCCTCCAGGGAATTGTCGAACTTGTACCATCGGCCGCCGGCGGTCGCCGTGAACTGCGGAGTGATGTCGTAGCTCAGCTCACCGAACGCCGCGTAGTCGCGGTCGACACGAACTTGCTTGGTGAGCCAGATATTGTCGGTGCCGGGGACCTGCAGGTCCTCGGACAAACCGGGAATGATATAGTTCTGCTCAATATTATGTTCCTGACGCTGGTAGAACAGGCCGGCGATCAGGCGGAGGCGATTTTCCGCGGGCGAAGCGAAGCGCAATTCGTGTGACTGCTTCTTGTAGCTGTCGTCGGCAACGACCAGCTGGTTCGGCACGATGGGGTCGCCGGCATCGTCGTACCAGTAGACGCCATAGCTCGCCAATTCGTTGTAGAAATAGGCGTAATCGGAATAGTCGAATTCGGAGTCGAGCTGCCGTTTCATGAAGGAACCGGCATAGGTGACGTCGAAATTGCCGAGCTTGCCCTCAACCGTAAGGGCCGCCTGGAACCATTTGTCTTTCACCTTTTCATCGTTGAACTGCATGGTCTCGTAATCGCCGAGGCCGCGCTCTTCGGCGAAGGATCCGTTCACCTTCATCACCTGCCCGACGATTTGGGGCGTGATCGTCCAATTCTCGTTAAGGTCGATCCTTAGCGCCGCGCGGGCGCCATAGGTGTCGACGTCATTGTAATCGTCCTCCGCGAACTCATCATTGTCTAGGGTGAGGGTATTGCCGGTGGGAACCGGGCCCTCCTCCTCGTCGTCGTAGACGAACTCGGTCATCTCAAGGACGCCGCGGATATTGTCGATGTAGCCGGCGTCGTGCCGGTACCAGCCGACGACACGGGCGGCGATGTTGGTGCTGATCGGAAAATTCACGAAGGCTTCGCCATTGTAACCCCAATCGCCGTGGGCGACGGTGTTCACCTCCAGGTTGGCGGCGCCATAGGTGCCGGAAAAATCGGGCTTGTTGGTGATGATGCGGATCGTGCCAGCCTGGCTCGAGGCGCCGTAGAGCGTGCCCTGCGGACCAGCGAGCGCTTCCACCCGGGCTATGTCGAAGATGTGGATGTCGAGGGCGCCGCCGATGGTCGTGATCGGCTGCTCGTCAAGATAGGTGCCGACGCTCGGCAGGGAGGCGGAATGGTTGGCGTTCTCGCCGCTTGCGACGCCGCGGAAATAGACGTTGTTCGTGCCCGGGCCGTCGGCGCTGCCGCCGCCGCCGCCGGACTTGGACGACAAGGACGGAACGAGGCGCGCGTAATCGTCAAACTGATTGACCTGCAGATCGTCCAGGGTCTTGGTCGTGATCGCGGTGATGGCGATCGGCACGTCCTGCAGGTTTTCGGCGCGTTTGGTCGCGGTGACGACAATCTCTTCGCCGCTCTCCTGCCGCGCTTCCGCGGCTGCGGGAGTGTCAGCGGGATCCGCCGGAGGCACATCCTGAGCCAGCGCCGGCGTTGCGATGATCGTCGACGCGAGCAGCCCCGTCGCGGCGCGTTTCCACTGCGGCAAATTGTTCCGATGCAGGCGCATGGCCGTTTCCCCTGTGACCCGGCAGGAAGGTGTGACTTTTGTTACAGAGGCGTCAATCGTATTGCGGGCGCAACGAGCGGATTCGCCGCTAACGGTGCCAATCCTGCAACACTGGGCCGAGCGCTTCTTTGAGTGGGTCGAGCCAGGGCTCGAACATCTTCCATTGCTCAAGCCCCTCACGGCTGATCGGGCGCCGCACTTGCTCTGAACTGGCCGTACGGACAGCGCGCGGATTCTCGTAGAAAGCGAGGCAGGCCGAGTCGAACGGCAATTGCAGAAAGTCGAGCAGGCGCCGGACCTCTTTCTCCGGATCGTCCACCAGATCCTCATGGATGACGCGGTGAACATAGCGGGGAAGCACGGCATCGAAGTGGCGCATGAGCGTCACATAGCTACGATAGTAATGGCCGAGGTCGGCGAGGTCGTACGAGAATTTCTGGCCTCGCGCGTAATGCTGCTTAAAGTTGGAGAAACAGCAGGCAAGCGGGTGCCGGCGAGCATCGATGATCCTGGCATTGGGAAGGATCAGCCGGATCAATCCTACATGCATCCAGTTGTTGGGCAGCTTATCGATGAAGAACGGGCGGTCGGTGAAACGCTGGACGCCGGCGCGCTCTAGATATTCCTCGCCCAGCGCCTTCAGCCCCTCCCCATCGAGGTCCGCCAGGCATTCCGGGTACAGGCTGGCATTGCCTCGCGCCTTGTGTGCGTCGAGGCGGCGCGCAATGGCAGGCATGTCGGGGAGCTCGGCGACGCCCTCGATCGCCGGGTGGCTGGCCAGGATCTGCTCGACGAGAGTCGAGCCGGCCCGCGGCATGCCGAGGATGAAGATCGGATCCGGGGCCCTGCAACCCCCTCCATCCCGCGCAGCGAAGAATTCGGAGGTAAACAGGGCGGTCGAGCGCTCGACATGCCGGTGATTGTCCCGCGCGGAATAGTCCAGCAGCGATCGCCGAAGCCGATTTCCCTCGGCATAATGATGGAAGCTTGCCTCCGCATCGCCTTTGTCTTCAAGCGCCTTGCCGAGGGCGAAATGGAGATGGAAGCGGTCCTCCTTGCCGATGCTGCCCTCTCGGAGCGCGCTCTCCATCGCCGCAATATCGGCCTCGTCGAACCTTACGGTCTTCAAATTCGCGAGGCTCCACCAAGCCTCACCCAGCGTCGGTTCGATCGCCAGGGCGCGGCGATAGGCGGCAATGCCTTCGGCCTGCTCGCCGACAGTCTTGAGGATATGGCCGTAGCTCAGCCACAGCTTCGGCTCGTCGGGCCGCGCTTCCAGCAACTGACGGTAGAGCGCGAGCGCTTCCTCGTGCCCGCCGATGCGGCCGAGTGCGGCGGCCTTGAGGCTGGCATGGCCGAGATTGGCTTCGCCCTCGCTTTCGATCTGCTCCAACTGCGCAATCGCGTCGGCGGCGCGGTTTTGCTTGTAGAGGACGGTCGCCAGGTTGGCGCGCGCAGCTGTGAAGCTCGGGGCCAGCTCCAGCGCGCGGCGGAGCAGATTCTCGGAATCGACCAAGCGGCCGATGCGCGCCGCAAGCTCGGCCATCATGCGGATCGCCTTCACGTCCGTCGGGCGCTTCATGAGATAGGGGCGAAGGATTCCCTCGGCCGTCGGCAGGTCGTTCTCGACGAGCGCCACGCCCGCGCGCAACAGAGCCGGATCCTGCCGGGCGGTTCGCTGCGCCAACTCCTGCGTCGAGATTCCGCTCACCGGCGGAAGGCTAGGCGAGGCGGGGAGCAGCGGCAAGCGAGCGGCGAATCTGCTAAGATTGCGCTCAAGGGGAGGCGCTTATGACCAGGACTCGTCCATTCACGCTCGTCGCCGCCATCATCTTCCTCCTGATGGCGATCGGTCACCTTTACCGACTTGCGGTTGGCTTCGACATCACGGTTGGCGGAACCGCCGTGCCGCAATCCGTCAGCTGGGTCGCGCTGGTCGTTACCGCGCTACTCGGAGTGATGCTCTTAAGGGAGAGCCGGAGCTAGACGTTGAACTTGAAGTGGAGGACGTCGCCGTCCTTGACGACATAGTCCTTGCCTTCCTGGCGCAGCTTACCGGCCTCGCGGGCGCCGGCCTCGCCGTTCAGGGCGACATAATCTTCGAAAGCGATGGTTTCGGCGCGGATGAAGCCGCGTTCGAAATCGGTGTGGATCTCGCCGGCAGCCCGCGGCGCCCTTGAGCCTTTCTCAACCGTCCAGGCCCGCGCCTCCTTCGGGCCGACGGTGAAGAAGGTGATGAGGTGCAGGAGGTCGTAGCCGGCGCGGATGACACGCGCGAGACCGGTTTCGTGCAGGCCCATCTCCTCGAGAAAAGCGAGACGTTCCTCCATGTCCATGGTGACGAGGTCGGCTTCGATCGCCGCGGAGACGACGACTGCCTCCGCGCCCTCGGCGTGGGCCTTGTCGAAGACGCGCTGCGAATGGGCGTTGCCCTCGCCGGCGTCCTCCTCATTGACGTTGCAGACGTAGAGCACGGGCTTGGCGGTGAGCAGTTGCGCCTGGGAGAAGACGCGCGCTTCTTCCTCGTCCCTGGGCTTCACGAGGCGCGCCGGCTTGCCCTCGCGGAGCAAGTCGAGCGCCTGGCTGAGGACAGAAGCGGCGATTTTCGATTCCTTGTCGCCGGTCTGGCCTCGCTTGATGAGGTTGGGCACGCGTTTCTCAAGGCTTTCGAGGTCGGCGAGCAGCAACTCGGTCTCGACCGTCTCGGCATCGGCAATGGGATCGACGCGGTTCTCGACATGCTGGATGTCGTCGTTCTCGAAGCAGCGCAGGACATGGACGATGGCGTCGACCTCGCGGATGTTGGCAAGGAACTGGTTGCCCAGGCCTTCGCCCTTGGAAGCGCCCTTCACGAGGCCGGCGATGTCCACGAAGGCGAGCTGGGTGGGGATGATCTTGGCCGATCCGGCAATGGCCGCAAGCTTGTCGAGGCGGTCGTCCGGCACGGCAACCTGCCCGACGTTCGGCTCAATCGTGCAAAACGGATAATTGGCCGCCTGGGCGGCCTGAGTCTCGGTCAGGGCATTGAAAAGCGTCGATTTGCCAACGTTCGGCAGGCCGACGATCCCGCAGCGGAATCCCATGAAAATTACGTCCTCGTGTCCGGAAGTGAGCGCGCCTTTAGCGGCCCGCCGCGCCGAGGGAAAGCGCAACCGTGCGCGGCGAAGTCCGTTGGTTGCCAATGGCCAAGCGCGACCAAAACCGTCCGATCGTGCTGATCACCGGTGCGGCTGGCAATATCGGCAAGTCGCTGGCCGAGACGCTTCGGGACTCGTACCGGGTCGTGGGCCTCGACCGACCCGATACCAGGGCCGATTTCCCGCTCGTTCATGCCGACCTCGGCGACGACCAGTCGGTGACCAGGGCGATTGGAGAAATTCAGGAGCAGTTCGGCGAGCGGCTTGCCAGCGTCGTCCATCTCGCCGCTTATTTCGATTTCACCGGAGAGGAGAACCCCCTCTACCAATCCATCAATGTCGACGGCACTCGCCGGCTCCTGAGGGCGCTGCAGGCCCTGAAGGTCGAGCAGTTCGTCTATTCGGGAACGATGCTGGTTCATGCGCCGGGCAAGCCGGGGCAGCGGATCGACGAGGACCAGCCGATCGCGCCCAAATGGGCCTATCCCAAGTCGAAGGCGGCGGCCGAGGAGGTTATCCGCGCCGAGCATGGCGGCATCCCCTACGTCCTGCTGCACCTGGCCGGACTCTATGACGACGAGACGGCCGTCCCGACGCTCGCCAACCAGATCGCGCGCATCTACGAGCGCGACCTGCAGAGCCACCTTTATTCGGGTTCGACCCGCGTCGGCCAGTCGATGGTCCATCGCGACGACATGCTCAGCGCCTTCCAGCGGGTAATCGATCGCAGGAAAGACATACCGACCGGGACGACAATCCTAGTCGGTGAGGAGGAGGCGCCCGGCTATGATTTCCTGCAGGATGAGCTCGGATACCTGATTCACGGCGCTGACGAGTGGCCAACCCTGAGGGTCCCCAAGCCGGTCGCCGTGGCCGGGGCCTGGGCGCAGCAGAAACTGGAGCCGATCGTCCCCGATGCCATTGACCAGGGCGAACCGCCATTCGTACGGCCGTTCATGGCCCGCATGGCCGACGACCATTATGAGCTCGACATCAGCCGCGCCCGCCGCCTGCTCGGTTGGGAGCCGAGGCATCGGATCAAACACACGCTTCCGAAGATGGTCGCTGCGCTGAAGCGCGACCCCAAGGCCTGGTACGAGCAGAACGGCCTGACGCCGCCGCCCGCCATGCAGGAGGCCGCGGAAGCGGGCCATGACCCCGAACGCCTGCGGGCCAAGCATGAAGCGCTGCTGCTGGCCGAGCACCGCCAGTTCCGCTGGGCGCACCTGGTCAATATCTTCCTCGGCATCTGGCTTGCTGCCCAGCCGCCGCTGGTCGGCGTCGAGGAGGAATTGCTGGCGGCCAGCGAGGTCACGCTCGGCGCAGCGACCATAGTGCTTGCGAGCTTGTCCTTATGGTGGCGGCTGCGCTGGGCGCGCTGGGCGACGGCAGTCGCGGGCGCGCTGGTCATGGCCGCGCCTTTCCTGTTTTGGACGGAAAACCCCGCCGCCTACCTGTCGGACACTTTGGTCGGCGGGCTCATCTTCGGCCTTGCGGTGGCGACCAAGCCGGACGTCGGTCCATCGCCGCTAGCCGCAACCGAAGGCCCCCTCACGCCGCCGAGCTGGAGCTACAATCCGTCGAGCTGGGCGCAGCGCCTGCCGATCATCCTGCTGGCGGTCGTCGGGCTGGAGGTCTCGCGCTACCTCGCCGCTTACCAGCTCGGTCATGTCGAAGGGGTGTGGGAGCCGTTTTTCGCCGGCTCCCCCGCAGATCCGCAAAACGGCACCGAGGAGATCATCACCAGCCATGTCTCCGAGGCCTGGCCTGTCTCCGATGCGGCCGTCGGCGGCTACACCTATGCGCTCGAGATCCTGACAGGGATCGTTGGCTCGACGGCGCGCTGGCGGACCATGCCCTGGCTGGTGGTCCTGTTCGGACTGATGATCGCCCCTTTGGGCGTTGTCTCCATCTTCTTCATCATCATCCAGCCGATCGTAATCGGTACCTGGAGCACGCTGGCACTGATCGCCGCCGCGGCCATGCTGGTGCAGATACCCTATTCGCTCGACGAATTGCTGGCGAGCCTGCAATTCATGCGCCGGCGCGTGCGAGAGGGGAAGAACTGGCTGCGCGTCTTCCTGTTCGGTGACATCGATGGCGATGGTTCCGAACCCGAGGAAGACGAATTTGCGCGCGGTCCGCGCGCCTTCCTGGCCGACATGTGGGCCGGCGGCGTCAACCTGCCGTGGAATCTGGCGCTGGCGGCACTGGTCGGCTTGTGGCTGATGTTTACCCGGTTGAGCCTTGGCGCTGAAGGATCAATGGCCGATGCCGACCATCTTGTAGGAGCGCTGGCGCTGACCGTGATCTCGCTGGCGGCGGCGGAGGTTGCCCGGCCCTTGCGCTTCCTGCTTGTTCCGCTCGGACTTGCCTTGCTGGCGACTCCCTTCGCCTTTGGCGTCGACACAACCCAGACCATCGCCAGCATCGCCTGCGGCCTTGGCCTGATCGTGCTCAGCATCCGCCGCGGCCAGGTGCGGTCGCGCTACGGCAGCTGGCAGGCGATGATCCGCTAGGAAAGATTGAAGCTGACACTGAGACGGTCGCCGCGGCCGTGGCCGGGCAGCACCTCGTGCCTCAGCCAACTTTCCCAGAGCAACAGCAGGCCGGGTCGGGGATCGATTGTGACGAAGGCCGACTCGCGTTGCGGCGCCGCCATCATCAAAGGCAGCCGTGGGTCCTCGAAGCGAATGCCGCCAGCGCCGGCCGGCACCTCGACGTAAAGGGTACCGGAAACGACCGAGTGCGGGTGAATATGTCCACTGTGGTGTCCACTTGCTTTCAACAGATTGACCCACAGGCTGTCGAGCCGCGGCCTGCGGCCCAGCTCGAAGCCGCATTCCTCGATGAACTTAGCTCCATGCCGCGCCAGCATTTTTGCCAGCTCGGCGAAGGCCGGATCGCGCCGGGTCAGGTCATCGAGCGAGGCGTAGCTGGTGTAGCCCGCATAGCCCTTGTCCCTGCTCCAGCGGATGCCGGCCTTGTCGTCGCGCGCCAGCGTGCGGATCGAATGCGCCAGCCTTTCGATCAGGGGCCCGTTGCCGATCTCGGCCTCGTAAAGCAGCGTCGGGAAGACAGACCGTATCATGACACCCCGATAGAGTCCTGATATCCGACGCGAAAGGGGCACTATGACGGATGTGTTCGTCTCCTACGCGCGTTCAACCGAGCCGCAGGCACGGCTGATTGCGGACACCCTGCGTTCACAGGGATACGAGGTCTGGCGGGATGATGAGCTTCCCGCGCATCGCGCCTACGGCGATGTCATCGAAGAGCGCCTGCGGCTGGCCAAGGCCGTGCTCGCTGTGTGGTCGGCGGAGGCCGCAAAATCGCAATGGGTTCGCGCCGAAGCCGACGCCGCGCGCGAAGCTGGAACGTTGGTGCAGGTCAGCGTCGATGGCACGTTGCCGCCAATGCCGTTCAATCAGATCCAGTGCGCCGATTTGCGCGGCTGGGATGGCGATCATAATTCACCGGGCTGGCGGAAAATCGAGGGAAGCATTGCGGCCCTGGTGCGCGGCGCCGAGCCGGCACCGCGCGGCAGGCCTGCACCCGGGATGCCGGTGCGAAGGAGCGCGATTTGTGTATTGCCCTTCGCCAACATGAGCGGTGATGCGGAACAAGAGTATTTCAGCGACGGGATCAGCGAGGACATCACCACCGACTTGTCGAAGATTTCGGCCTTGTCGGTGATCGCGCGCAATACGGCGTTCCAGTTCAAGGGCCAGTCGGTTGATGTCAGCGAGATCGCCCGGAAGCTGGGCGTGAGCCATGTCCTCGAAGGCAGCGTCCGAAAGGTCGGGGAGCGCGTTCGCATTACGGCCCAGCTCATCGACGGAACGAGCGGAGACCATGTTTGGGCCGAGCGCTACGACCGCGACCTCATCGACATTTTCGCGATCCAGGACGAGATCACGAAGGAGATCGTTGCTGCGCTCAAGCTCAAGCTGCTTCCCGAAGAGAAAAAGGCGATCGAGCAGCGTGGAACGACGAGTGCGGAGGCTTACAACCTCTATCTCATGGCGCGGCAATACTGGATCACGGATTTCGGCAATCGCCGACGGGCCGCGATGGTCATCCGCATTTGCGAACGGGCGACCGCTGTCGATCCCGACTATGCACAGGCGTGGGCGCTGATCGCGATTGCGCAGGCGCATGTCTGCTACGGCTTCGGGACGGATCCAAGCGTCGATGATGGATCAGCGGCCGCCGAGCGGGCACTGACCCTCGATCCGGATATTGCGGAAGCTCATTTGCCGAGAGCGTGGCGCTTCGCCGAACAGGGCCAGCATGAAAAGGCGTATGCAGAGATCGAAGCCGCACTTCGGCTCAACCCGGACTCATGGGAAGTGAACAAGGAGGCGGCGCGCATATTCTATCGGCAAAGGCGCATCGATGCGGCTGCGCGCCATTTGCAGCGGGCGACGGAACTCATGGACGCCGACTTTCACGGCTGGGGCATGCTGCTCGCGTGCTGCATTGCGCAAGGGGACTCTACCGGCGCCGCCAAGGCCGCGAACAAGATCATCGAGCATGTCGAGCAAGTCCTTGCCCAAAGCCCGGACAATGGGGTCGCGCTCGCCATGGGCGCAAACAGTCTTGCGGTACTTGGCAAGTCCGACGAGGCCGGTCAGTGGCGTGAGCGCGCGCTCCTGCTCGACCCGGACAACCTGTTCATGCGGTACAATCTCGGCTTCGGCTTGGCCGCAATCGTCGGCGACAAGGAAGCTGCTCTCGATGTGCTCGCCCCAGTTTTTGCCCGGGGCGGGCCGAGCACCCTCAGGCTGGCCGCGAATGACCCTAACCTGGACGGCCTGCGCGACGAATCCCGCTTTCAGCAGATGCTCGCGGGCGCCGTGACCCGGCTTGGGATCGATACGTCCGAGGCGATTACGCCCGTTGCAACGTGAGGGATGGAAAGCCAATCGAACCGGGGGGATCGCAGCGCGCCTCGACTACTCCTGATGCATCCGCCGAGCCACCTCGCTCATGAAGCGCACCTCGTCGCCGCCAGCGAGCCATTCGGCTTCAGCGGCGATCGCGCCGAGGAGGTCCGACAAGGGCTCCAGCTCGGCCTTGGCGTAATTACCGAGCACGTGCGGATTGACCTTGTGCTTCTGCCCCGGGCCGGGGTGGCCGATGCCAATGCGGACGCGGCGGAAGTCGGGGCCGAAGACGGCGTTGATCGACCTCAGGCCGTTGTGGCCGGCGGTGCCGCCGCCGACCTTCACCTTGACCTTGAACGGCGCAAGGTCGAGCTCATCATGGAAAACCGTCAGGGAATCCAGTTCGAGCTTGTAGAATTTTAATGCCTGTTGAACCGCGTCGCCGCTGTCGTTCATGAAGGTCTGCGGCTTGACGAGCAGCACGCGATAGCGGCCGATGCGGCCCTCGCTGACAAGGCTGCGGAACTTCTTTTGCCAGGGGCCGAAGCCATGCACTTCGGCAATGGCGTCGGCAGCCATGAAGCCGACGTTGTGGCGGTGCAGCGCATATTGCGCGCCCGGATTACCGAGACCGGCCCAGATCTGCACTCTCGCTCCCAGACAAGAAAACCGCCCGCCCCGCGGGGGGCGAGCGGTCTTCTATAACCGTTATTTCAAGCGCGTCAGGCTTCTTCGCCGCCCTCGGCGCCGCCTTCGGCCTCGCCCTCGCCCTCGACTTCTTCCTCGCCGACGGTCGGGACCTCGCCCTCAGGCGCGGCCTCTTCTTCCTCGGCCTTCATCGCCGACGGCGCGACGATGGTGGCGACGGTGAAATCCTCGTCCTCGTTGGCGGGCCTGGACCCCTTCGGCAGCTTGACCTCCGAAATGTGGATCGTGTCGCCAATCTCGAGACCCGTAAGATCGATATGGATCTCGTTCGGGATTTCGGCCGCGTCGCAGACCAGGGCCAGGTCGTGAACGACAATGTTCAGCACGCCGCCGCGCTTCAGGCCCGGCGACTCTTCCTCATTGTCGAAGCGAACCGGGACATTGACGTTGACCTGAGCATGCTCGCCGATGCGCAGGAAGTCGACATGGATTGGGCGGCTCGAAACCGGATGGAAGTCGACCGCCTTGGGAAGCGTGCGGGTCGCCTTGCCGCCGACATCGATCATGACGACGCTATTCATGAAGTGCCCCGTGTGGAGCATCTTGGTCAGGAGCTTCTCCTCGACATGGATCGAGAGGGGTTCCTTCTTTTCGCCGTAAACCACGGCGGGGACCCGGCCATCGCGGCGCAGTGATCGGGAGGCTCCCTTGCCAGCCCGTTCGCGCGCTTCGGCGGGCAGCATCAGCTGTTCGCTCATTGCTTGCGTTTCCTTCAGTTAATCAAGCCCGCCACGCCTCCAGGGATGACCATGGCCGGGCAAGGGCGCGCCTATAGGGGGAGGCGCACCGAATGGCAAGGCGAGGGAAGGGGCCTAGCTGATGCGCGCCGAGTCGATGCCGCGGGCGGCGAGATACTGCTGGACGCTGTCCGGGCCGATCAAATGGCCGGTGCCGACTGCAATGAAGACGGTACCCGGCCGGGTCATACGGTTGGCGATCCAGCCGGCCCAGTTCGCATTCCGGTCGACGAACAGAGTCTTGTAGGTCTGGGGGCTCTGCGCGCGAACCTTGCCGAGAATTGTGGCGAAACCGTCATTGTCGCCGCGCTTCCAAGCAGACTGCATGTCGCCGAGGAACCCGCCCAGCTCAGTGCCGGCATGACGGTCAGCTGCTGCCGGCGGCGGGGGCAGGCTGCGGAACATGCGCAGCTGGAATTCGAACGTCTCAAGGCCCGCGACCGGCTTGCCACTGGCGTTGGCGGCGCGGCGGAGCACGGCGTCGGCCCCGTGGTCGACCGACATGCCCATCGACCGTCCGGCGGACATGGCCTGGCCGGCGGAGGCGACGAACGACGACCCACCGCGATCGGTATAGACCGGTGCGCCGACCTGGGGCTCTTTCGCCGCCGAGTGGCGCCCGATGACGGCATGAAGCTCGGCCGGGTCTTCCGGGACGAGCGTCTCCAGGACCAGCTGGTCGGAAGCGTCGAAGGCGGCGCGGACGCTGCGGTTGAACCAGGCCGAATTCTGATCGAGCGCGTGGAAGGTGCCGAACAGATAGACAGTTGTATCGAGGTCCTGGACGACCCAGAGAGCGGGGCCTGGCTGGGCGTGAACCGCGGCGGTACTGACCGGCGAGGCCGGAGCCGAGGCGGGAACGGCGATCGCGAGCGCAAGGATTGCAGCGGCGACGCCGCCGCTAAATCGAGTGATCGTCTTAATGCGGGTGCTACCCCGCCAGAATCCAAGTCGTTCCAGCACCTTGACCCCCCCGGTAAGTGTGCGCGGGCAGTGTGTTGGACGAGTTTCCGCCCGTCAAGGTTACTAATCCTTTAACTGTCTGCAATTCGTCGCAAAATTGTGGATTATACTGACTATTGGACCCGCTTTACCCGATAGCCGCGCTTCTTCAGCATCTCGACGACCGAATCATCGCCGGCGAGGTGGCCGGCGCCGACCGCGACCAGCACGGTGCCAGGCCGCTGCATCCGCGACGCGAGCCAGTAGCTCCAATTGGCGTTGCGGCGGCGAAGCAGGGCCTCGCGCAGATCGGGCGACTTCGCGAGCTCGGCATTGAACGTCCGGGCGATGGCATTGACATCGCCGCTCATCCAGGCGGCGAGCATGGAATTGAACTGCTGCTTGGCGGCGGCCGGCGTCTCGATCGCGCCTTCCAGCAAATCGCGCTGGGCGGCTTCGGGCAGGGTGTCGAAGAAGCCGAGCTGCTGGGCGTTGGTCTCCAGCTGCTCGACCGGCTTGCCGGCCTGGTTAAAGGTCTTGCGCAGCGCTAGCTCCACGCCGTCGCTGCCGGAAACCCCCAGCTCCTTGAACTGGAGCTGCAGCAAGGCGAAGGCAGCCGCCCAGGTCTCCATATTGTTGAGCGCCGCTTCCGGGATGCCGGACTTGGCAATGACGGCGCGAAGCGCAGCCTGCTTCTCGGGGGGCACGCGGCTGACGATGGGCGGCAGGCCCGGGCGAATGCTGATGCGCGCGAGCTCGGCGGCGAAGACACGCGGATTCGTCTCATCGATGATGGTTTCGACGACCAGCGTTCCCGCCTCTTTGGCCGCCTGGTCGAACTTCGCCGTCCGCCACTGCGTGCCCGGCGGCAGCAGGTGGACCGTGCCGAAGAGATAGATGCTCGTGTCGCTGTCATAGACCTGCCACATCGCCGGCTTGGCCGCCTTGGCGTCGGCAGCCGTGGAGGCGCCGGCTGCGGCAACGGCGAGGCCGAGTGCTGCAAGGCCGCTTTTGATCTTGTCCCAGATACGCATGAACCCTCCTAAAGCGCCGCAACCATGTAGGAAGGGTGAACGCGCTTGTCAGGCTTTGCCGCATCGGCCAAAGCCGCCGCATCGCCTGAAGACGGGGAATTCAAGTTGTCGCTGAGCTTCCAGGACCTGATCCTGACCTTGCACCATTATTGGTCGGAGCGCGGCTGCCTGATCCTGCAGCCTTATGACATGGAGATGGGGGCGGGGACCTTTCATCCGGCGACGGTCCTGCGCGCTCTCGGCCCGGACCCGTGGAAGGCGGCTTATGTCCAGCCGTGCCGGCGGCCAACCGACGGCCGCTATGGCGAAAACCCCAACCGCCTCGGCCATTATTACCAGTACCAGGTGATACTGAAACCGAGCCCGGAGGATCTGCAGGCGCTCTACCTCGGCAGCCTCGACGCCATCGGCATCGACCCCTTGAAGCACGACATACGCTTCGTCGAGGACGATTGGGAAAGCCCGACGCTTGGCGCCTGGGGCCTCGGCTGGGAAGTATGGTGCGACGGCATGGAAGTGACGCAGTTCACCTATTTCCAGCAGGTCGGCGGCTTCGACTGCCGGCCGGTCGCGGGCGAGCTGACCTACGGGCTTGAACGGCTGGCGATGTACATTCAGGGCAAGGACAATGTCTTCGACCTCGCCTTCAACAGCGAAGGCGTGACCTACGGCGACGTCTTCCTCGACAATGAGCGGCAGATGTCGGCCTGGAGCTTCGAGGTCGCGGACACCGAGGCTTTGTTCGACCTGTTCAAGAAGGCCGCTGCGGAAGCCGAGAATTGTCTGGCCGCCAAGCTGCCGATCCCGGCCTATGAGCAGGCAATCAAGGCCAGCCACATCTTCAACACGTTGCAGGCGCGCGGCGTCATCTCGGTGGCTGAGCGCCAGGCCTATATCGGCCGCGTACGCGACCTGGCGAAGGGCGCTTGCGAGGAGTGGATCGAGGCGAAAGGCCACGCGGCGTGAGCGACTTCCTGCTCGAGCTTCTTTCGGAGGAGATCCCGGCGCGGATGCAGGCCAAGGCGCGCGCCGACCTGGCGCGCCTGTTCGCCGAGGCGCTGCAGGGTGCGGGCCTCGCGACGCAGGGCATTGAAACCTTCTCGACGGCGCGGCGGCTGGTGCTGATCGCGCGCGGATTGCCGGACGCGACCGAGGCGGTCAGCGAAGAACTGAAAGGCCCGCGTGCCAATGCGCCGGAGCAGGCGCTTGCGGGCTTCCTCAAGAAGACAGGCCTCAGGCGCGAGCAGTTGGAAGAACGCGACGGGGTGCTCTTTGCTCGTATCGACCGGCCGGGCCGTGCGGCGAGCGAAGTGCTGGCCGAGGCGATCGAGACGATCATCCGCAGCTTCCCCTGGCCAAAGTCGATGCGCTGGGGGTCGGGGAGCCTGCGCTGGGTGCGGCCGCTGCACGGCATTGTCGCGCTGATCGACGAAGCAATCGTGCCGGTCGAGGTCGACGGCATTGCAGCCGGCGCGGCGACGGTCGGCCACCGCTTCCACCATCCGGGCGTCATCACAATCGGCGGGGTGGACGACTATTTCGAGAAGCTGCGCGCCTGCCATGTCATCGTTGACCATGAGGAGCGCGAGGCGATTATCCGCGAAGGTGCGGCCGAGGCTGCAAAGGCCGCCGGCCTGAGCCTGGTCGAAGACGAAGGGCTGGTAGTCGAGAATGCCGGCCTGACAGAGTGGCCGGTGCCGCTGCTCGGCCGCTTCGACCCCGATTTTCTCGATGTTCCGCGCGAGGTGATCGTCCTCACCATGCGCACCAACCAGAAATATTTCGCCTGCACCGACGGCGGCGGCGCGCTGGCCGCGGCCTTCGTTTGCGTCGCCAACATCGACGCGAAGGATGGGGGCGAGGCGATCGTCGAGGGCAACCGCCGCGTACTCGCCGCTCGGCTCGCCGACGCCCGCTTCTTCTGGGAGCAGGATCTGAAGGTCCCGCTGGAGGAGCTGCTGCCGAAAATCGACCAGATGCTCTTTTACGAGGGCATGGGCAGCCTTCGCGCCAAGGCGGATCGGATCGCCAAATTGTCGCGGGCGATCTGCGAATGCTGGTTCCCCGAACGCGAGCCCGAAACGGCCTATCGCGCCGGCTTGCTTGCCAAGGCCGACCTCGCGAGCTCCATGGTCGGCGAGTTCCCCGAGCTGCAGGGGATCATGGGCGGCTATTATGCCGAGCGCGGGGGCGAGAAGCCGGGCGTCGTCTCAACGCTTCGTCAGCAATACCAACAGACGGTCGAGGGCTGCATTCCGGCTTGCGTGGCCTTGGCCGACCGAATCGACACTTTGGCGTCGTTCTTCGCGAGAGGGATCAAGCCGACCGGCTCGAAGGATCCCTTCGCGCTGCGCCGGGCAGCTTTGGGGATCATCCAGACGATCCTGGCGAACGACACGCGCATGAGCCTGCGCAAGGCATTTGGGCTCGCCGAACCCAAGGGGGACGTCGACGAACTGATGGACTTCTTCGCTGACCGCCTGAAGGTCCAGCAGCGTGAGGCGGGCGTGCGGCACGATCTGATCGATGCGGTGTTCGCGCTGGGCGGAGAGGATGACCTCGTCCGGCTGCTGGCGCGAGTGAATGCCCTTCAGGCCTTTGTCGAGACCGGCGACGGAGCCAACCTGCTCGTCGCCTACAAGCGGGCGGCAAACATCCTGAAGAAGGAAAACTGGGACCTGCCGAGGGTCATGGCGACCAAGGGCGAGCAGGGCATCCCACAGACCGGCGAGGAAGATCCCTTGGTCGAGGTTGAGGAGCCGGCCATCGCCGAGGCGGTCGCCGAAATGGCCCAGGCGAAGGCGCTGCCCGCCGATGCGCCGGCGGAGGAGAAGGCGCTCGGGGCGGCGCTCGACAAGGCCGAGCCGAAGGCCCGAAACGCCGTCGAAAAGGAAGACTTCACCGCGGCAATGGCAGCGCTCGCCTCACTGCGGGCGCCAATAGACGCCTTCTTCGATCATGTGACGGTCAACGACCCACACAAGGAAACGAGGGCGCGGCGATTGAACCTCCTGGCTCGGTTTCGCGACGCCGTTCACGAAGTCGCGGACTTTTCAAAGATCGAAGGCTGAACCAGGCGACCAGGCTGGCGGCCGCGGCGACGATTGCCGAAGCGACCATCGCACCGTGGAAGCCGGGAATCAGCCGGGCGCCCTCTTTCGAGAGGACGACTCCCAGCAACGCGGTGGCAACGAGGGCCCCGAGCCTGGCGACGGCGCTGTTGAAGCCTGAGGCCATGGCAACATGTTTCTCCTCGACCGAGCCCAGGACAGAGGCGGTCAGGGGCGCAACCGCGATCGCCATGCCGAGCGCCATCACCGTCATCGCCGGCAGCACCGTCGTCCAATAGGACGCCTCGGCCTCGATCCTGAGCCCCAGGACCATGCCGGCCCCGGCCACCAGCGGGCCGATCGTCAGCGGCAGGTGCGGGCCGGTTCGCTCGGCGAGCTGTCCCATGATCGGCGAGCCGATGGTGAGCAGGATCGGCAGCGGCAGCAAGGCAAGGCCGGCCTCGATCGGCGCGTAGCCGGCGGCCTCGATCAGAACGTAAGGAACCAGCAGCATGACCGCGCCGAACGCGCCGTAGAGCAGCAAAGTCATGAGGTTGAGGCCGGTGAAGCAGCTGTCCTTGAACAGGCCGAGCGGCATCATGGCGCTTTGTCCTCGTTTCCTCTCGACTCGAAGGAAGGCGAGGAGGAGCAGGAGGCCGGCGACGAGCGAGCCGAGGGCCATGGCTCCGACCTGGCCCGACGAGGACCAGAGCGTCAGTCCGTAGGTCGCTCCCCCAAGCCCGGCGGTGGCCAGGACGGCGCCGGCATAATCGGTGCGGCCGGCGCCGGGGTCGGAGCTTTCGGTGACGAAGATGAGCGCCAGCGCGATCGCGCCCGCGGCGAGCGGCAGGTTGATGTA
>DATFEO010000049.1:0-8154 GCA_035250985.1 Sphingomicrobium sp. | reverse complement strand
CAGTATCAAGCGGGTGCTTTCGGTCGAAGTGCGAACGGCCTTACAGCCGATTCTTAAGGACGTGCTGACGTTCGAGGCTATCGTCTTGGCCAACTGAGAAGGAGGCGGCCGCGCGCTCGTCTTTACGACTGCGCGCAGTGTTCGTCCCCACCCATCCCTGCAGCTAGTTCGCCAGAGTCCGCTTTCCACCGAAAGCGGACTCTATCGGCATGCGAGCGTTCGAGCTCACGCCAGCGACTTCGACGCCTGCTCGTAGACGTCCTTCGACAGGCTTGGGCTTTTCAGGATTCGCTCCAGCTCGCCGCGCATCAGCGTTGCCCGATCCTCCTCGAATCGCCTCCAGCGGCCCAATGGCGCGACCAATCGCGCCGTGACTTGCGGGTTGAGCCTGTCGAGGTCGAGAATCATGTCGGCAAGGAATCGATAGCCTTCCCCGCCGGGCCGGTGGAACGCCCACTGATTCATTGCGAAGCTGCCAATGAGCGCCCGGGCGCGGTTTGGGTTGGACAGGTTGAAATCCGGGTGAGTGGCGAGGCGGCGCACCTGATCCAGCGTATCGTTGCGCTGGGCGGACGCCTGCAGTGCGAACCATTTGTCGATGACCAAAGTGTCGCTCCGGTAGCGGCGATAGAAATCAGCGAGGGCCTCGACCCGTTCGGGCGCGTCCAGTGAGACAAGGACGCCGAGCGCACCCTGGCGATCGGTCATATTGTCGGCGCCGCCATATTGTGCCTTGGCGAGCGCTGCCCCGGTCGCCGGGTCGCCGGCGGCAAGCAAGGCCAGCGAGACCGTTTTCAGGCGCCTTGTGCCCTTGGCCTCGGAACCAAGGTCCGTGCCTGGCGCGTCCGCGCGCTGCGCTTCGCCGAGCTCGCGCGCCAAGGCCTGGCCGACCGCGCTCCGCAAGGCGTCGCGGGCCGAATGGACAGCGTCGGGATCGACCTTCTCCATCCGGTCGCCGATCAGGCTTTCAGAGGGCATGGTCAGGGCCTCGCCCTTGAACGCCGGGTCAAGCGCATTCGAGGTCAGCGTATCGCGCACTGCGGCGAGGACCGGTTCCGGATCGGCCGCCTCTCCCTTCACGCCAGCGACCAATACGCGCAGCATCAGTTCCTGCAGCGCCTCATAGCGGGCGAAGGGGTCGGAGTCGCTCCGCGCCAGCCGCTCGAGCTCGCCCGAACGGCGCGTCGCCTCGACGATGATCGGGGCCGAAAAGCCGCGGTTGATCGAGAGCAGCGGCGTTTCGTCAATGCCTTGAAACCGCACCTGCGCTTCGGCTTCATCAAACAGGACCAGCCGCTCGTCGCCAAGCTCGGCGCCGCTGTCCGCGCCGACCAGGGTGGTGCGCAGCGGAATCGGCATCGGCTGCTTCGCCGGCTGATCCGGTGTCGGCGGCACGGATTGAGAAAGGTGGAGGATCGCCGAGCGCGTCTCCGCATCATGCTCCAGCCGCGCCCTGACTCGCGGCGTGCCGGCCTGCTCGTACCAAAGACGGAAGCGCGACAGGTCAGCCCCGCTCGCGTCCTCCATCGCGGACACGAAATCCTCGCAGGTCACGGCCTGGCCGTCATGCCGCTTGAAATAGAGGTCGGCGCCGGCACGGAATTTTTCCTTGCCGAGGATGGTCTTCATCATCCTGATCAGCTCGGCGCCCTTGTTGTAGACGGTCGCCGTGTAGAAATTGGTGATCTCCATGTAGCTGTCCGGCCGCACCGGATGCGCCAGCGGCCCAGCATCCTCGGGGAATTGCGCGGCGCGCAGCAGGCGGACGTCGTCGATGCGCTTGACGGCATCGCTGCCAATATCTGCCGAGAAGCTCTGGTCCCGGAAGACGGTGAAGCCCTCCTTGAGGCTCAGCTGGAACCAGTCGCGGCAGGTGACGCGGTTGCCCGACCAGTTGTGGAAATATTCGTGGGCGACGACCCCGGCGACGGCATCGATGTCGGCATCGGTCGCGCTTTCCGTGTCCGCCAGCACGTAGCGCGAGTTGAAGATGTTGAGGCCCTTGTTCTCCATCGCGCCGAAGTTGAAATCGTCGACGGCGACGATGTTGAACTGGTCGAGATCATATTCGCGGCCATATTCCTGTTCATCCCACGCCATGGCTGCCTTAAGGCTCTGCATCGCATGAGCGGTGCGCGGCAGGTCGGCCTCCCGGACCCAGATGGCGAGCTCGACGGTGCGGCCGCTTGTCGTCGTGAAATGATCGCGGTTCGCCTGCAGATCGCCGGCGACCAGGGCGAACAAATAGCTAGGCTTGGGGAACGGGTCTTCCCACTCCGCCCAGTGCGTGCCGTCCTCACCTTTGCCGGTTGCAATGCAATTGCCGTTGGCGAGCAGCACCGGGTAGCGCGCCCGGTCAGCGCTCATCCGCACCCGGTAGCGCGACAGCACGTCCGGCCGGTCGGGATGGAATGTGATGCGACGGAAACCCTCGCTCTCGCACTGCGTGCAAAGGATGCCGCCCGACGCATAGAGGCCCAACAGCTTGCTGTTGGCGTTGGGCGTGATCGCGACCTCGGTCTCGACGGTAGCGCGGTCGCCCTCGATGCCGATGACGAGATCATCGCCCTCCATCCGCCATTCGCCGCCGCTCACCCGCATCAGCTCCAGCTCGCCCCCCGCCAGGCGCAGCGGACGATCGTGCGTCCCGTTGCGCTCGACCTGCAGCGTGGCGCGAACGACAGTGCGCTCGGCATCGAGCGCCAGATCGAGCGCAATGACCGGAACCAGCCAGTCGGGCGGGCGATAATCCTTGCGATAGACGGTGACATGCTCCGGCGGAGACGGAGCCTCGGGGTTCAGGCGGGCATCGGACATCGCCGAGCGACTTAGGGGCCAGAGGGGCCAGCGGCAAGCGGGGTGGCTTGCAGCGGCCCGGCCCGTCGTTACACAGGTGGAAAGAATCGGAGGGAGCATGTCCATATTGCTGGCCGCGGCGAGCGCCGCACAGGGGTTCGACGTCGACGCTGCGACGCGCGCCTATCTCGATACGCTGCAGGGCGCGGCGCGCGCCAGGTCGGACGCCTATTTCGAGGGCGGCTACTGGATTCCGTTATGGGGCGCGCTGATCGGCATCGTCACCTACTGGCTGATGCTCCACTTTCGCTGGTCGGCGAAGTGGAGCGCCTGGGCAAGCCGCGTCACCAAGCGCCGCTGGCTGCAGCCGGCGCTCTACGCTTTGCCTTTCACGATCGTTGGCGCCGTGCTGACCTTGCCCTGGACCATCTACGTCGCCTTTTACCGCGAGCATCAATACGGCCTCTCGAACCAGGCGTTCCTGGGATGGTTTAAGGAATGGGGCATCATGCTGGGCGTTGGAATCGTCACCGCCGCCATCTTCTTCGCCATCATTTATGCCGTCATCCGGAACAGCCCGAAGCGCTGGTGGCTATGGGGAACGGTAGCGACCGGCGCGTTGCTCTCCGTCCTCATCCTGCTTGCGCCGGTCTTCATCGAGCCGCTGCTCAACAAGTATACGCCGATGCAGGCGGGACCATTGCGGACCGAAATCCTGCGCATCGCCCATGAGCAGGGCATCCCGACCGAAGAGGTCTTCGTCGTCGATGCTTCCAGGCAGACAAAGCGCATTTCGGCCAATGTCGCAGGGCTGGGCCCGACGATCCGCATCGCGCTCAACGACAATTTGCTGAACCGGTCGAACCTTCCCGGCATCAAGGCCGTGATGGGCCACGAAATGGGCCATTATAAGCTGTTCCACATCCAGAAATTGCTCGCCTATCTGACGCTGATGGCGCTGGCCGGCTTCGCCTTCACCTATTGGGCGGTGCCGAAGCTGCTGGCCCGGTACGGCGAGCGCTGGGGTGTCAAGGAGGTGTCCGACCCCGGCTCGGCGCCGGTCTTCTGGGGGCTGTTGGCCCTGCTTGGCATTCCCGGCGGGATCCTGTTCAACAGCATCATCCGCTACCATGAGAGCGAGGCCGACGCCTTCGGCCTGGAAGCGGCGCGCGAGCCGGACGGCTTTGCAATGACCGCCATGCAGCTCAGCGAATATCGCAAGATCGAGCCTGCGGGCTGGGAGGAGGTACTGTTCTACGACCATCCGTCGGGCCGCACTCGCGTCCGCATGGCGATGGAATGGAAGGCGCGGCATCTGGACGAGCTGCCGCCCGAACAGCGCGGCATCATCGTGATGACTCCGAAGACGAAGACAGATTAGGCGGCGTCGGGAGCCGGCGCGACCTTTGGCTTGCCGCCCAACGCAACCAGCATGCCGCCGAGCGCTAGCAGGCCGCCAAGCGCGGCGAGCCCGCTCCAGCGATAGCCTTCGAACAGGGTCGACAGCGTCATTGCGATGATCGGCACCATGACGCTCGAATAGGCGGCCTTCGCCGGCCCGATCTTGCGGACCACGGGAAAGTATAGGCTGAAGGCCAGCGCAGAGGCGGCCAGGGCCAGGTAGAGCAGGCCGGCGACATAGGCGGGCCGCGAATCGAAGGTCGGCGAACCGGCGACGGCGAAGGCAAGCGCCGCGTCCATCACGGCGCCAATCGCCATTGACCAGGCGAGCAAGGGCGTCAGCGGGAAGGCGCGCACCTTCGGCCTCGCCTGGTAGACGTTGGCTGACGAAGCCCCGAGCATGCCGCACAGGGTCAAAGCGAGTCCCACGGTCAGGGCTTCCGGGCTCGCGCGGCCGAGCCGGAACTCATGCGCGAACAGCATTGCGATCCCGACGATGGCGATTGCCGAGCCGGCGACGAAGCGGCGGTTGACGTGCTGGTCGAGGAAGATCCGCGCCAGCAGCGCATTGGGGATGAGAAGCAGCGCGAAAAACGTTGCGACCAGCCCGGAAGTGATGTGGCGCTCGGCGAGATAGACACTGTTGAAGTTCACGAAGAACTGCGTGAACCCGAGGACAAGCGCCGGCAGGAACGCCCGCTTGCCCAGCCACAAGGAATCGCCTTTGACCCTGGCCAGCAGAGCCATCGCCCCGGCGGCGATGATAAAGCGATAGGTCACCGACCAGTGCGGCGAGACGCTGCCCAGCTGATCGCGGATGACGAGCCAGGTCGAGCCCCAGATCAGGGTGAAGATCGTGAATGGAATGACAATGGCCGCATCGAGCGACCTGATGCGCTGCCTCACAAGGCCCCGATCGCAGTGGCGAGCTTGCCAACGGCGTCCATGTCCTGATCCCAACTGGTGACCAGCCTGACCTGATCGGGGCCCCAGTCGTAGAAATCGTAGCCCTGCGCTTTAAGCGCCGCCGCCTCAACCGCGCTCATGCGGACAAACAGCTCGTTCGCCTGGACGGGATAAACGAGTCGCGCGCCGCATGCCTGCGCCAGGACCTGCGCGGCGGCGTTGGCGGCGCGGGCATTGTCCAGCCAGACGTCGCCCTCGAGCATCGCCAGGATTTGCGCGGCGAGGTAGCGGCCTTTCGACAGGAGGTGCCCGGCCCGCTTGCGCAGCACTAGCGCCTCCTCGGCCAGCTCGGTGCGGAAGAAGATGAGCGCCTCGGCGTTCATGCCGCCATTCTTGGTGAAGCCGAAACTCATTGCATCGACCCCGGCGCGCCAGCTCAGGTCCGCAGGCGAGGCGCCGGTCGAGACGACCGCATTGGCGAAGCGGGCGCCGTCAAGGTGGAAGCCAAGTCCATGGCTGCGCGCGAACTCACCAAGCGCCGCCGTCTCCTCAGGCGAATAGGTCAGGCCATATTCAGTGGCGTTGGTGATCGACAGGGCCCGGGGCTGGACCTGGTGGACGTCGGCTCGGATCCGGCCGCGCGCCTCGGCGGCCCCATCGACCGTCACTTTCGCGCCCGGCCCGTCGACCAGGATCAGCTTGCCGCCATGCGTGTAGAATGCCGGCGCGCCGGCCTCGTCGACCTCGATATGGGCGTCGCGATGGCAAATGATGCCGCCATGAGGCGGGCAAAGCGTAGAGAGGCCGATGCAATTGGCTGCGGTGCCGGTGCTGACCCAGAGGGCGCGAACCTGCGTGCCGAAAAGGTCGGAGAAAGCGCTGTCGAGGCGCAGGCTCCACTCGTCGCCGTCATAGGCGGTGTCGAGCCGGTTGGCCTCTGCAAGAGCGTCAAGCACGGCCGGACAGGCGGCGGCGGCATTGTCCGAGAAGAAGCGCATTGCGGGTCCGCATGGCGCGGCGCCGCGCGCGGGTCAATCGAGCATAAGAAAAGGGCCCCGGCGTCGCCGCCGAGGCCCGATCCTTACGTGACGAATTCGGCTTAGAGCTCTTCCGAGACGTTGTTGAAGGTCTCGCTGAGCTTCGAGCCGATGTTCTGCATCGCAGCGATCGCGGCGACCGCGATCAGGGCAGCAATCAGGCCGTACTCGATGGCCGTCGCACCCTTGTTGTTGCGAATCAGCTTGATGAACTTGCTCATGGTCTTTCCCCTTTGGTTCCGACGCCCAAAGGGTGCGCCTCGAAGGTAAAAAAAGAGTTTCGATCCAAATCGGATTTCTTACTTCGTTACCTTTGGCGAAAGAGTGCGATTCCAAGAGCTTGAACGCTCTAGCTTAACGGCGCGATGGAAGGATGCGGCGAAAAGGAGCGGATCCGACGACGATTCGGACCAAGTCATCGGGGCGATTTCCGCCTGGCCATGCTTCCCAGGGCGTCCGGACGCCCTCTAAGAGACGATGGTGCTGCCGGTGAGGATTGAACTCACGACCTCAGCCTTACCAAGGATGCGCTCTACCACTGAGCTACGGCAGCATGTCGGAAGGACGCGCGCCTATGGCCGGAGCCTCGCGCCACTGTCAACCCGCCCCTTCGACTTTGGTCAGGACATGCTTGGCGGGAGAAAGGCGAGCACCTAGATGGGGATCATGCCCAGCCAGGACAAAGGCCGCGCCGTACGCCTTGCCGCCGCGCTTCGCGAGAATTTGCGCAAGCGCAAGGCGCAGACGCGCGGGGCATCCGATCAGAAGAAGGACGCCACCCAGCCCGCCAGCGAATAGCCGAGGTCCAGGCCGCGATTGAGCGCCGTGCGCGGCCCCAAGATATAAAGCGCGGCCAATACCCAGCCGAGCGCGACCCAGCCTAGCGGCTTAGCGGCGCGCATTGCCTTTCGAGCCATGCCTTGTCCTCCCCCTCAAGTTGCGGGCCGATCAGCGCCAGCACCTTGGCATGATAAGCGTTGAGCCATTCGAGCTCGCGGTCCGAAAGCGAGTTCGCGTCGATCAGCCTTTTATCGATCGGCACATAAGTCAGCGTCTCGAAGCCGAGCGTTTCCTTGTCGCCGCCGGGAACCGGCTTCTCCACCACCAGCACCAGGTTCTCGATGCGGATGCCGTACTCGCCCTGCTTATAATAACCGGGTTCGTTGGAAATGATCATGCCGGCCTGCAGAGGCTCGTCGCCGCCGGCCTGCGAGCTGCCGACCGGCGAGATCCGCTGCGGGCCTTCGTGCACAGCAAGGAAGGCGCCGACGCCATGGCCCGTGCCATGGGCGAAATCGCAGCCCGCTTCCCACAGCGGCCGCCTGGCGAAGCTGTCGAGCTGCGAGCCGCGCGTGCCCTTGGGGAAGATGGCCGTGGCGATGGCGATATGGCCCTGCAGCACGCGCGTGAACCGGTCGATCATCTCGGCGGTCGGCTCGCCGACCGGCACGGTGCGGGTGATGTCGGTGGTGCCGTCCTGATACTGGCCGCCGGAGTCGACGAGGTAGAGGGTCCCCGTCGTGAAGCGCAGGTTCGACTCCGCCGTGCCCTTGTAATGCGGCAGCGCGCCATTCGGCCCGAAGGCCGAGATGGTGTCGAAGCTCAAATCCTTGAGGCCGCCCAATTGCTCGCGGAAGCCGAGCAACTTGTCCTGGGCGATCATCTCGTCGATCTCGCCCTTTGGCCCCTCTTGCTCGACCCATCTGAGGAAGCGCGACACGGCGGCGCCGTCGCGGGCCTGGGCCGCCTTGTGCCCGGCGACTTCGGTCGCGTTCTTGACCGCCTTGGGGAGAACTGCGGGATCGCGACGGCTGAGGATTCGGGCGCCGCCCTCCTCCAGCGCCTGGGTGATCGCCGCCACCGACCGCTCGGGATCGACTGCGACAAGCTTTCCGCCGAGCGACTTCAGATAGGGCTCGAACTCATGGCGCTCATGGAGGCGGACGCCATTGCCGAGGTGGGCGCGGACGTCGTCGCCGATCTTCTCGCCCTCGACGAACAAGTCGGCAGTTCC
>DATFEO010000048.1:0-9791 GCA_035250985.1 Sphingomicrobium sp. | reverse complement strand
CCGCCAGCTCCTCTATTCGACCTGGCAGCACATGCTCTTCCAGCAGCTCGCCGAAAGTCCTGACCCCTTCCTACGCGCCATCGCCGCCAAGGCGGTGAAGGAGGTCGCTTACCACCGTGAGCTGGCGAGCGAATGGGCGGTGCGGCTGGGTGACGGCACGGAGGAGAGCGCAGCCCGCATGCACGACGCGCTCGACTGGTGCTGGCGTTTCGTGCCCGAGCTGTTCGAGGTGGACGCGAAGCTGGAAGTGATGATCGCCCTGCAGACGGCTCCCGACCCGCGCAGCTTCGAGCGCGACTACCGCTCTGCCATCGCTGATTTGCTGGCCGAGGCAAAGCTGGAGGTGCCGCCGGACCAGCGCCCGATCCTCGGTGGCCGGCGCGGCCACCACAGCGAGCATCTGGGCCATTTGCTGGCGGTGATGCAGTTCCTGCCGCGCACCTATCCCAACGCCGTCTGGTAGGCGCGTGGCCGAGCATTTCCACCGCCTGCGCGTCGCCGAAGTCGTGCCGGAGACGGACGAGGCGAATTCCATCCGCTTCGAAGTTCCGAAAGAGCTCGAGGAGGCCTTCGGCTTCAAGGCGGGGCAGCACCTGACGCTGCGTGCTGACATCAATGGCCAGGAGGTTCGCCGCAACTATTCGCTATGCACGGCGCCGTTCGAGCACGACGTGATGGTCACGGTGAAACGCATCGCCGGCGGCTTGTTCTCCAATTGGGTCGGTGACAATCTCAAGGCCGGCGACGTGATTGACGTCATGACGCCGCATGGGTCCTTCACAACAAGCTTCGATCCAGGCGCCGAGCGCCATTATGTGGCCTTCGCCGGCGGCTCCGGAATCACCCCGATCATGTCGCTGATCCGCACGGCGCTCGCCGAAGAGCCGCGCAGCCGGTTCACACTCTTTTACGGCAACCGCGATTCAACGACGATCATCTTCCTCGAGGCGTTGGCGGCGCTGAAGGATCGTTACATGGGGCGGTTCGAAATCTACCATTTCCTGGCCGAGGAAGAGGGCGACATCGACCTGTTCAACGGAATGCTCGACCGCGAGCGTTGCGACCAGGCGGTCGAACATCTGATCGACGATCCGAAGGCGGTAGCGAACTGGTTCATCTGCGGGCCCGGCCCGATGATGGACTCGGCCGAGGCGGCGCTGATCGACAAGGGCGTCGAACACGACCGCATCCATATCGAGCGCTTCACCGCCGGCCGCCCGTCGGCGGCGCTCGCCGCGCAGATGCAGGCGCTGCAGGAGCAGGCGGCGGGCCTTACGGTCAGCGTGACGCTCGACGGGCGGACCCGCAGGGTCGAGTTCACCGAGGCCAATATCCTCGATAGCGCCCGCGCCGCCGGCCTTCCCGCGCCCTTCGCCTGCAAGGCCGGGGTCTGTGCCACCTGCCGGGCCAAGGTCACGAAGGGCAAGGTCGAAATGGCGGCGCGCTACGGCCTCACCGACGAGGAAATCGCCGCCGGTTATGTCCTTACCTGCCAGTCGGTTCCCTCAGGCGAAGGCGTCGCGGTGGACTATGACGCCTGAAGCGGGTTAGACGCTCCTTCATGCTGACGACCAAGAGCAATGCTCGGCTCGCCGACCTAGAAGCGGTGCGCAGCGACTCGCTGCTGAAGCTGATCACGCTGGCCGCCGCCGATAGCCGTCCGGACAAGATCGACGTCGGGGTCGGCGTCTATCGCGACGGCCAGGGGCGGACGCCGGTGATGCGATCCGTGAAGGCAGCCGAGAAGAGGCTCTGGGAGACGCAGGACAGCAAGTCCTATCTCGGCAGCCGCGGCGATGTCGGCTTTGCCGAGTTGCTGCGTCCGATCCTGCTCGGCCCGCATGCGGATGACAAGCGCATCGACGGCGTGCAGACGCCGGGCGGATGCGGGGCGTTGACGCTTGGCTTCAAGCTAATTGCCAGGGCCAATCCCGGCGCGCGCGTGCTGGTCGGGACTCCGACCTGGCCGAACCATGTGCCGATTGTTTCGGGTGCAGGGCTCGAGATTGCCGAATATGGCTATTACGATCGCGACGCGCGCAAAGTTCGCTTTGGCGCGATGCTGGAAGCAATCGCGACGGCCCGGGCCGGCGATGTCGTCCTCCTGCACGGCTGCTGCCACAATCCGACCGGCGCCGACCTCGACGAGGACCAGTGGCGCGAGGTCACGCGGGTCGTCTCCGAGCGCGGCCTCATTCCCTTCGTCGACATCGCCTACCAGGGTTTCGGACGCGGGCTGGAGGAAGATGCCGCTGGGCTGCGCGAAATTCTCGACGCCTGCGATGAGGTGCTGGTCGCGCAAAGCTGCGACAAGAATTTCAGCGTCTATCGCGACCGGGTTGGCTGCATGTTCGTAAAGACCCCAAGCGAGCAAGCTACCGCGACGGCCATGGGCCACGTCCTGCAAATCGCGCGAGAGATGTGGTCGATGCCGCCCGACCATGGCGGCGCGGTCGTCCGCACCGTCCTGGAGGACCCGGCGCTGACCGCCGACTGGCGCGTCGAGCTCGACGAGATGTGCGGCCGTATCGTCAGCATCCGCCAGCGGCTCGCCGCTGCCGATCCGCGGCTCGCTTATATCGGCGGACAGATGGGCATGTTTTCGATGCTTCCGCTGACTCCAGATCAGGTCCTGGATCTGCGCGAGACGCATGCCATTTACATGGCGGACAGCGGCCGCTTCAACGTGCTGGGCATGGCGGACGACGCCATCGATCGCTTCGTCGCGGCAGTAACGGATGTCATTGGTGGCTGAAATGGATCCGCGCCAAATAAGCGCGGAGGTCGACTGGCAGACGCTCGCCCGACTGGTCCTGACCAGCCGCGCCATGGACCGAATCGAGGAAGAGCGGCTCGTCCCGGAAAAGAAGGTTCTCTACCAGTTCAGCGCGCGCGGGCACGACATGGCGCAGGTGCTGCTCGGCATGCAGCTGCGCGACGGCGACGCGGCCTGCGGTTACTACCGGTCGCGGCCGCTGTTGCTGGCGCTGGGGGTGCCGCTGGCCGACGCCCTCGGCTCCGGCATGGGCCGCGCCGGCGGCTATTCGGACGGGCGCGATATTGGGGTCGTCTTCAATTATCCGAATCCGGGCGGCGCCCATGCCTTGCCGATGTGCGGCGGGGTCGGTGCGCAATATACGCCGGCTGCCGGATGGGCGCAGGCGATCAAATATAAGGAAGAGGAGCTGGGCGAGGGGCCGGGTGACGCCATTGCGGTGGTTCTGGGTGGAGATGCCAGTTGTGCAACGGGCGGCTTCTGGTCGGCGCTAACGATTGCGACCACGCAGCAGCTGCCGATGCTGTTCTTCATCGAGGACAATGGCTTCGGCATTTCTGTGCCGTCCGAGTATCAAACGCCCGGCAAGGACATTGCCGCCAACCTTTCGAGCTTCAGCGGCCTCACCGTCCTCAACGGCGACGGCACTGAGCCCGAGGAAGCGGCGCGCCTGATCGCCGAGGCCGTGGGCCACGTTCGCGCTCGGCAGGGGCCGGTGCTGCTGCGCCTGACCGTGCCGCGGCTGGAGGGCCACAGCTATCAGGATACGCAGACCTATAAGAGCGAGGCGGTAATCAAGGCCGAGTGGGCGCGCGATCCCTTGCCCAAGCTTAAGGCCTTCGCGCCGGAGCTCGATTGGGATCTCATCGAAAGCAGTGTCGACCATGAGGTCGAGGCGGCTGTTGCCGAAGCCGAAGCACGGCCGGTGCTCGATGTCGCCCATGTCGGCGACAATATGTTCTCCTCCGGCGTGCCGAGCGTGGTCGGCGGCGGCGCGGGACTCGACGCGGCGACAACCGACGAGCCGAGGGCCGAGGGGCAGCGGATCAACATGGTCACCGCCATCCGCCGCGTGCTCGATCAGGAGCTCGAATCGAACCCACGGGTGCTAGTGTTCGGCGAGGACGTCGGCCCCAAGGGCGGCGTCCATGCGGTGACGCTTGGCCTGCAGGAAAGGTTTGGCGTCGCGCGAGTGTTCGACACCAGCCTCAACGAGGAAGGCATCGTCGGCCGCGCCGCCGGCATGGCGCTCGCCGGGCTGATGCCGGTCCCCGAAATCCAGTTCCGCAAATATGCCGAGCCGGCGACCGAGCAGATCAACGACATCGGCACGATGCGCTGGCGTACCGCCAACCGCTTCTCGGCGCCAATGGTGCTGCGCGTCCCCGGCGGCTTCTTCAAATGCGGCGACCCCTGGCACAGCCAGACCAACGAGGTGCAGTTCGTGCACAATCCCGGTTGGAAAGTGGCCGTCCCCTCCAACGCCGAGGATGCGGTCGGACTGCTGCGAGGGGCATTGCGCGGTCACGACCCGGTGCTGTTCTTCGAGCATCGCGCCATGCTCGACGACGCCTGGGCGCGTCGCCCCTGGCCCGGCGACGGCTATGTCCTGCCGTTCGGTCGCGCGAAGAAGACGCGCGAGGGCAACCGGATCACGATTGTCAGTTGGGGGGCAATGGTTCCGCGCTGCGGGGCGGCGGCGGAAGGGATCAGCGCCGACGTCATCGACCTGCGCACCCTGATGCCGTGGGACAAGGACATGGTGCTCGACAGCGTGCGGCGGACACGACGCTGCCTGATCGTGCACGAGGACCTGCGCACCGGCGGCTTCGGCGCGGAGATTGCGGCCGTCGTTGCCGACGAGGCCTTTCTCGACCTCGATGCGCCGGTCGCGCGGGTCACCATGCCTGACTTCCCGAGCCCGCATCATCCGAAGCTGATGGAAGCGGCCTTGCCGTCGGTCGAGAGCATCCGCGCCGAAATCGATCGGCTGGTGGGTTTCTAGGCATGATTGAGGTCCGCGTTCCCGATGAACAGGAAGGCACCAAGGCCGTCGTCCGCTCCTGGCTGAAAAAAATCGGAGAGGCTGTCGCGGTCAACGATCCGCTGGTTGAGCTGGAGACCGACAAGGTAACGCAGGAGGTGCCGGCGCCCGCCGCCGGCGTGCTGGCGGAGATCCTGCTCGACACGGATGCAGAGGCGGTACCCGGCGCGGTGCTTGGGAAAATTGATCAGCAAGGTGCCCCTGCGCAGGCAGGAGCCCGGACCGAGCGCGAAGCGCGAGCAGGCGATGCGGGACATGAAGCGCTGCGCGCGACCGGGCACGTGCCTGCGCAGGGGCACACGGAATCGCGCCTATCGCCCTCCGTCCGCCGGGCGTTGCAGCAGCATGGCATCGACCCGTCGCGAATCCAGGGCACCGGCCGCGGGGGGCGCATTACTCGTGAGGATGTCGACCGCGCGGTGGAAAGGGCGACCACGGTCAGCGTCGGCGAGCCGGCAACCGCGCAGCCTCGCCAGCTCAATCTGCACGATATCCCGCACGATCGAATGCGGCTGAAGATCGCCGAGAACATGGTCCGCGCGGTCACCGATCAGCCGCATGTCACGGCCCTCTTCGAAGCCGACTTCTCCGCCATCGCCGCGCACAAGAAGGCGATGGCGAAGCGCGGCGTGAAGCTCAGCTACACTGCCTACATCGTCAAAGCGGCGGCCGAGGCCATGGCGGCCGCGCCGGCGATCAACGGCCGCTGGGAAGAAGACCGTATCGCCATTTCGCCGACGATCGACATCGGCGTCGGCACGGCGCTCGGTGAGAAGGGTCTGGTGGTGCCGGTGGTCAAGGACGCCGGGTCATTAAGCCTCGAGCAGATCGGCACACGACTGGAGGACATGACGCGACGCGCCCGCGAGGGCCAGCTGACCGGCGCCGACGTTTCGGGCGGCAGCTTCACCATTTCCAACCATGGCGTGTCGGGCAGCCTGCTCGCCGCACCGATCATCATCCATCAGGGCCAGGCGGCCATTCTCGGCGTCGGCAAACTTGAGAAACGGGTCGTCGTCCGTGAAGTCGATGGCGAGGATGCCATCGTCATCCTGCCAATGGCCTATGTGACGCTAACCATCGACCATCGCGTTATCGACGGCCACCAAACCAATGCCTGGCTGACGCGGTTCGTCGACATCATCGAGAATTGGCCTTTTGCCTAGGCGCGAGACCGACGGAGACGATCGGGTCCTTGTTCGCAGGGTCCTCATCGTTCTCGGCCTCATCAGCCTGTTCCTGCTCGCCTGGCACCTGCGTTCGCTGATTCTCATGCTCTTCGGCGCCGTCGTCGTGGCGACGGTCTTCCGGGCGCTCGCCGACCGCATCGCCGGCCTCACGGGCATCAGGGAAGGGGCGGCGGTGGTTATTTCTATCCTCGCCATCCTCGGCACTGGCGCGGCGCTGGCAGCGATTTTCGGCTCAGTCATCCTCCAGCAGTTCCAGATCCTGCGAGACGCCCTGCCGGCGGCCTGGCAGAGTTTTGAAGCGCGCATCGGTGACATTGGGCTTGGCGACCAGCTTCGACGCCTCGCGGATAGCATCCGGACGCAATCGGGCCTGTCGGCGTTCAGCCGCTTCCTGCTGTCGTTCGGCAGCGGACTGGCCGACATATTGGTGGTGCTGGTGGCTGGAATCTTCCTCGCCGCACAGCCCCGCTTCTATGC
This sequence comes from Sphingomicrobium sp., assembly GCA_035250985.1. Classification (GTDB taxonomy): domain Bacteria; phylum Pseudomonadota; class Alphaproteobacteria; order Sphingomonadales; family Sphingomonadaceae; genus Sphingomicrobium. The sequence continues at coordinate 3,304 of DATFEO010000048.1, read as the reverse complement.
CAGCGGCGCGATCAAACTGGTGCCGCCTGCCAGGCGCCCGCTGGTCACCGAAGCCATGGATGAGTCCGAGCGGGCGCTGCGCCTGTGGCTGAAGGGCCAGCTGATCGCGATGGTCGTTGTCGGCCTGCTCACCGGCCTGGGGCTATGGGCAATCGGAATGCCCTCGGCCGTGGCGCTGGGCCTGCTCGCCGGATTGCTCGAATTCATTCCATTCGCCGGGCCCATCCTGGCGTCGATTCCGGCGATATTGCTGGCGCTGGCCGTCAGCCCCGACACCGCCTTCTGGGTGCTGCTGCTCTACGTCGCGGTCCAGCAATTCGAAGGCTATGTGCTGACCCCTCTGGTGCAGCAATATGCCGTGGACCTGCCCGGCGTCATCCTCCTCTTCTCACTGCTTGCCTTCGGGATCTTGTTCGGCACGCTGGGGATCATCCTCGCGGCACCACTGACGGTCGTGACCTATGTGCTTGTGAAGCGGCTGTACGTCATCGAGGCCCTGCACACGCCGACGCCGATTCCCGGCGAAAAGGCGGATTAGGCAGCCAGTTCCTCGCGCAACGCCTCGGCCAGGCGGCCGACGTCATCGGAACCATTATAAGCATGCAGCGAGGCACGCAGGCCCTTGAAACCCGCCAAGTCCACGGTCCGGAGATAGACCTTGTGGCGCATGACGAGATTGCGTCGGATCGCTTCCAGATCGGCCGTTTCCGGCAGGCAGAAGGCGAGGTTGGCGGACGTGAGCGGGCCGTCCGCCGGCGCCGGAATCCGGACCTGGTTGAAGCGCGACAACTCTCGGTGCAGCTCGCGCCGCAAGACCAGGTTGTGCGCGTTGATCCGGTCCGGCCCCAGCGCCTGTACGTAATCCACTGCGGCGCCCATTCCGCGCAGGCCGGCAATGTTGACGATGCCGGTCGAATTGGACCCGGACTTGCGCCCCGCCGCCAGCGGCAAGGCATCGAGCGCGCCTGACATTTCCGGGCTGATGTAGAGGAACCCCGTGCCCTTCGGTCCCATCAGCCACTTGTGGCCGCTGGCCGCATAGGCATGGCAGCCGAGCGCGTGCACATCGACCGGCATGGCGCCGGGACCCTGCGCGCCGTCGACAATCGCCCAGCAGCCATGCTCGCGCGCCAGGGTGCATAGCTCGGCGACCGGCAGCTTCACGCCGGTCGTGTAGAGGACGTGCGAGAAGGAGAGGACGCGGGTGCGCGGGGCGATGCGGTCGGCGAAACGCTCGACAATTGCCGAACCGTCGCGCTCGTCGGGCGCGACCGGGATGGTAATGACCTCGACACCATAGCGCCGGGCAACCCAGTCCCAGCCCAGCCGCCCGCCCGGATGTTCGTGGTCGGTCGTGATGACCTGGTCGCCGTGGGTAAAATGCAGGCCCTGGGCGATGAGGAACATCGCCTGGGTCGCGCTGGTCGTAAGGAATATGTCCTCGGCGCCCGCATTGACCAGCGCGGCTGACTTGGCGCGGACTTTTTCCAGATGGCTCATGCCTGGACCATAGGTCTCCCGGGCCGGGTCGGCCTCAACCTCCGCTAAAGCCGCCAACATTGCCTCGAAGACGGGGCGGGGCATGGCACCGACGCCACCCGTCTGCAGGTGGACGAGGCCGGGGCCAAGCAGCAGGTCGCTCGCCGGAATGAGCGGCTCAGTCATGCGCTGCTTATAGCGGCGGGCAGCGGAGGGCGCAGCAGTCAGACCTCGATCAGCGCGTAGGGCCGACCGAACTTCTCGCGGACGACGAACTGCGCGCAATTGTAGACCGGAGTCCCGCGCATCGTCGCGGCTTCGTAGCAGCCATGGTGCGCGTGTCCGTGAACGACCGCGCTCACGTTGTCGAACCGGTCAATCGCGTCGGCCAATCGGGCCGAACCTAGATACTGGAATATTTCCAGCGGCTCGCCTTCCAGCGTACCCGGAATCGGCGAGTAATGGAGGACGGCAACGCTCTTTTCGGTGCGAAGCGAGCGCAGTCCATTCTCGAGCTTGCGCGCTTCGTTCAACGCCTCGTCAACGAAGGCCTTGGCGACCGGCTCGCCGAATGGAGCCAGCTCGCCGCGACCATAGCCGCCCATAAAGCCCTTGACGCCGGCGAAGCCGATGCCCTCGACCTCCACTGCCTGCTCGTCGAGCACCGTCATTCCTGCTTCATGGAGGATCCGCGCCACCTCGTCAGGTTGCCCGCTCTCGAAGTCATGATTGCCGAGCACTCCGAGCACCGGCACGTCGCAGGCGCGAATGTCCTCGGCCAGGATTTCCGCCTCCGTGGTCTTCCCGAAATTCGTAAGGTCCCCGCACAGAACCAGCACGTCGGCGGTCCGCGATACCTCGGCGAACATGTCGCGATACGGCGCGACACTCGCTTCCGTCACATGCAGGTCGCCGACCGCTGCAATCTTCATCGATCCGTCACTGCGCAGCATATTCCTCTTCGAGATTGCCGACAGCTTCGGAGAACCCCCATTGGTCGACGTCGACTGCATAATCGCGGGGGCTGAAGATGCGGCCGCGACAGACCTTCTTTTCCGCCGGGGGCATCTCGAGTTGCGCTCCCAGCCGATCGAGAAGTTCGTCGACGACCCAGCGCGGAATTAGGTTGCGCTCGCTGGGATAGACGAAGCGGAAGTTGAGAACTGCCATCAGCAGCACCTCCCAATGCAGCTCCATGCTCGAGATCAATTGGGTCCAGTCGATATCTTCGCTGCGCTTGAGGATCATGTGCGCGACGTCAGCGCCGTCGTAGCGGTAGCGGTCCTGGACGTAGATCTTGGACCAGACGAATTGCGTCGGTGGGACCAGCTGGACCCTGGTGTTGAACAACCGTGCTTCCGGCGCCTTGTCGAACCATTCGTCTGTGACGTGGGTCGATGAGGTCGGCATGTTGGTGATGACATCGACGAACAACTCGCCGCGCGTAATGCGGGAAAGCCAGCGTTCGTCGACAACCTGCACATCAAAGCCGCGTTCCTTGAAAAAGGACAGCATGCGTAGCGCGTCCCCCGCCTTGGCGAAAACGTCCACGTCCTTTGTCGGCCGGGCGATCCCCGTGTAGCAGGACAGGGCGTAGGTTCCCGACAGCAGGAAGGGGATTTGCGATTCCGTCATCAGGCCGATGACCTCGGCGTAAAAGGCCTCGGCGGTCTCCGGCGCTTCGAGGACTTCGGTCAGCGGTTCGTGGACCATGGCCTCGGTCAACGGGGCGAGGCGGAAAGCGGTTCCCGGCGGCTCCGAGGCCGAAGGCGGATAATGGCGCACCCGACAGGATTCGAACCTGTGACCTCTGCCTTCGGAGGGC
>DATFEO010000047.1:0-6358 GCA_035250985.1 Sphingomicrobium sp. | reverse complement strand
GAACTACTTCGAACGCTTCAACAAGTGGCACTATCTGAACGTGCCGCGTACGACCCGCCTGGTCGAAGCGAATCATTGCGCGGGCAACTGCGTCCTCGAGGCGATCGATTTCCATTCGCGGCGCCTCGCCGACGCCCGGCTCGACATCGTCACCCTGCCCTCGCCGGGTGAAGTCGTCCGCGATGGCGAGATCATTCCGGCAAGTTACATGAACTTCTACATCGGCAATGCCACGGTCGTCGTCCCGCTTTACGGCGCGGAGAATGACGAGGCGGCCGTCCGTGCCATGCAGGCGCTGTTCCCCGACCGCAGGGCGGTGGGCCTCCGCGCCGACCATGTGCTGACCGGCGGCGGCAGTTTCCATTGCATCAGCCAGCAGCTGCCGCTTTAAGGCGCGCGCCATGACCAAGCTCAAAGTCGCCGCCCTCCAGCTCGCCTTCACCGAGGATACGGTCGCCAATATCAAGGCGGTCGCCGATCTCGTACGCGAGGCCGCGTCGAAGGGCGCCGAGGTGGTGCTTCCGCCCGAGCTGTTCGAAGGGCCCTATTTCTGCAGGGTTGAGGACGAGAGCCTGTTCGCCAATGCCCGCCCGACCGCCGAGCATCCGTCCGTGCTGGCGATGCAGGAGCTGGCGAACGAGCTGAAGATCTGGATCCCGACCAGCTTCTTCGAGGCCGAAGGGCCGCACCATTATAACTCGTTGGCGATGGTCGGCCCCGACGGGAAGGTCGCCGGAATCTACCGCAAGAGCCATATCCCCGACGGCCCGGGCTATGAGGAGAAGTTCTACTTCCGGCCCGGCAACACCGGCTTCAAGGTCTGGAAAGGCCCGCACATGTCGACGCTCGGCGTCGGCGTCTGCTGGGACCAATGGTATCCGGAGACGGCGCGGGCGATGATGCTGATGGGCGCCGACATCCTCTTTTACCCGACCGCGATCGGCACCGAGCCGCACGACCCCGACCTCGACACCTCGCGGCTGTGGCGGCGGGCGATGATCGGCCATGCGGTGTCGAACGTCGTGCCGGTGGTCGCCGCCAACCGCATCGGCACCGAACATGGCCAGCGTTTCTACGGCCACAGCTTCATCTGCGACGAGCGCGGCGACATCCTCGCCGAATTCGGCGCCGAAGAGACCGGCGTGCTGGTTGCAGAGCTCGACCTCACCGCTGCGAAGAAGCATCGCGCCGCCTTCGGCTTCTTCCGCGACCGCCGGCCGGAGCTTTACGGGCGCCTCACCCAAGACGTCTGAGTGCCGCCTTTTCGAACACGCGTTCGAACATCGCGCGCGTCAGCCGTCCGGTGTTCGTGTTCTGACGCGAGCAATGGTAGCTCGAAAGCAGGATGCGGTTATCGGACGTCCGCGCCTCTGCGCCATGAGCGAATTTCGATCCTGAGATACCGAGTGAGCGCGCAGTGGCGTCGTGGGCAATCCGGCCAAGCGCGATCAGAACCCGCACATTCGGCAGATTCGCCAAGCTTGCCTGGAGATAGCGGCGGCAGTTGGCGATCTCTAAGGCCTCCGGCTTGTTGGCCGGCGGCAGGCATTTGACCGCGTTGAGAATAATGGCCCCTTTGAGGCGCAGCCCGTCCGCCGGATCGGCGCGGTACACGCCCTCCGCCAGCCCGAACTTGAGCAGGGTCGAAAAGAGCAGGTCGCCGGCATAATCGCCGGTGAAAGGCCGGCCGGTGCGGTTGGCGCCGTGCTTGCCGGGAGCCAGGCCGACGATTCCCAACCAAGCGTCCGGGTCGCCAAACGCCGGCACTGGTGCGTTCCACCAGTCCGGATGCTCCTCGCGCAATTGATGGCGCAATTTCACCAGCCGCGGGCAGAGCGGGCAGTCGCGCGGTGCCTCCGCCTCGGGGATGGGCGACAGGTCGGCGGGTTGGGGCATGGCGCCTTCACTATCGTCATTCCCGCGGAAGCGGGAATCCCGCTTTTCTTCGGTCGCTGCGTGGGAAGGGGGACCCCGCTTTCGCGGGGGTGACGAAATGTCTAGTCCAATCAGGAATGCCCCATCTCTATGCCATCGCCATCGGCTCGAACCGCATGCATGGCCGCCACGGGCGCCCGGCGGGCGTGGTCGAGGCAGCCATTGCCGAGCTTGACCGCCGCTTCGGCCTGTTCGACGCCTCACCGATCCTGCTCAACCCTGCCCAGCACGGCGCCGGCCGCGATTTCGCCAATGCAGTTGCGCTGGTCGAAAGCGACCGCAACCCGCGAGCGATGCTCGCAGAGCTTCATGAAATCGAGCGCGCCTTCGGGCGGCGGCGCGGCAAGCGCTGGTCGGCGCGCGTGCTCGACCTGGACATCATCGCCTGGGACGGCGGCAAGCTGAGTTCGCGCCAGCTGGATATCCCGCATCCGATGCTGGAGCGGCGCGCCTTCATGCTCATTCCATTGGGCCAAATCGCGCCTGCTTGGCGTGTGCGCGGCTCGTTGACCGCCCGCCATCTCGCGCATCGCCTTGGCAAGGCGCGCCCGCGGGGTTAGGGAGCCGCCTCTGGCAGCTTGTATGTCTTTGGGCCCTTAGCTCAGTCGGTAGAGCAACTGACTTTTAATCAGTAGGTCGCTGGTTCGAATCCAGCAGGGCTCACCACTCACTATTTCGCCTGCCGTGAGGGAGGCCATAGGAGAAAAGATCTTGTGGCCAGTTCTGGACCTGAAGGAATATCTTTCGGGACAATGGCGGCTCAATCGCGTGTTGCTGGATCGACGCAACTCGATCCGCGGCAAACTGACCGGCGAAGCGTCTTTTTGTCCGGAAGGCAGCTCCCTGTCCTACACTGAGCGCGGCACGCTTGTCTTTGGCTCACATGAAGGCCCGGCAGAACAGAGCTACAGCTACCTGTTTCCCGCCGGGCACGCGAACGCCCTCGTCGCGTTCCGCGATGGCCGCACGTTCCATGATCTTGATCTTTCAAATGGGTGTGCCGTCGTACGCCATTGCTGCACCCCGGATCTCTACGAGGGCCTGATCGTCGCCATTGACCGAAGACGCTGGCGGTCGACCTGGGCAGTAACGGGACCGCACAAGGATCTGGAAATCCGAACATTGTTCACCCGCTGCTGTAACCGTGCCGCCGCTTCGCGCGATTACCCCTGAAACCGCCTTGATCGCCTAGGCCCCGGTCTGCCAAACGATCGCAATGGAGAGACCCCAAATGCCGGCGATGGATACCTTTGCATCTGCCCACGGAACGCGGGCGTCCGCCGTCAACCGGTGGGTGCTTCAGCTTGGTGCTGTTCTTCTCGGGAGCACGCTTCTCTGGGCGTCTGCCAAGGTGCAGGTGCCGTTCTGGCCGGTACCCATGACCATGCAGACCTATGTCGTGCTGTCCGTCGGCGCCTTGTTCGGCTGGCGGTTGGGCGCGATGACGATCCTTGCCTACATCGCGGAAGGTGCGCTCGGCCTCCCGGTGTTCGCGGGGTCACCGGCGAGCGGCGTCGGTCTCGCCTATTTGGCCGGCCCGACCGGCGGGTACCTGGCTGGATATGTCGTGGCAGTCGTCCTTGTTGGGCTCTTGGCGGAAAACGGATGGGACCGCTCGCTTCCCCAGACTGCGTTGGCGGTCCTTGCGGGCGAAATGGCCATCCTGGGGATGGGCTGCGCCTGGCTTGCCGCGCAAATGGGTTGGCAAAAGGCGCTCGCTTTTGGTCTCGGGCCGTTCCTGTTTGGCGATGCGGCGAAGATGGCGTTTGCCACAGTGACGATATCCTATGGCAAACATATGCGGTCGATTCTCAGGCGATAGCGAAACAGGAAGCCACTGCTGCCGAACAGGTTCGGGCGGCGGTCCACCACGGACCCATAGTCAACCATCTGGTAAGTCCTGGGGCTTTACGACCGCTCGCGGAGCCGATGGAGTCCAGATGAGCGGGCAGCCTTTACAGACGACACTTTACTCGCTGTCGGAAGCCCCGCCCAAACCGGGGGACCGTCGCGAGGATGAGCGGCATCTGACCCTGTTCCGGGTCGGCTCGATCACCATCGGCGACCGGCGCGAGCTTTGCCTCATCAAGAACATTTCCGCCGGCGGGATGATGATCCGCGCCTATTGCGCGATCCCCGAAGGCACGTCGCTGTCGATCGAGCTCAAGAGCGGGCAACCGGTCAGCGGTCGTGCCACTTGGACCAGGGATCAGAATGTCGGCGTCACTTTCGATGTGCCCATCGACGTCATCGAGATCCTGTCCGCGTCGGCCGAAGGTCCGCGGCCGCGCATGCCGCGGATCGAGGTTGATTGCTTCGCCACCGTCCGCGACGGCGCCAATGTCTATCGATTGCGCGTGTGCGACGTCTCTCAGGGCGGCATGAAGGTCGAGGGTGATCCACAGATTGAGCATGGCTGCGACCTGTCGGTATCGCTGCCGGGCCTCGAGCCGCAGCCGGCGGCGCTGCGCTGGCGGCAGGACGGTTATCTGGGGATCAGCTTCAACCGCCTGATCCCGCTCGCGCAGCTGGTCACGTGGCTGCAGGACGTCCGGGACCGGCTGCGCGCCGCCGGCTGAGGGAACGCCGCTGCCCGCCTCCCGTTGAACGGCCAGGAGAAGTGCCATGACCGACCGTCCACGCGACAATGACAACGACCTGATCGAGGAGCTGACCGAGCTGCCGACGCCGAGCCAAGGCGGCGCCAGCGGCGGCGATCTCGCCCGTGAGATCGCCCAGCGCGACGAGCTGCAGTCGGCCGAGGGCGAGGACCCGAGCATCACGCGCGTCCAGAAGGGCGACAAGCCACGCCAGGGCGACGCTCCGAACCTGCCTAACCGGCAGGAAATCAGCGACGAATGAAGAGCAGCATGCGGTTGTTCGCCGGCATTTCGCGCTGATCCGCGAGCAAAAGGCCGCGTCCTTCGGCTTCGGCGGCGAAATCCTCGACCTTTCTCAGTCCCCAGGCGGGGTTTCGCCGCTTGAGATCGGCGTCGAATGCGAGGTTCGATTGCGCTGTTTGAAGCCCATCGACTATCCATGGCCCGTAGAGGATCAACTTGCCGCCGGGCGCCAGCACCCGCGCCGCGCCGTCGAGCAGCCCCAGCGCCGCTTCCCACGGGCTGATGTGCACCATGTTGATGTTCAGTACCGCCTCGGCCCGTTCGACCGGCCAAGTTTGGGCGGCAGCATCCAAGATCACAGGCTCGTGCAAATTGGCAAGCCCGAAGTCCGTGCGCCAGGCTTCGATCGAGAGGATCGCCCCTGGATCCGGGTCGCTCGGCTGCCATTCAAGCTGCGGAAATGCTTGCGCGAAATGCACCGCATGCTCGCCCGACCCGCTCGCCACCTCGAGGACAAGCCCGGATTCCGGTAGCCAATCGGCCAGCACCGCCGAAATCGGTCCGCGGTTGCGCTGCGCCGAAGGCGAGCTCAGCTTCACTCAGCCTCCGCCGAAATGCGCGCCAAGCCCGGTTGATGATCCGTCCGGCGCCGGCGTCTTGTAGGCCAGGACCGGCTTTCTCGCCGCCTGGGTCTCGTCGAGCCGGCGCCGCGGCGCGAAGACCGGCGCTGCCTTGAGGCTCTCGTCCCCTGCGCGCGCTCGTTCCGCGATCGATCGCAGGGCAGCAATGAACTGGTCGAGGCCTGCCTTTGACTCGGTTTCGGTCGGCTCAACCAGCATGGCGCCGTGGACAACCAGCGGGAAATACATGGTCATCGGGTGGAACCCCTCGTCGATCAGCGCCTTGGCGACATCGATCGTCGTAATGCCTTCCGCGAACCCGCGATCGCTGAAGATTGCTTCATGCATGCAGGGGCCCGAGTGAGCGAAGGGCGCGTCAAGCACATCCTCGAGGCTGCGAAGGATGTAGTTGGCGTTGAGGACGCTGTCTTCGGCAACCTGTCGCAGGCCGTCGGCGCCATGGCTGAGGATATAGGTCAGCGCGCGCGTGAACATGCCCATCTGGCCGTGGAAGGCGGTCATTCGGCCGAAGGTGCGCGGATGCTCTTCGCCGGCGCTCTCTTCCTCGACCAGCTTATAGCTGCCGTCTGGATATTTGGCCGCGAAGGGCAAAGGCCCAAACGGGGCCAGCGCTTCAGACAAGACCACCGGTCCCGAACCCGGGCCGCCGCCTCCATGCGGGGTCGAGAACGTCTTGTGGAGGTTGATGTGCATGGCGTCGACGCCGAGATCGCCGGGGCGCACCTTGCCGACGATGGCGTTGTAATTCGCGCCGTCGCAATAGAAGTAGCCGCCCGCTTCGTGCACGGCGTCGGCGATGGCTTTGACGTCGCGCTCGAACAGGCCGCACGTGTTCGGGTTGGTGGTCATGATGGCGGCGACGTCGGGGCCGAGCTTGGCTTTCACGTCGGCCAGGTCGACGCGGCCGTCCTCGTCGCCTTCGATTTCGTCGACGATGAA